>JARIGO010000024.1 GCA_029288805.1 Candidatus Nomurabacteria bacterium
CCCTTTGCAGTTCCTGCAAAGGGCGCTGCCTCGCACGCCGCAGCCGCGGCATCGTTCTGGGAAAAATAAGTTCAATACGGTCTCAATCATAGGAAAAACCAGTTTTTACGTTATACTATTCATATATGGATAGTATCCTATCTGGCATAAAGAATATCTTTTCCGGTATTTTGGGCAAAGCAGGCGATGACCGAGCGGTAGGCATTGATATTGGTACCTCATCTATCAAAGTAGTGGAGCTTAAAAAAGAAGGAAGTCGCGTCGTGCTTGATACGTACGGAGCTTTGGCATTGGGACAATATAATGAAGGCGGCAAGGTGGGGCAGGTTACCAACCTCAGCCCGGAAATTCTCACGAAGGCTTTGACGGATGTTCTAAAGGAAACAAACATTACCAGCACCAATGTCGTCTTTGGCATTCCTTCAATGTCATGCATTATTTTCATCTTGCAATTGCCAACAGAAATTGAGGAAAAGAATCTTCCGACTGTCATTCCAAATGAATCAAAGAAATTCATTCCGGTACCGATAGAGGACGTCACTTTGGATTGGTACGTCTTGCCTCGTCACGAGGATTCAGGCACGGAAGCTCGAGTGCTGTCAGAAACAGGCGGCGCATCAAGCATGTCTATTTTGGTGGTGGCAACGCTCAATGAGACGCTTACCAAATACACCGACGTTATTCAAAAAGCAGGATTGCCAATCGACAGTTTGGAAATCGAAGTCTTCAGTCATATTCGTTCTGTCATGACTCGTGAACTCTATCCAGTCATGATCGTTGATATTGGTGCTTCAAAAACAAAACTCACTATCGTGGAACATGGCATTGTGGAAACATTTCGTTTGGTAAACCGCGGTGCCCAAGACATTACCTTGGCTATCAGTCGAGCATTGGAGCTTTCATTTGAGCAGGCGGAGAATCTTAAAAAAGAGCATGGCTTGGTACCGGTAGCGGAATACCCTCGTATGGTTGAGCCGATAAAGACCCAGTTGGCTGATATTTTCCAGGAAACCAATGCCACTATCTTGGCATTTGAAAAACGCTACAACAAAAACATCGGTAAGATCATTTTCACCGGCGGAGGTTCCATGATGCAAGGATTGGTGGAATATGCAAAGCAAAGTTTTGCCGCAGAGCTCGCTATCGCTGACCCATTTGCCAAAGTTGAATCACCAGTATTCTTGGCCGGCGTCCTAAAAAACACCGGACCGGAGTTTTCAGCTGCTATTGGATTAGCATTGCGAAAAATTCAATGATATAATTTTTATATCAATGGAACCAATTGTCTCAACATCGTTCATTCCAAAACGCCCTGTCTCAACTGAACCGGTTGCTCCAAAGCAACGAAGTGGAGCAGTTGGGCTTTTGTCGTTCATTACTTTTATTATTGTCCTCGGTACGGCTGTTGCATTTGTTGGTGTGTACCTGTATGGCAAGTCACTCGATTCACAAAAGGCACAATTGCAATCTCAGCTTGCTCAGGCAGAAAACGGATTGGGAAGCAGTTTCATTTCCGACATGCAACGTCTCAGCCAGCGCATTACCGGCGTGAAGACACTGATCAACAATCACGTTGTGGTCTCTCCGATCTTTGCAGCATTACAGGCCACAACGCTGCAATCAGTACAGTATAAAAACTTTACATACCAATTTGTAACTGACCCTACTACTAGTGCAAAAATGGTGCAGGTAACAATTACCGGCGTTGCCAAAAACTACGCGACACTTGCATTGCAGTCTGATGCGTACGCGAAGAGCAGCATCATTCGCAATCCTGTATTTTCAGACCTGACCGTTGAAGACAAGACACAAAACATCGATTTCAAACTGATCTTCAGCGTTGCCGCAAGCGATTTGTCATACACTACATTTATTAATAACCTTACCCAGCAGGGAGTGGTGCCAGCAACCGATGTAACCAATGGTGCCGTAACGCCTGCCACGGCTACACAATAATATGAGATATTTTTTCCTACTATTACTCATAGTCGCTTCAATCGGAATTTTCATTGCGATTATTATTCCTCGGTATGACGTTGTGAAGACACAGCGCACTGACATCGCCTCATATCAGGCAAACCTTGATACTGCAAAACAATTGCAGCAGTCTCGCGATTCGCTCATTGCTCAATACAACAATATCTCTCAGACAGATCTTTCCAACCTTCAAACATTGCTTCCTGACAGCGTCAACAATATTCGCCTCATCATTCAGATCGACTCATTGGCAACAAAGAACAACCTGTCTTCATTGCGAAACGTAGACTACAGTCCTGACCAGATCGCTGCTGCAACTCCGGGCACTGCTGGTGCCACAACCACCGCTGCCGCTACAACTGATGCCGCCACTGCCAATAAGCCATACGGTCAGTTTGTAATGTCATTCCAAACTTCCGGTTCATATGCAAACTTCCTATCATTCCTTTCTGACTTGGAGCAAAACCTTCGCCTTGTTGATATTACTGACATTGAATTCACTCCAGACACCGCTGTCGGTACGCAAACTGCGGGAAGTACTATAGACTATAAGGTAACCATCCAAACCTATTGGTTAAAGAAATAATATGAGTAAAACAGTTAAAATCTTTGCAATAGTTGTCGGTATAATCATTGTCTTGATTCTTGCTTTTACCTATCTTGGTAATAGCAGTAACACTGCAACCAGTTCTACTCCTGCTGATACAGGGCTTTCCAGTTCTGTGCCAATGCAAACTGCTGCTACTTCAACTGGTGAAGGGGCAGAAGCTGCGCCTATTAGCAATGCCAACTTCACAATACTGCTTTCTAGTATCAAGAGCATCACGTTGGATACTTCCATCTTTTCTAACCCAGGGTACAAGGCATTGCGTGACAATCCGATATCGCTCGGTACTGCCGTTATCGGTCGTCAAAATCCATTTGCACCAATCGGTGTTGATAGTACGACTGGACAAAGTACCGGTACTCTAGCGGTACAGACATTAACGCCAACTAAGGTCACAGCAACCACTGCGCAGTTTGGTGCATTGGTCAGTGCAGGAAGCATGGCTGGCACGAGTGTGGTGTTTCAATACGGTACTGATGATACGCTGAGTTCAGCCACTGGTCCTGTTAATGTCACATCAACAGGCACTGCATTGTTTAATGTTACCGGTCTCACTCCGGCAACAACGTATTATGTCAACACGACTGCAGTACAAGGGTCGAATACTGCCACCGGTACTATCATGACATTCACTACTCCAAAAAAGTAGCCGTACAATGTTTCTCGACTTTCTTCTTTCCCAACACATCATTACGGAGTTCCAATACAATCGCGTAATGGCTGAACTCGATCACGAGTATCATGGCGATATGACGGCAGCGCTTGTCGCTATTGGTCTGACTGAAGATGCGGTCACGCAAGCCAAGGCAACGTTTTACCGATTGCCATACATCAAGCTTGATCCCAATAAGGTTTTTGCGGAAGCGGTGAAGTACATTCCTGAGGAAGCTGCCAAGCAATACAAGTTTATTCCTATCGCATTCAGTGATGGGGTGCTTTCTATTGGGGTGACAGAACCGGAAAACATGGAGGCTATGAATGCCTTGCAGTTTATCTCTGTAAAACTTGGTGTGCCGTTCAAGATTTTCCTCATTTCTCCAAGTGATTTGGCAAAAGTTATGGAAGGGTACAAGGCTGCTACTACTCAGAATGAAGGTGACAAGGAAGTCAATGAATTAAACAGTGAGCTTGAATTGGCCAATAAGCCCGATGCGCCGATTATCGGCACTGCTGGTGCAAAAAACTTTCTCAAAACTGACGGTCCGGTAAAGCAGGAGGAAAAAATCGTTGAAGATGCGCCGATTATTAAAATCGTAGCAATCATTATTGATCATGCTGTAGAAGGTGGTGCTTCCGATATTCACATTGAAAACAATGGTAAGGCAGTGAATGTGCGATATCGTGTGGATGGAACGTTGCATACCACGCTGGTGCTGCCACTCAGTAGCTTCGACGGCATCATTGCTCGTATCAAGATTTTGGCGAAACTGCGTTTGGATGAAAAGCGCAAGCCACAGGATGGAAGTTTCTCTACAACTGTTGATGGTAGAAAGATTGAGTTCCGTACTTCCACATTTCCTGCGTACTACGGTGAAAAGGTTGTGCTTCGTATTTTGGACTCTGAGCATGGTGTAAAAGGCTTGGATGACATTGATATGGCGCCCGAAGATTTGGCCATGATCAAAGAGAGTCTTCGCAGACCGTATGGTTTGATTTTGATTTCCGGTCCGACCGGTTCAGGTAAAAGTACGACCTTGTACTCTATGCTTGGTCAGGTTGATCGCGAGGGAAGTAACGTTGTGTCGTTGGAAGATCCAGTGGAATATCAGATTCCGGGGGTGACACAGTCACAGGTCATGCCGGAAATTGGCTATACCTTTGCTTCCGGTCTTCGTTCTATCCTGCGTCAGGACCCGAACATTATCATGGTGGGAGAAATACGTGATAAGGAAACTGCCGAGCTCGCCATTCAGGCAGCGCTCACTGGTCACATGGTGCTTTCTACTATCCACACCAACAGTGCTATTGGTATTATTCCGCGTTTGGTGGATATGGGTATCGATCCGTATTTGATCGCGCCAACGTTGGTCTTGGCCATTGCGCAACGCTTGGTGCACGGTGTGCATGAAAGTTCACGCCATCAGGTGCCAATGGATGAGGCGACAAAGGAATTCATCGCCAAAGAGTTTGCTGACTATCCGGCTGATAAGTTCGCTGAATTGAAGCTTCCTACCGACACTATGTACGAAGTCCGTCCTTCTTCAGAAGCGCCGTCCGGGCTAAAAGGACGTGAAGCGGTTTTTGAAATGTTTACTGTTGATCGAGAATTACAGCAGATCATCTTGAAGAGTCCGACTGAACCTGAAATTTATAAGGCCGTTCGCGCCAGGGGTATGCTTACCATGAAAGAAGATGCGTTGCGCAAGGCACTTGAAGGGAAGGTGCCAATGCAGGAAGTGTTCGGTTTATAAAGAAATAATAAAAAGGTACCTGGTACTATTTATAACTCCACGCTATACTACATACAACATGGATTATAAAAAATCATTTGAGGATCTCTTGGACATTTTGGTACGTGAAGGCGGTTCAGACCTTCACTTGGCTGCAGGTCGCGTACCGGCCGTGCGCGTAAACGGGGAATTGGTTTTTTTGCTCAATCATCCTGTAGAAAGCCAGGAAGATCTTTCCGGTATTCTCAAGGCTATTCTTACAGAAGATCACTATAAGCACTTCATGGAAGTGGAAGAGCTGGACTTTTCATACGAATATCATCCCGCGTCGGCTGCTGCACCGGTCAGCATGCCTACTATTGATCCTGCTACTGGCATCCCGCAGGCTCCCCAAGCTGCCGTTGATACAAAGCCTCTTCGTCTCCGTGGAAATGCATTCATTCAGCAAGGCAGAATTGGTTTAGTGTTTCGTCTCATTCCCGAGGTGAAGTCATTTGAAGAGTTGGGACTTCCACCGATTTTGGCAGAATTCGCTCGTAAGCGACAAGGGTTCTTTCTTGTGGTTGGTCCGGTAGGACAAGGTAAGTCAGCAACTATGGCTGCCATGGTTCGCCTCATCAACGAAGAACGTTCAGCACACATTTTGACTATTGAAGATCCTGTTGAGTATACCTATCCACAAGGCAAGTCCATTATTGACCAGCGTGAAGTCGGTATTGATACCGCAGACTTTGCCATTGCCTTGAAACAAGCCCTTCGTCAGGACGTGAATGCCATCTTGGTGGGAGAAATGCGCAATGCAGAAACCATCGGTACTGCAGTGACCGCTGCCGAAACTGGACACTTGGTGCTCTCAACACTTCACACCAACAACGCGTCACAAACTGTTGACCGTATCATCGACTCATTCCCGGCAGGGCAGCAGGACCAGGTTCGCGTACAGCTTGCAAGTTCATTGCTTGGCATCTTCTCTCAGCGTTTGATCCCTCGCATTTCTGGAGGACGTATTCCTGCATATGAATTACTCATCAACAACAATGCCGTGGCAAACCTCATTCGTGAAAAACGCACTCATGAAATAGACATGGTCATTGAAACTGGCTCCGAGTCCGGCATGATCGACATGAATCGCTGTCTTATTGACTTGGTACGACGTGGGGAAATCACCATCGAAAACGCGTACACATACTCATTCAATCCTACTAACTTGCAGCGTCTTCTATAGCATATGAATTACGTTTACACTGCTATCACTGATAAGGGAGAAAAACGCGAAGGAATGATTGAGGCAGTCAATCAGGAACTTGCCATTGCCGGACTACAACGCCGTGGCTTAATCGTTACCTCCATCAAGGACGAAGAGCATGCCAAGAAATGGTTTGAGATCACATTGTTTGAGCACGTACCAATGAAGGACGTGGTGATCTTTTCTCGTCAGGTATCGACATTGTTTGAAGCCCAGGTTTCAGCCTTGAAAGCCTTCACATTGCTTTCAGAAAACACTGAAAACAAGCTCTTGGGCCGAAAGCTCAGTACTATCGTTTCTGATTTGCAGGCCGGCTCATCAATTGCCGGAGCCATGGCGAAACAAAGCGATGTCTTTTCTGACTTCTATGTGAACATGGTCAAGGCCGGGGAAGAGTCCGGTAAGCTTACTCAGGTTTTCTCATTCTTGGCTGATTATTTGGACCGTCAGTATGCTCTTACTACCAAGACAAAAAACGCATTCGTATATCCGATTTTCGTTATCAGCGTCTTTTTCATCGTGATGATCTTGATGTTCACGGTCATTGTGCCGAAGCTGTCAGACATTATTACGCAGTCTGGTCAGCCTATCCCAGTCTATACGCAAATAGTCTTTGCCATCAGTAATATTTTTATAAATTACGGTATCTTCATGCTGATCTTCGTGGTGCTGGCAGTAGCTGCTCTCATTTACATGGCTCGTACTCCAAAGGGCAAACAGGTTGTGGATGACATCAAGTTCGGTTTTCCTGTTGTAGGCAACCTATACAGCAAGCTCTATCTCGCTCGTATTGCCGACAACATGGATACCATGCTTTCTTCCGGTATTCCTATTGTGCGTGCCATTGAAATTACCGCTCAAGTGGTGGGTAATAAGCGTTACCAGGGTATCATGATGAATACCATGGAAGGAGTGAAGGCAGGTAAGTCCTTTTCGCAAGCATTGGCAGAACATCCGGAAATACCAAAGCTCATGCCACAGATTATTCGCGTTGGTGAGGAAACAGGTTCAGTTGGCTCTATCTTGAAAATGTTGGCGAAGTTTTACAATCGTGAAGTGGACCAGGCTATTGATACGCTCGTCGGTTTGATTGAGCCGTTTATGATCGTCTTCCTTGGTATTGGTGTTGGTATTCTGCTTGTTTCAATCCTTGTGCCGATTTATAACATTGCTGGTGGTATTCAGTAAGTGGTATACTTTTAGCATTACATTTTTGTAATACTTACATTATTAATAAGATCCTTGGAATTTTTATGAAGAAAACACTACAACGTGGTTTCACTCTTATCGAACTTTTGGTGGTTATCGCCATCATCGGTATTCTCGCATCCGTGATCTTGGCATCGCTGAACTCAGCGCGTGCAAAGGGAACTGACGCAGCAGTGAAATCCGACCTTGAAAATGCTCGCCCTCAGGCGGAAATTTATTATGATGGTAAGGGCAATACATACCTTTCTGCATGTTCTACCGCTACATCGGCAACTCCTGTTGGTGGTATCAATACCATGATGACAGACGCTGCTAGTAAAAACGGTACTACGCTCGTAACAACGCTTGCAACCGCTGGAACAGCAACAACCACAGTATGTCACGACAGTGCTACTGGCTGGGCAGCCGCTGCTCCTACGAAGTCAGTGACCGGCTACTGGTGCGTGGACTCAACAGGAAAGGCGGAGCAGACAACATCCGTGCTTGCTGCTAGTTCTGTAACGTGTCCATAAGCGCTACAAAAGATTAGATATCCACATAAAACCTCCTGAAATAGGGAGGTTTTATGCTTTTATTAGGCCTTATCATGCTATAATTTGTCTGTTACAAGTCATTGTAATAATCGATTATTATTTATTAATTAAACGTTCTAAAACTATTTCTATGAAGAAAGCTTTAAACAAAGGTTTCACCCTGATCGAACTTTTGGTGGTTATCGCCATCATCGGTATTTTGGCATCAGTTATTCTTGCGTCTCTTAACTCAGCTCGTGCCAAGGGTACTGATGCTGCCGTAAAGTCAGACCTTGAAAATGCTCGCCCTCAGGCGGAAATCTTCTACGATGCAAGTAACAACTCATATGCTGGTGCTTGTACCGCTGCAACAAGTGCAACTCCAGGTGGTATCAACACCATGATGAGTGATGCTGCTAGTAAGATCGGCGGAACACTTGTGACAACATTTGCAACGGCTGGTACGTCTACTACTGTTGTATGTCATGACTCAGCTGCCGGCTGGGCAGCCGCTGCTCCTACGAAGTCAGTGACCGGCTACTGGTGCGTGGACTCAACAGGAAAGGCGGAGCAGACAACTACTGCTCTTGCTGCTTCATCAATTACTTGTCCATAATCTTAGGCAGGTAAGTGCAAAAAGAGCCGATCACTGCGTGATCGGCTCTTTTGCTATTTTGTTTCACTCTAATACTTGTTACAATGTATGCATGTTACTTCTTCCGATTTTTATATTCATTCTCGGACTGATCATCGGAAGCTTTTTGAATGTCGTGATCCTGCGCATCAACACCGGCCGCAGTATTGCCAAGGGCCGCTCCATCTGTTTTCGCTGCAGTAAGGAACTTTCCTGGTACGAACTCATTCCTGTATTTTCATTTCTTGGATTGCGAGGGAAGTGCAAGACGTGCAAGGCTCCCATCTCATTTCAGTATCCGTTAGTGGAGCTTGTCACCGCTATTACCTTCACTGTTCTCTATACTACTGCTATCACCAGTTTTGGTTTTAGTCTGATGGCGCTGCTAAGCTTCCTATTTTCAGCAACAGTGGCTTCGCTGCTTATCGTTATATTTGTGTATGACATCAAACACACCATCATTCCTGACATGATCGTGTATCTGTTCATCATCCTTTCTCTCGTTTCAATATTATGGCAGGCATTAACCATTCCTCATTTCGGCATTCTTAATGCATTGTTTGCGGGAGTATTTGTAGCGTTGCCATTTTTCTTGTTGTGGGCATTTTCCAAAGGACGCTTTATGGGCTTTGGTGATGTGAAGCTTGCGCTTGGCATGGGATGGCTGTTGGGATTGGTTGGCGGCTACAGTGCCGTACTCTTCTCGTTTTGGATCGGCGGCATTGTGGGCATTATTTTATTGGCATTGTCCCGCAAGTATTCCATGCGCTCTCAAATCCCATTTGCTCCATTTCTCATCGCAGGAACATTTATCGTTGGCGTATGTGGCATTACTATTCTTTCATTGTTCCAAATATGGTCATAAGAAATGCACAATCAGGCTTTACCCTTGTCGAAATGCTGATAGTCATCGCTATTGTGGCTGTCATGGCAACCGTACTGCTCTTTAATTATTCCGACTTCAGTACGGGGGTAGGGATTCGTAACCTGGCAGAACAAATGGGACTCAGCATTCGTGAAGCGCAAAGTTATGCAACCAGTGTTCGCAGTATTAACGGTACCGCTGGTATCTATAGTGATACGTACCCTGCCTATGGCATCAGTTTTTCCGTAAACGGTACCGCTCAACAAATGTACAGCCCTAGCACTACTAACTTCGCATTATTTGTCGATGTTTCTCCTAGCAACTTAGGAACAGATAACGACAAATTGTACGGTAATGACGGCATATGCGGCTCACCGACAAATGATGGTCATCAGGAGTGCGTTGAAAACTTTGCATTGGCCGGAGGCAATACTATCACATCACTGTGTACCGATGCGCCAACTCAAAATAGCTGCTTCACTTCAACCAATCCTGGCACGGTGAACGTGGTATTTCATCGTCCAAATCCTGACGCATACATTTGTGTAGTGAATAGTACAGGGGATAGCTGTATTGATCAGCAGGCGTCATACTTAAAAGTGACGGTGCAATCCATTAAAGGTCTGCAGCGTACGGTAACAATCTGGAATACTGGCCAGATAAGTGTCAATTAATATGAAGAATCAAGACGGATTTACATTAGTAGAATTATTGGTATCGCTGGCATTGTTCAGTATCGTTGTCATTGCCGCCATTGGATCCTTGTATACTATTAATGAAGCTTCTCAACGCGTCACTGCCATGCGTACGGTGCTGGATAACTTGAACTTTGCCACTGAATCCATGACACGCACTATCCGTACCGGAGATACTATTGTATGTGGAGGGGTGGAATCAAGCTTTGGCAGTGCTGGTGAGGCAAACTGTCCGCTTGGTAGCAGCGATGGTTCAGATACGATTTCTCTCAACAGTACTATTGATGGCAGTGGCATTGAATACCGTTGGCGTCAGGATACTGTTACCAATAACCGAGAAATACAGAAGTGTACGCTTACTGACAGCGGTCAGCTCGATACTGATAAGTGTGTTGCCATTACTGATCCTCAGATCGACATTACAAACTTTAAGTTCTACGTTGACGGGGCTGATGCCAATGACGGCAAGCAGCCTGGTGTCAGTATCTTCATGCAGGGTGTTGCCAATGCCGGACCAAATAACGTTCAGCCATTTGCCATCCAAACATACGTATCGCAACGTGCGGGAGAATAATATATGAATAAACAAGCAGGATTTACATTAATAGAAACGCTGATTGCCATCTTTATCTTGACGCTTACCATTGGCGGTCTTTTGACACTCGCTGCAAATGGCTATTATTCCGTTCGGTATTCTCGCAACCAAATTACTGCTAACGACCTCATCGAGGAATCATTGGAATACTTTCACAACAGTCGCGACAGTGCGGCACAGCAAGGTGTTGGCTGGTCTCAGTGGACTGCAGATTTTAATGTTTCTGATGACGGTACAGTGCTGGGTGGTTCCACTCCTCAGGGGTGCTATGCTGATTCAGGCTGTACGGTTGATCTGTATACCACTAACAACCATGTTAAGGCATGCGACAGTACCTGTCCGTTTATTTATTACACGACGAATGGATACTATGGATATGACAGTTCCTCATACCCGCTATCGATTGATGCTGGTACTCCTACCCTTACCACATATAAGCGCACCATTACCATGCACATGAATGGACCAGACCAGCTTATCGTTACGTCGACAGTGACATGGATGAATGGCAATACTAGCAAGAGTGCTTCACAGTCCATCTTACTAACCAATTGGAAATAACATGAAGAAAAAAATATTCAAAAAAAAGAATGAAGGTTTTGCAATGTTGTTTACCGTGCTCGTCATCAGCATCATGCTTGCCATTGGACTTGGTATTGCTGACCTAACGTACAAGCAAAGTCTGCTTTCCAACGAGGCTCGAGATTCGCAGCTGGCATTTTATCAGGCAGACTCAGGAGTGGAATGCGGCATGTATTATGACCTGCATCAGGGGCAGTTACCGCGCGGCACTACCGTGCAGGGAAGCGACGGGGCAGCCGGCGCGCCTCAGCAGTTTACCTGTGGAGACAACACCATGACATTGGTTCCTGGGCAAAGCTTTACTGACCACTTTGTGTATCAGGAGGATATTACCGGTAACCAGCCATGTTTTTCGGTGACATTTGATAAGACTGATCCAGTTAAAAATATGGTTAAATCTCGAGGCTTCAGCACTTGTAATGCTACGGCGCAGCAGGTAGAACGAGGACTTCAGGTACAATACTAGTATGACTTCCGGAGAGGCACAAAAGAGATTGCAGAAGCTCAAGGAGCAGATTGCTGATTTGCGATATCGGTATCACGTTGAGAACGACCCAACGGTTACTGATGACGTGTACGAGTCACTGATTCGAGAAGCTAAGGCTCTTGAAAAGGACTTTCCGCAATTTGCAGTCAGTCAGGAGTTTGATCGTGTGGCAGGAGCACCGCTCAGCGTGTTTACCAAGGTCACGCATGAAAACCGCATGCTGTCATTGAATGACGTTTTTAATATTGAAGAATTGGAACAGTGGAGCGCTCGCATGGAAAAGTTATTGCAAGGCGCTTCACATCAATACTTTGCCGAAGTGAAGCTCGACGGCTTGGCTGTTTCATTGAAATACGAAAACGGCATGCTTGTGCAGGCTGCTACCCGAGGTGACGGTTTTGTTGGTGAGGATATCACGGAGAATGCAAAAATGGTGCGTACCATACCATTGCAATTGAACGCACCATTTCCCGCATTCATTGAAATTCGCGGAGAGATCATCATGCGCAAGGCAGTCTTGGCAAAGCTTAATGCCATCCAGGAAAAAAATGGCAAGCCATTGTTTGCTAACACTCGCAACGCAGCAGCAGGTTCCGTTCGTCAGCTTGATCCGGCATTGGTAAAGGAACGAAGCTTGGACTTTTTTGCATACGAAATCGTTGGTGATTCTGACACGGCAACTCACTCAGAAAAGCACACGTTCCTTCGCAAGCTTGGTGTGCCTGTTGTTTCGGATGAAAAAAAGTCTGCAACAGTGCAGGGTCTTTTGCCATTCATTGATAGTATTGCTGAAAAAAGAGACAGTTTGCCATTCAATATAGATGGTATTGTGATCAGTGTTGATGAGCTTTCTTTGCAAGATACATTAGGTATTGTAGGAAAGGCGCCGCGATATATGGTTGCGTATAAGTATCCGGCAGAACGCGTCACAACCATGGTTACTGATATCACCGTCAACGTTGGCCGTACTGGTGTGCTAACACCGCTCGCACATTTTAATCCTGTTGTGGTGGCTGGTTCTACGGTATCAAAAGCAACGTTACACAATGTTGATCAGATCAAACGTCTTGGTATTCAAATAGGCGATACAGTCATCATTCAAAAAGCAGGGGATGTCATCCCGGAAGTGGTACAAGTGCTTACGGATTTGCGCAGCGGCAAGGAAAAGAAATTTGTCATGCCAAAGAAATGCCCGGTCTGCGGTTTCCCAGTGGAACAGCGAGAGGCACAAAGCAAAAAGGAAGATACCGTGGCGTACTACTGTACCAACGATGATTGTCCTGCCAAGCATACACGCGGCATGATTCATTTCGTACACATGCTCGACATTTATGAAGTTGGACCAAAAATTATTGATCGTCTTCAAGAAGAAGGGTTGATTGCCGATGCGGCGGATTTGTTTGCACTAACGGAAGCTGACCTGAGCGGTCTTGAGCGATTTGGCGAAAAGAGTGCGCAGAATGTCATCAATGCCATTGCTGAGAAAAAACAACCACCGCTTGATCGCTTCATTGCATCACTTGGCATTACCAATGTCGGCGTGGAGACTGCCCGAGATATTGCACTGCATTTTGGTAGCTTTGAAAAATTCTGGAATGCCAAAGGCGAGGAATTTGATAGTATTCCTAACATCGGACCGGCGGTCGTAGAAAGTATTGATCAGTACCGCCAAAAAGAATCATCAAAAAATCTTATAGATAAACTTTTTATCAATGGCGTCAGACCCCAGCCCCTCGCTGCGCAAAAGGGAGGTATCTTTTCTGGTAAGACTGTCGTACTTACCGGTACGCTCACTACCATGAGTCGTGAAAAGGCAAAGGAAATTATTCAATCCCAAGGTGGCAAGGTTACTGGCAGCGTTTCAGCGAGCACTTCTATGGTTGTAACCGGCGACAAACCAGGCTCCAAATACACCGATGCCCAAAAATACGGCGTGCAAATCCTTTCCGAAGACGACTTTTTGAAGATGACCAATGGTCTGGTATAGTGTCTACATGAGTACTAATCTTAGTAATGACGATATTAAAAGACTGGCGAATTTGGCGCGTTTGACTGTGCCGGAAGCGGAACTGGAAGCTGTGGGAAAGGACATAACCAATATCCTCGGCTTTGTGGACACTATTCAGTCAGTGCAGCTCGGTGATGCAAACAACCAGGAGCCGGATCGTGCAAATATTTTTCGTGAAGATGTCGTGCAGCCAATACAGCCATCACATGACCTTATCGAGGCAGCACCGTTGCATCAGGATCATTTTGTAAAAGTGCCAAAAGTTATTGAATGATATGGAATACCCAACAATAGAACAATTGCATACGAAACTCGTGAACGGAGAAGTGACTGTCGCTGCTCTTGTCGGTGAATACGTGACACGTGCCAAGGCTAGTGACTTGAATGCCTTCCGAGAAATTTTTTCTGATGAAGATATTGCAGGGCAGATAGCAAAAGCTGAAGCCATGTTTAAAGACGGTACCGCTACAACACTAACCGGTATTCCTATTGCAATTAAGGACAACATTTTATTTGCTGAACATACGGTGAGTGGTAGTTCAAAAATGCTTGAACACTATAAGGCTTCATATGATGCTACTGTTATCACAAAGATGAAAGCAGCTGGAGCTGTCATCATTGGCCGCACCAATATGGACGAATTTGCCATGGGTTCTTCTACTGAAAACTCTGCATATGGCGTGACAAAAAATCCTCATGACACAAGCAAGGTTCCGGGCGGTTCATCCGGTGGTTCTGCGGCTGCAGTAGCAGCAGGATTTTGCGTGGCTGCATTTGGTTCAGACACTGGAGGCTCCATTAGACAACCCGCTGCATTCTGCGGCATCGTTGGCATGCTTCCGACATACGGTACTGTTTCTCGTCATGGCTTGATGGCTATGGGATCGTCATTGGACGTTATTGGTCCCTTTGCTCATACAGTGGGTGATGCAGAAATTTTTTACAATACTTTCAAGGGCGATGATATGTATGATGGCACATCAGCGGTAGAAGCTTCATCAGTAAGTTTGAAAAAGCGATTGGCTATTCCGAAAGGCGTATTGGGAAACGGGGGATTGGATGCAGAAGTCGAAGCTAATTTCAAAGACATGGTTGAAAAGCTGAAAGGCCAAGGATATACCATCGATGAAATTGACTTGCCGCACTTTGCTGATTCTTTGGCTGTCTACTATATCTTGATGCCTGCAGAAGTGTCTTCAAACTTGGCGCGTCTCGACGGTATTCGGTATGGCGATCGTGCAGAGAGTGCGTCTATCAATGATGTGTATGGTGATACGCGCGGCGCATTGTTTGGCGCTGAAACTCGTCGCCGTATCTTGCTTGGAACATATGTGCTTTCACATGGATATTATGATGCGTACTACAACAAAGCCGTGGCGTTGCGCAGTACTATTCGCAAGGAATTAGAGAATGCATTGCAGAACTACGATGCCATCCTCACTCCAACCACTCCAACTCCGGCATTCGGCATTGGCGAAAAGGTAAATGATCCCGTCAGCATGTACCTGTCTGACTTGTTTACCGTACCTGCAAACATTGCGCATCATCCCGCTATTTCTGTGCCATCAGGCAAAAGCAGTGCCGGCCTACCATTCGGTATTCAGTTCATCGGTCCACGATATGGTGAAGACCTACTCTTTACCCTTGGCAAAGTCATAGAAGATATACGATAATACTATCGTGCAGCCTGTCCCTACATATACTCAGTCAGACCCTATAAGCTTCCATCCGCTTGTAGTCTTTGCTCAGCATGTCTTTGCAGATATTTTTTCTGCAGGTTTTTTGTATTTTATATATGTAGTGGCGGCAATCATACTGGTTGCATTAATCACGCTTACCATATGGCTCTTTATTCGCATGTATGAAATTCGCGAGGAAGATAAGAAAAAGAAAAAACCCGTTGTCATAACAGCTACCACCACTACTCATATGCAAGGTGATACGATTGAAATTGCTGGCCTGCCAGTAGAAAAGGACAATCCCACATGGAAACATATTCGCCAGGAACTGCTTTCTGAAAATCCTGCTGATTGGAAGTTAGCCATTATAGAAGGGGACATATATCTGGACAAGGTGCTTGATGATAAGGGCTTTCATGGAGATACGACCAGTGACAAATTGAAACAGGTTACTCCCGACAAGTTGCCTTCAATACAGCTTGCTCGCGAAGTGCACTTTATCCGTAACCGCATTGCCCATGATGGCGCGGCCTTTGTCCTGACCATGCCAGAAGCGCGACGACTGCTTTCATCATATGAAATTGTCTTTACTGATTTGGGAGTAATATAGGCTTGCAATATTTCTGAGGTAATTGTAGAATGCAGACCTATACATCGCGGGGTAGAGAAGTGGTATCTCGTAAGGCTCATAACCTTAAGGCAGCTGTTCGATTCAGCTCCCCGCAACAATACGCAAAAGGGCTTTTCCTTACAGGAAAAGCCCTTTTGCTATCTTGAAATATCGTTTATATATGCTATAGTCTTGTGGCACTAATACAAAAAGAGATATGTCGGCGTAGCTCAGTTGGTTAGAGCGTAGCACTCATAAAGCTAAGGTCGGAGGATCGTTCCCTCCCGCCGACACCATACCGGATTTATCTGGTATAATCGAAAAACGTACAGCATGCACCAGCCGCTGTACCTACATACTTGCGGTCGTACCCGCCCGAACGACGTTCAGTCGGGCGGGGCTCAGCTGGTTAGAGCTTGCCCGAATGTGCGGGCGAGTGTCCGTCGATAAAATATATGTTTATTGTCTACGTCTTACAAGATGAAAATGGTAAATTCTATAAAGGGTTTACAAATGATCTTGCAAGACGTTTCAGCGAACATGTTTCCGGGCAAACAAAAACAACCAGAAAAATGCCCGGTTTAAAAATTGTCTATACTGAAGAGTACGAAACTTTAACAGAGGCTCGTGCGAGAGAAGTCTATTTTAAGACTGCTGCAGGTAGAAAATTTTTAAAAAACAAATTGCGGTCGTAGCTCAGCTGGTTAGAGCGCCCGCCTGTCACGCGGGAGGTCGGCGGTTCGAGCCCGCTCGATCGCGCAAAGAAAAACACCTTGTATTATCAAGGTGTTTTTCTGTAGACCTAATGGACGCTGGAACCAAAGGGTTTTAAAGGAAAGTGTGGTAACGCCCCCGCAACCTTTTAGTGCCATTTTTACCTCCGAAAATGCAACGTAATCCTTCAAATTCGTTTCAAGTTGCATGTCCAAGCGCCGTTTGAGCCTTTAAAATGGGCACACTGTTTCCGAGTTGGTCCCTAAAATGCAACTTGGTATGCTACTGTACTCCAATGAATGAAGAAACAAATAAAACAGGGGAACAGGTCGAGTACTGGCCGACATCAGCGATAGCATGTCTGCTAAATGCGAACAGGACGACCATCTTCCGTAACATTCGGTCAGGGAAGCTTGCTGCAATAAAGGAGAAGGGCGACTACTGGGTCTCAATCGAGGATGCCGAATACTTCAGCTTTCGCTACAAGCACCCCAAGGCATACAGGAGGGCAAGGGAACTTCTCCGTCCGATGGTTCAGGAACTCATCGCCACCGTCTCCGAGGAGAATCTTGAAGAGGTAGGAAATAAGTAAATCTGATATAGGTGACCAGCGCATTTTTTTTCTTGACTCTCATTTTTTTACTTGCGATAATAGTATTGTTCTCATGTAAGACAAATACATGAGCTTGGCCGAAAGGTAACGAACAGTACTCATAAAACTATTTACTAGAATATTTAAGAACTCTACAATTATAGAACCATTATTTTGACTAGTACTTAGGCAGGAGGAGAACCGAAGGGTTCGAATCCAAGTCTTAGTTTGTCCCTAAAATTTGGGCGTTCGGCTGCAGTGCCTAACTCCTGAATGAGTACTGTTCAAAGTTGATGGTTCTTTTTTTTGTGCGTGGTTTAAAAATCATAAGCTAGTTGAAAGCACCACAAGAAATAATTTTCTAAGAAATGAACAAAAAACAAACTAGTACAAAAGTAGCCACAATAGCTTCGCATGAGGCTAAAGGCAAGAAAACAACACAGAAACAAAAAATGTCTGTGATCATGAGCGATCTAGCTCAAGCCCGAGGTAAGGGTAAAAAATAAATCAATAAATGTAAATGCTTTCCCGTGTTGGATTAATCACTTTGCTAAGCTAGTCAGAAGCGACAAGTAAGTTTTACACTCATGATTTACGTTCATTGTGTCATCCAGCCGGATGGCAAGGTACGATGTCAGCACTTTGACGGCACTTGGTGGCCTGAGGAGAGCAATGCTGGTCAAAAAGAAAAAGACTCGACGGGAAGCGAGTCTAATTCAAGAAAATAAAATTAAATAGTGACAAACACAAAGGCATTCGGAAACGGGTGCTTTTGTATTTTCATTATACCACCGACAACGGTGTCGCCAACATATTACTTTTCCACAATGTTTTGTCAATCTTTTTCAGTAGTTTTCAGGTCTAATAAAATTTTTAAATACCCGTTTTGTGTTTTTTTCATTTAAAACCTGCACGTAGCATATGTTACTCTTACATCATCCACTAGCTACGCTCTGCTGAAAAAGCTAATTTTTATTCTCATTCTTCATGCCGTCTTCGGTTCCAACTCGTCCTCGTTCCTGACGTCCTCTATCAGGTTGCGCAACGAAAAAGAACCCAATTTCTAGGGTTCTTTTTCTTTAGGGTCAAACGGAATTTGAGCTGGTATACTTTAAAGATGTTAAAAACCCCAGAAACATCAAATGATTTTTTTCAAATTGCGGCTATTCACAATAAAGCTGTTATCCCATTTCTATCAATTTATTCCGAAGAAGAAAAAAATGATAAGGGGCTATTCAATGAAACAGAGGAATCGATGATAGAAATGAGTCATTCAAGAAACATATTTTGTTTTGAAGATAAAAATAACATTGTTGGGTATATTGCATTTAGAAAAAAGAATAATGATACTGCTTGGGTCAGTTCATTATATATAGATCCACAATCACAAGGTAAGGGAATCGGTTCAGAATTATTGAAAGCAGTAGAAATATTTGCAAAAGAACAAGGCTGTATTGTTGTAGCCTTAGAAACACATAAAGATGCAACATGGGCTCTCAATTTTTATGAAAAAAATGGATATAAAATCATAAATGATGAAATTTCTTCCTACCCATATAATAAGATTTTAGATAAACCCCCGGTACCTAATAGGCCATTGTTGGCAAAGGTTCTATAATAATTTCCTCAAACAGGTCGCACATAGAAAAAGAACCCTAGAAATGGGGTTTTTCTATATATTCAATAAAACTTGAGCTGCTATACTAGATATATGAAAACATCGCTTCACCGAATACTCACAGAAGATGGTATTGAATTGGTCGGACTCTTGTATGAACCAGAAAATCCACCTACCAAGATTCTTGTTCATGTCCATGGAATGGCAGGTAATTTCTATGAAAACCTTTTCCAGGATAACATTGCTCAAACACTGACTTTCAACGGGATTGCATTTTGTGTTTTTAACAATCGTGGCTGCGAATTTGTAAAAGACCTGACGAAGGTTGTGGACGGTAAGCGTACCATCGCCCGCTATGGAGATACATATGAAAGATTTGAAGATTGCTTGCTCGATATAAAACCAGTAATAGACTTTGCTGAGTCAAAGGGGTTTTCAGACATTCATCTTTCAGGGCACAGCCTCGCTAGTTCAAAGGTCGCATATTATGCCGCTGAACAAAACGATAAGCGCATAAAGTCTGTTACATTCTTATCTCCTGCAGACATGGTTGGCTTGGCAAAAGTAGAACCAGAATATAAGCGAGATATTGAAACTGTGGAGAAAATGGTTGCAGAGGGAAAAGGGGAAGAACTCATGCCGTTTCTTGTATGGGGAGAATGTCTCATGACGCCAAACACTTACATAAGTATTGCTCATGAAAGTTCAAAAGTTGCTATCTTCAATTTTTATAATCCTAACGACTCCTTTTCTGTTCTTGGAAAAATCACTATTCCTAGCCTAACAGTTATTGGTAGAAACGATTACGCTATGACAATTCCAATTGAAGAAACAATGGAAAAGATTAAGAAAGCAATGGTAAATTCTCCAAAAGTTGAGACTACGATTCTAGGAGATTCTGACCATGGTTTTCACGGCTATGAACAGCAACTGGCAGACGTCATAAATAATTGGATTAAGGAATCCTAAAAACGCCCTAACATGCTTACAAAAATACTATTTCTTATTGTTACGCTCGTGATTCAGGAAGTAGTGCTGCTCAACAGTCTTTTTCTCGCAACTCATAATGGTTTGTATTCGCCAGTAGTGATATTCATACTGTTTGTCGTAGCAACGACACTCGATATCTGCATCGGTTTCCTTATCGGAAAGCAACTTCGACGAAAGACTGCCAACACCAAATTTGCCCGATATATACAAAAACAGTCTGAACGATTTTCCCTTTCAAAGGAATCCAAGAAGCGATGGTTTGCCTTTCTTGTGCTAGGGAATATTAGCTTCTGCTATATCAATGCCGCAGTTGCTGGATATCTAGATCTACCGTTTTGGGAAAGCCAGGCCTATAACTTTTTCGGCAACATATTGTCATATGTTCTCCTGTGGTATGCCGTCGGCAGCATATCCTCATTGTTTGGAAATCAATATACAGCCGCGGTTGCTGTAATAGCCATAACCGTTGTTTTGCTTTTAATACTAAGAAAGATGCACATAAAAAAGGTATAAAACTGATATACTAATTATATGAATAAGCGCCCCTTGCCTCCAGGAACAAAACTACATTCAGAGCATTCAAAGAAAGTGTTTGAAGGTGTTCGCTGGGACATATATCAATGGGAGCAACCTCAGTTTGATGGAAGCGTTGCTACATTTGAAATAGCAAAACGAGATGATACAGTCATTATTATTCCTATGATTGACGATGAACATGTTCTTGCTGTAAGTGAACGTCAACCTCACTGGGAGAAGGATGGCTTGGTACTTGTTGCCGGCATGGTTAAAAAAGAAGAGGATCTTGAGCTTGCAGCTCGGAGAGAATTAGAGGAGGAAACGGGATATGTGCTCAAGGACTTTTATCTTGTTGATATTGAGTATCCTACCCCGGGAGTAGAATGGGGAACATATACTTATATAGCAAAAAACCTTATTGAGCAGAAAGAAAAAACACTTGATCCTGGTGAACAAAACAGTATCGTCATTCTTTCAATTGAAGAACTAATTAAAAAAACTAGAGAACAAGCCTTTCTGTTTCGTCCTGCATATATTGAAAACTTTTTCGTTCGGGATGACATTCAGGGTTTTTTGGATGTATTGAAGGATCCTGAGAAGTTTGAATTAAAATAATATGGAATCAAAAAAACGTTACAAAATAGTTCTCTATGTTCCAGAGTCGCATTCAGAACAGCTTCGCGAAGCTATCGGCAATGCGGGCGCTGGGATAATCGGAAATTATTCTCACTGTACTTTTACCATAAAAGGTACCGGTAGGTTTAAGCCGTTAGACGGCGCGAATCCAACCATTGGAGAAGTTGGAAAGCTTGAGGAAGTGCAGGAAGATCGTATTGAAACAGTTTGTGAAGAAGATAAACTCAAAGCTGTTCTAAAAGCCATTAAGGATGTTCATCCGTACGAGGAACCGGCAACCGACGTTTATCCAATTGAAGTTATTGAATAAGATGCAAGAAAACACACAGCGATCTGACGAGATTGCTAAACTTATAAGTGGCAATGGGTATAATAAACAGGTAAGCGAGATATCAGTTTCTATTATTGATCTCAAAAACCCTTCAGAAATTTTTGGAACAAACATGGATTTGTTTATGTATCCTGCAAGTGTCTTTAAGATTTTTATTGGAGCTGAAATATTACGACAAATAGAAATAGGGAAATACAGTCTTGATCAGGAAATTACAATAAAGCCTCTCAATGGAATACCCAAGGAGCTCAAGTTGTATCCTGACCCAAGAACAACGTTAAAAACTGGAGACAAGGTCAGCATTGATCATGCGCTCTACCTTATGCTTGCCGTCAGCGATAACACCGCATCAAATGCTTTATATGAATTAGTAGGAGTGGAAAGCATTGTAGAAAACGCCATTGAACCCAATGGTTGGAACGGTACCGGTCCTACTAAATATTTTCTTGGTCGGTTAAAAGCTCGCAAGCCATATCGTCATACGGAAATGATACAAACATCCGCTCGGCATGTTGCCGAATTCTTTGCTCTGGTTGAACAGGAAAAGCTTATCAGTCCGTTTGTTTCGGAAAAGCTCAAGGACCACATGTCAAAATACGACAAGACCGTAAAGCGTGGATATTCCATTCCTCACTTTCTTCAATATCACAAGAGCGGCTATTTGGAAACGAATCTCTACACTTCGAAAAGATTTGGTTCGCTTGTCAAAAATGTCATCACCAAGGGGTGGGCGTTCCAGCGATATATGCATGATGCTGGGGTGGTGAAAGGGCAGAATTCTCATTATGTCATTGCCATTTTCACCCTTTCAAAACAGCTTAATCCAAGAAAGTATTTTCACATGGATAGGTTGGCGAAGGATATTTTTGAGTATATGGAAAATAAAAATGAGTCGTAATAAACGACTCATTATTTTTAAAAATTTGTTTCCTTAAAGGTGGTGTCAACGATAGCTTGAATTATTTCATCCATCTCCTTAAGCTCCTCTTTCCTTTGCTTTTCTTGGTCATACGAAGGACCACTTCCTTTATTTAAAAAAGTTCCATGAGTACCATCGGGTACTAGACGTGTTTGGTAATGCAAAACGGGCTTACCCTTGCTTCCAAAAGTACCTCCATATGTTAGTACTTTCACTTTTCTATGATTGCTATTGTCCATATACTATTTTTTCTAACTCTACTTTATTGGAGAACTTTGTCAATTTAAAGATTAACTGTATAGACAAAACCTAGCAGTAGGCTAAGTTTTTCTTTTCATGGTATCGTTTATATATGAAAAATAAATTCATCAGTTTTCTTGGATGGTATGGGCTTGTGACGGTGGTAGGGGCGTATGTTTTGGTGAGCTTTTCTCTGGTTGGTCCAACCAATCTCGTATACCAGCTTTTGAATTTCACCGGTTCGATCGGTATTACTATTGAAACCTGGTATAAGAAAGACTATCAGCCGTTTTGGCTCAATCTTATTTGGGCATTGATCGCATTGGTGGCCATGGCAAGTGTTTTTGTTAAGTAACGATCCATGAAAAATTTTCTCGCACACATAGAACTCTCGAAGGAAAACCTTCTTCACAATATAGCCGCTTTTCGTTCCGTTCTCGGAGTTGAGAAAAAGCTGGTTGCCGTAGTAAAAGCAAATGCCTATGGTCATGGGGTGAAGGAGGTAGTCGCCATGCTTGAGGGTCATGTTGATTATTTCCAAGTTGACGACATTGAAGAGTTACGGGAGCTAAGAAAAATCACAGACATGCCGACCCTCGTTTTAGGGTATGTACTAAAAGATGATCTTGAAGAACTTGTAAAACTAAATGGCATTGCCACAATTTTTGATTGGGAGAGAATGCAAATTTTAAATGATATAGGCAAGAAAAATAATCAAAAAGTAATTGTGCATGTAGAGGTAGATGCGTTGTTGGGAAGACTTGGTTTGCTCGCAAATGAAGTAGAAGAGTTTGTCTTGAAAGCTAAGGAACTTGAATTCGTATCGATTGAGTCATTATATGCACACTTTGCCGATATTGAGGATTCAGAAAATCTTATTCATGCAAACAACCAGCAAGCATTGATTAAGTCTGTCGCCGAGAGGCTCAAGTTGCCATTTCATATATCTGCTACGGCAGGAGTATTAAGCGATCCTTCAAATAACTGGGGTGGGCATATATTGCGATTGGGGATAGGGATGTATGGATTATGGCCTTCGAAAAGACTGGAAGATGAATGGAAAGGAAAGGTTGATTTGGAACCAGTGTTGGGTTGGAAGACTAAGATTGCTCAAATCAAAACATTGCCCTCAGGTTATCCTATTGGATATGGATGTACCTATATCACTACCAAGAAAACTGTTATTGCGATTATTCCGCAAGGATACAGTGATGGATATGACAGAAAGCTTTCTAATAATGGCGAAGTCCTGATAGGTGGAAAACGTTGTCCAGTTTTGGGAAGAGTTGCAATGAACATGTTTACTGTAGATGTCACTGATGTACAAGAAGTTTCCGTGGAACAAGAAGTTGTACTTTTAGGGAAGCAGGGATCAGAAGAGATTACTGCTACCGAACTTGATGAGAGAATTGGAACGATTAGTTATGAGGTTGTCGCTAGAATCTCTCCACTTTTAAATAGAATTACGATATAAACATGCTATCTATTCCTAATCTCAAAACAGGGGAAATTCTTGCTCCCTATACTACCTATAAAATAGGCGGTCCAGCTGATTATTTTGTTGTTGTAAAAAATCAAGAAGAACTGGTCAATGCTGTTATAGAAGCAAGAAAAA
Organism: Candidatus Nomurabacteria bacterium; assembly: GCA_029288805.1. GTDB lineage: Bacteria > Patescibacteriota > Minisyncoccia > Phycocordibacterales > UBA9973 > UBA4124. Next base: position 24,268 of record JARIGO010000024.1, read on the forward strand.
ATAATATTCCATATTTTATCCTCGGCACAGGAGCAAACATTCTTTTTGGTGATAAAGGCTTTCGAGGGCTGGTCATTAAGAATGAAGCTGATAATTTTAGATTTGAGAATACTGATCTCATAGCAGAGAGTGGTGTGACAATTGCTGACTTGATAATGGAAACTGCAAGGCAAGGGCTGTCTGGCTTTGAACATTTTGCAGGCATACCAAGCACTGTAGGGGGAGCTATGTGGCAAAACTTGCACTTCCTTTCTCCCGATAGAACGCGAACAGTTTTTATAGAAGAAATACTTCATAGCGCAAAACTTTTAAATGAGGACAATGAAATAATTACGGTAAGCAAGGATTTTTTTAAATTTGATTATGACTATTCAATTCTTCACGATCAAAAGTTTGTTGTCATCGAGGCGGTTTTTAGATTGGAACAAAAGCCGCAAGAAGAAATACTAAAACAAATCAAAGACAATCTTGAATGGAGAAATGAGAAGCAGCCTTCCGTAGAACAGTATCCTTCATGCGGCTCAGTCTTCAAAAAGATTGAAGGAGTAGGGGCGGGAAGGCTCATTGAGAGAGTCGGCTTGAAAGGATATAAAATGGGCGGAATTCAGTCCTCACCTCAGCATGCTAACTTCTTGTTTAATATAGGAGAAGGTACCGCCGCTGATGTAATCGCTTTAATAAAACTTATTCAGGAAAAAGTGAAAAAAGAAACTGGATATGAATTGGAAACAGAGATTAGTTTCGTAGGAGATTTTTAGCAAGGATAGCAAGAAACATGCGGAGCGATACGTATGATATAATGACAGTATTAGCAGGTAACGATTAATCTATATGTATTACGGAATTTTTGACCCTATTAGTATTCTTTTCCATGTTGTTTTCTGGATCCTCTTTGTTTGGTTCGTTGTGTGGCTTATTCGAGGAGCGCATCGCCGTCGCGGCATGATGGGCTATCGAGGACACTGGCACACTGATGAAAATTGTGACCACCCAAGTCATGGTGGCCGCGCCCTTGAAATGCTCAAGGAACGCTTTGTAAAAGGCGAAATCAGCAAAGAAGAATTTGAAGAAAAGAAGAACGCACTTATGTAATAAAAAGCCAGCACTTGTGCTGGCTTTTTACATCCGATTTTATGGCAGCAGACAAGCACAATCATACATGGGATGTTACGCCTACCGAAGCAGTGCAGATTCAGCGTGACTTGCAAGAGCAGGTACGCTTACAGCCGCTGACAAAACCGATTCGTATCATTGCCGGTGTTGATGTCTCGCTCAATATGTTTGAGAAGGACATTTACGCAGGAGTTGTGTTGCTATCGTACCCAGACATGATGGTTGTCGGACACAGCGTCGTTAAAAGTCGTACTGACTTTCCGTACATACCAGGACTGCTTTCATTTCGAGAAATTCCAGCATTGCTTGAGTGCTTTGAGAAACTTTCTGAAATGCCGGACGTAGTAATGGTAGATGGGCAAGGCATTGCTCATCCCAGACATTTCGGCATAGCGTCGCATCTCGGTGTACTGCTTGATATGCCAACAATCGGTTGTGGCAAAAGCAGACTCTATGGCGCATACGTTGAACCGGAAGTAGTGGGGCAAGCCGAAGACATTATTGATCCCAAAACAAAAGAACTTTTAGGTAAGGCATTAAAAAGCAAGAATCGCTCCAAGCCATTACTGATCTCACCAGGAAACAAGATAACCGTGGACGAAGCATTGTCTGTCGCACAACACTGCTTACAGGGATATCGTTTACCAGAACCGACTCGACAGGCACATCTACTGGTCAATGCCTTTCGTCGAGGAGAAATAACGGAATAACACATGAATATACAATCAACGTGGCAAGAAGTATCTGCAATATCAGCACCAACGCTTGAAGGTAGTACGCAAACAGAGGTTATCATTATCGGTGGCGGTATTGCCGGCATCACTACAGCATACTTACTCGCTAAGGCAGGGAAGAAGGTTGTAGTGGTAGAAAAGGGGAATACGCATGACAGCAGTGTCACTGCCTATACTACTGCATTCCTTACGCACTCTCTCGATACAGATCTTGTAGACCTCAAAAAAATATTTGGCACGCGTGATACCAAGAAAATCCTGCAATCACATGAAGACGCTATCGATTTGGTAGAAAAAATTATCAAGGATGAACATATTGAGTGTGGTTTTGTGAAGGCACCGCATTATTCAATCGCGCTCTCACAATCTGGCGCTGAGGACTTTAAAAAAGAAAAAGACCTTTCCAACCAGTTAGGATTTACCGCTACGTGGAAAGAGTCTTCATTCTTTCCGTTTCAAAACTATGGCGCCATGGTGTTGGACAAGCAAGCCATGTTTCACCCCTTGAAATACATCAATGGTGTTCGTGCGGCGTTTGAAAAAATGGGAGGAACGTATTTTGATAATACAGAAGCCAAAGCCATTGAAGGTGATATCAGGGCCACTGTTACTACTAATCACGGCACTGTCACCGGAAATGCAGTTGTTATCGCTACATACAATACATTCATCCAACCCTGGTGGTACATATTTAAGAAAGGCATGTACAAGTCATATGTGTATGAGCTAACGATTCCCAAAGGCAGTATTCCAGACGGCATGTATGAAGATGAGGAAAATCCGTATCACTACTTTCGCGTTGAAGGTGAGCGCATGATTGTTGGAGGAGAAGATCATCGTATTGAGATTAAGTTTGACCCTGAAAATGCCTACAGTAGATTGCGAAAGTATGTTGAAGAGAAGCTTGGTATTGTTGACTACAAGATAGTGCACAAATGGAGCGGTCCAATTTTGGAGCAAGTCGATGGCATACCGCTCATTGGCTTGTATAGTGGCTCGTACAAAAACAGATATGTAGAAACGGCCTTTTCAGGAAACGGTATGACTAACGGCACTATTGCCGCAATGGTTGTCAGTGACCTTATTCTTGGCAAAAAGAATACCTATGCTCAGCTCTATAGTCCGAGTCGTCGCATACGGTTAATGGCAATACTAGTGAAGAGTAGAGATTACATTCAAGAATTTTTTAACGCCCCATTTGACAAGAAAAATTAATAATGTTATCATATTGGCATTACTTAAACGTATTGTGTTATTGACTATCTGAGTCTGAATGACACAGTAATAGAAAATAATATAAATATGACTATGAAAACAGCCGTTCGCGGCAACAGCTTCTCTCGTTCAGAGGGAAGTTCTAGAGGTCCACGTCCGGCTCGTTCTGGTGGTGGTTCATCACAAGGCTCTTCTTTTGGCCGTCGCCCAAGCGCCGGAGGTTTCTCATCACGTGGACCGCGTCCAATGGCTGGTGGATACCGCGGCGGTAACGGAGGAGGACGATCATTTGGTGGCGGTAAGCGCCGTTCATTTAAGGGTGACGCAATCGATACTTCACGATTCATTAATCGTGCTGTTGACGCAGTAGAAGAAGTGGCACACGTCGCAAAGCATACGTTTGCAGACTTCGGTGTGCATGAATTGCTTGCAAAAAACTTGGTACAAAAAGGATACGTACAACCTTCACCAATTCAAGATCAGGCTATTCCTGTAGCGTTGAAAGGAGGGGATGTGATCGGTATTGCAAATACTGGTACTGGTAAGACAGCAGCATTTCTTATTCCTATCATTAACAAGCTTGTCAGTGACAAAAACCATAAGGCTATGGTACTGACACCAACTCGTGAATTGGCTCAGCAAATCGAACAGGAATTCCGTTCAATGACTGTCGGCATGCGCTTGTGGACTGTAGCTGCGGTTGGAGGACTTCCAATCATGCGTCAGATTCGCTCTCTTGAAATGGGGGTAAATATCGTTATCGGTACTCCAGGTCGCGTGAAGGATTTGATTGCTCGCAACAAGATCGTTATGTCTCAGTACAACACTATTGTGCTTGATGAAGCGGACCGTATGCTTGATATGGGATTCATCGACGACATGCGCGTGATCTTGGGTGCGATGCCAAAAGAGAAGCAGGGCCTCTTCTTCTCAGCGACATTCTCTCCAGAAATCAAGGCATTGTGCAGTGACTTCTTGAAAGATCCTATCACTGTTGCCATCAAGACTCGTGATACTGCTGCAAGTGTTGATCAGGATGTCATTCATGCGCATCCTTCTGAAAAGCTTGATAAGCTTCATGACTTGCTCAACAAGCCCGACTTCAAGAAAGTGCTGATCTTCCGCGAAACAAAGCATCACACTGATGAATTGGCTCGTGAATTGCGTGATCGTGGATTTGCAGTTTCTGCATTGCACGGTGACATGCGTTCTCGCGAACGTTCTCGCGCTGTTGAAGCGTTGTCAAAGGGCCAGATCCAGGCAGTAATCGCAACTGACGTTGCCGCTCGTGGTATTGATATTCCTGACATCACTCACGTTATCAACTACGATACTCCGTCTACCTATGACACCTATGTTCACCGTATCGGCCGTACCGGCCGCGGTAACAAGAAGGGTGTTGCACTGACATTCGTTCGATAAGTAAAAGGCCGATCACTACGTGATCGGCCTTTTATATTGAAAATATCTTCTTTTGTGGTATCTTTTAAGGCGAGCAGGAATTATTTCGCTGGCCATTGTAAGTAGAGCTTCCAATGGCTTCGCTCGGACACTGAGTAAGCAAGCTTTCTCGTGCTCCTCGCTCGCCATTGTAGCTCAGTTGGTAGAGCACTCCATTGGTAATGGGGAGGTCTCCGGTTCAATCCCGGACAATGGCTCCACGTAAAAGAATAGTAAAACCCCCGTTACGGATAACGAGGGTTTAAAGCTACGCGTACTGCACGAGAGGTTCTCTGCGATAACGCTTAGTAACTACGATCTTTTTCACCTTTTGCAGCAGCCTTCTGCAAAGCACTGTGATACCACGCCATAGCAGTTTGCATGTTGCGGCAATTTCATAACATATAGAAATAAATATTTCTATACAGTTGTCCGCTTTGTCATACGTTGCGGTGGTACCAACACAATGCATTTTGAATGTGCCCATGAATTTCCAGATCAGCCATATTCGGGGAATATGACACCCTGAAGAAACAACATAGATTTCGTGTGCATCTTCAGTTTGCAACATTGTTGCCATGGCCTGAGTTTCTTGAAAAGTGTTCCAGGTAGTTTCGGTACCGATGCAGGCAATTTCAGGAACTCTTCGAATGGTACCTTTTGCCTTTTCAGTTTCAAGCCGGTGCTTGCATTGCAGTCTCATTGCTTCGCGAAAAGTCCTTTTCCACCCAGCCTTAGGTTTTTGGCCCGCCGCAAGATAGATCGTAAAAAGAGTGTTTGGGTCAGTCTTGGTGAGGCTGATTACCAGGTCTACAGCCCTGCGAAGTCTTCGCTGGGTTTTGGGGCCACAAAATGGGACGTTCTGTCGGCTATCACCGGCATAAACGAGGATGCGAATCTTTTTCAAGGTTAAAATTGGTTTTTCTTAAGATTACTATTTTTATAGCCCTCGTCAAGGGAAAACTTTATTTTTTTGAAAATTCATGTATAATAACGGCTCTTATGGAAATTCGAAACATTGCTATCATTGCACACGTTGACCACGGAAAAACCACACTAACCGACAAAATGTTGGCTTTTTGTGGTGAAATCCTGGATGGCGGTTCAATGGACTCAAATCAAATTGAACGCGAGCGCGGCATTACTATTTATGCAAAAAACACCGCAGTAACGTACAAGGGTACTAAGATTAATATTGTGGACACACCAGGTCACGCCGACTTCGGTTCAGAAGTGGAGCGCGTCCTTCGTTCAATCGACTCAGTGTTGCTAATCGTTGATGCTCAGGAAGGTCCAATGCCGCAGACTCGCTTCGTGTTGAAGAAGTCTCTTGAACTCGGCCTGAAGCCAATCGTTGTTATCAACAAGATCGACAAGCCAGGTTCAGATGTTGCCGCAACTCATGATGCTGTTTTCGAACTTTTTATGGAGCTTGGTGCCAATGATGAACAGCTCGACTTCACGACTGTGTACGCTATTGGTCGCGATGGCGTTGCCATGATCAAACCTGATGATGAGCGCAAGGACCTTACACCGCTCTTTGAAACTATTTTGGAAAAAGTTCCTGTTGCTGCAAACGACACAACGAAAACATTCCGTATGCAGGCATTCAACTTGGCGTATGACAACTTCTTGGGACGTTTGGCTGTTGGTCGCGTTTATGAAGGTGTCGTGAAAAGTGGCGATACTGTGTACATCAAAAGTGAAGGCACAGAAACTCGCACTGCAAAAATCACCAAGCTCTTTACCTTCCACGGCTTTACTCGTGAAGAAGCCTCTGAAGCTCAGGCAGGTGACATTGTAATGCTTGCGGGTATTCCTGACATTTTCATTGGTGAGACTATTAGTACCGTGAAGGAAATGGAATTGCTTCCCGCCATCACTATCGATGAACCGACTATCGTGTTGGACTTCTTGGTTAACAACTCTCCATTTGCCGGTAAGGAAGGAAAGTTCGTGACATCCCGTCAGCTTCGTGAGCGCCTAGAGCGCGAGCTTGAAGTGAACGTTGGTTTGAAGGTGGACTTTTCTCCTGATGAAAATCGTATTGCTGAAGGCTTCAAGGTCTTTGGTCGCGGTGAAATGCACATTGCTGTCTTGCTCGAAACCATGCGTCGTGAAGGATATGAAATCCAGATCTCTCAGCCGCAGGTTATCATCAAGGAAGTTGATGGCGTGAAAAGTGAACCGTTTGAAGAAGTTACCATCGATGCTCCAGCGGAACATCAGGGTATCGTTATTGAAAAGCTCGGCATGCGCGGCTTCATCATGGCTGACATGAACCTGAAGAACAACACTGTACGCATGGTCTTCACTGGTCCAACTCGTGGCTTGCTCGGATACCGTAACCAGTTCCTCGTTGATACAAAGGGTGAGGGTATCATGTCTTCTCGCGTGGTTGGCTTCCGTCCATATGCCGGGGAAATTACTCGTCGCCAGGTTGGCTCTATGATTTCTATGGAGTCAGGAAAGGCATTGGCATTCGCACTCTGGGGTCTTCAGGATCGTGGCGTACTGTATATCACTCCTACAACAGAAGTGTATGAAGGTATGGTCATCGGTAACACTTCAAAGGGCGAGGAAATGAAAGTGAACCCTACCAAAGGTAAGCAGCTTACCAACATGCGCGCATCAGGTTCTGATGAAGCGGTGACTATCATCCCGCCATGGCTTATGACTATCGAACGTGGCTTGGAAGTGATGCAGGATGATGAATTTCTAGAAGTGACACCGCTCTCAGTTCGTCTTCGCAAACAATACTTGAACGAAAACGACCGCGTTAAGGCACGAAGAAAATAAAAAATGTGCAACATTTGATGTTGCACATTTTGCTATACTAAACATATGAACGAAAAGCGCTTAAAGGAATTTTGGAATCAGGAATATAAGGATCCGGAGTTTTTCGCATTGTCGGACGAGGCAAGTAGTGACTTGCAGAAGTTCACGCGATGGCTGCAGAAGGAATACGGAAAGGATGTCTTGCGTCCTGACATAACAGTGCTGGATGCTGGTTGTGGAAACGGTCGTAATCTCTTGTGGCTCAATGACACGTTTCGCGTCAGAGGCTTTGGCTATGACATTTCCGATGTGGCTATTCGTCAGGCCACTGTTGCTGCAGAAAAGCAGAAGTGGGGAAGCAAGCTCGTATTCAAGACGCATTCAATCGCTTTGGATATTCCATTGCCGGATGAAAGTGTGGACATCGTGCTTGATATGATGGCGTCACACTTTCTCAAGGAAAAGGAACGCGCGATCTATTTCAAGGAAGTGGCGCGCGTTCTCAAGCCGCAAGGAGTGCTGTTCTTCAAGTCGTTTTACATGCAGGGTGACCAGCATGCCAAGGACCTGATCAAGAATGAAAGTGCAGGTGAGGAAAACGCCTACATCCATCCTCGTTTGAAAGTATACGAATACGTGTGGAGTGACGAAGCTATCGAAAAGCAATTTGAAAATGACTTTATCCTGCAGCACAAGGAAGCGTCACACAAACACAACATTCGTGGCAAGCCAAACAAGCGCCGTTCAGTTGTTTGTTATTTTGAGAAGAAATAAAAAAGCCGCGCTCTACGCGCGGTTTTTCTCAAGCACAATGTGGATGTTCCGCCCAGTCCTGCATTGCAGGACTGTTGCGGTCATCGTCGATGTCTTTGACTTCTCCTTCCTTTGGTGTCATCGGAATGATCGGTGTCGCATCGATGTGCGTTTGATTTTCTTGGTACTCAGAATAACTCATAGTTTTGTAATTGGGATTTTATGTTACTATAATCTTTTGATAATCAAAGTCAATGCCACCTTAGCTCAGCTGGTAGAGCACCGGTATCGTAAACCGTAGGTCCCGAGTTCGATTCTCGGAGGTGGCTCAAATGAAAATCCCCACATAACAAGGTTATGTGGGGATTTTTTAGGCTGCCTTGGCATGAATAAGTGGAAGATGAAACACCTTCGCAACATTCTGTAGCTGGTTAGCAAACATGTGTAATTTCAAAAGCATCTTTTTGCGCAATGAAAAAGGTTCTCGCTCATAGAAAACATCTTTTAAAAACGACAGAGCTTTCTTGTTTGGCACAGCGCTGTTGCTGAAGTAGCCTAACTGTTTCTGATTGGCTCGAATAATCAATCTTGTTTCCTGGTGGTCGTAATAATAAATTCTCTTCTGCGCTAATACATGTACAAATGTACGGTTCCTTTTTAAGGATTGAGTCAGCATTTGTTCAGGGATAAGCGACATGTTGCAAGGATGAGAATCCTTTCTAAGTTTGTCGGCGGCATTGCGGGTCAGTAAAACAAAATTGTCCCCATAGTTTTTTAGATGAGAAGTTCTAATAACGGCTATGTAATAAAAATTCTGATACGGCTGACTTTTGTCATATCCGTATATGGCATTTACTAATTCATGGCTGTTTTTAGCAACATCAGAATACATCTGAATGTTAATCGAGTCTTCTTTCAGATAATTTTTCATAATTAAGGAATTTTTTATAAGTATACAACTTATTTTTTACAAGTAAATAAGGAGCAAAAATGGTATTTTTTTGGTACAGTACATGCATGAACAAAGAGACAATTGCGGCTCGCATAACGGAAATTGAAACTGCCATGGGGCAGGCGGATTTTTGGAGTGACAAAAATGCGGCACAGGCAATGATCAAGGAATTGCAGGAATTGAAGGAGTCACTGGAAGGTCTTGGCAAGTACGACAAGGGTAATGCGGTCATTACTATTTTTGCCGGAGCAGGCGGGGACGACGCGGAAGATTTTGTCGGCATGTTGCTGACCATGTACATGCGCTACGCGGAAAAGAAAGGATGGCATATTGCATCACTTGAACAGCATGCCAACGACCATGGAGGATATCGCAATGTCATGATCAGTGTGGAAGGCAAGCGCGCATACGGCACGCTCAAGAATGAGTCCGGCGTGCATCGTCTGGTACGCATCTCGCCGTTCAATGCCAATGGTAAGCGTCAGACATCGTTTGCCATGGTGGAAGTCATTCCGGAATTTTCAAAAACTGATACTGAGATTGTCATCCCAGAAGGAGATCTTGAATATTCATTTGCCCGTGCTGGTGGTCCTGGTGGACAAAACGTGAACAAGCGAGAGACGGCAGTGCGTATCGTGCACAAGCCTACTGGACTATCCGTGCATGTCACCAGCGAACGCAGTCAGGAGCAAAATAAGGAAAAGGGTTTGGAATTGCTGAAAGGAAAGATATACAAGCGTCAGGAAGAGGAACGCAAAGCCGCAGAGCACGGCATGCATATTTCCAAGACCACCGATAACGAATGGGGCAGTCAGATGCGTTCATATACTTTGCATCCTGATAAACGCATTAAAGATCACCGCACTGGCGTGGAAGTAACAAACACCGAAAACGTTTTGGAAAAAGGCGACATTGATGTATTTGTGGAAGCCGAGGCTTCCTTGTAGTAGCGATATGGTATACTAAAAACTCATGATTAAGTTTGTAAATGTATCAAAAGCTTACCCTAATGGTGCTGTAGCACTGGAAAATGTTAATTTGGAAATTGAAAAGGGTGAATTCGTTACCGTTGTTGGTCCGTCAGGAGCAGGGAAGACTACGCTCAATAAATTAATTATCGCGGAAGAAGAGCCGACAGAAGGAACAGTACTATTTGAGAATCAGGACATTGATGCCTTTAACAGTGGGCAGGTGACCCGTCTTCGCCGTCGCATCGGTATGGTCTTTCAGGATTTTCGCTTGCTTTCAAATAAGACAGCATATGAAAACATTGCCTTTGCCATGGAAGCGTCAGGCAAGAGTGATGAGGAAATCGTTTCAGACGTACCGCACGTATTGCAGCTCGTGGATCTTCAGGATCGCATGTTCCACTTTCCTGGGCAGCTATCTGGTGGAGAAAAGCAGCGTTTGGCAATTGCTCGCGCCATCATCAATCAGCCTGAAGTGTTGATTGCCGATGAGCCGACTGGCAACTTGGATGGCAAGAACACTATGGAGGTGATTGAAATCTTGAAAAAGATTAATGACTTGGGTACAACGGTCATTTTGACTACGCATGATCAGCAGATGATCAAGGCAGTAGGGCAGCGCATTATCAGCATGGAGCGTGGACGTGTCGTAGGAGACGAGCAAAAAGCGCAAGTTAAGCTATAATACATATATGTTTTGGGTACGACTAAAAAGAGTTATAAAATCTGGATGGGTAAACTTTCGCCGCAATAGTGTTGTGTCATACGCAGCTATTTTGGTTACTACTATAACGCTCACCGTTGTGACAGCGTTGTTTGTATTCCAGGCTATTTTGAATGCAGGTATTGCTCAGGTACAAAGCAAAGTTGATATTGCCGTGTACTTTACGGTCAACGCTCCGGAAGACCAGATCTTGGCACTTGAAGGCAATTTACAAAAGCTTCCTGAAGTGGCTTCTGTTCAATATATTTCTGCTGACCAGCAAGTTTTGGCATTCCGTGATCGTCACAGTGATGACTATCTGACACTGCAGGCCCTTGATGAGCTTGGGGACAACCCGTTTGGCGGTCTGCTTCAGATTACTGCAAAGGATTCCAGTCAGTACGATGCCATTGCTCAGGTACTTGAAGGGAACACACCGATTGCTCAGGACAATTCTCAGATCATCTCTCGCATCAACTACTCACAAAACAAGGAAGTTATTGATAACTTAAACTCACTGATCTTTGACGCACGACGTGTCGGTTTGGTTTTAACATTGGTATTGTCTTTGATCTCTGTCATCATCATGTACACCACTATTCGTCTCACTATCTACATGGCACGAGATGAAATCGGCATTATGCGTCTTGTGGGCGCCAGCGGCTCATATGTTCGCGCACCGTTCTTGGTCCAGGGTATCTTGTACGGCGTATTTGCATGGCTGGTAACCAATCTTATCTTCTTCCCATTAACGTACCTTGCTGGTGTAAAACTTACGAACGTACTCGGTATCAACCTCTACAGTTACTACACAAGTCACCTCTTCTCAGTCAGCGGCCTGGTGCTTGTGATCGGTGTACTGCTCGGCATGATTTCCAGCCTGCTTGCGGTTCGACGATACCTGAACGTCTAACGGGAAACAGCATAAAAGGCGCGATGCATATGCATCGCGCCTTGTTTGTTTTTTACGAACCCGCATCTTCATTATCGCTTATCTCTCCTTCGCTTAGCAATGCAGCGCCTACGAGAGCACTCGGAGCAATGCCGACATCACTGTACGCTTCTTCATCAGCAGTGTCATTTTGATACGCCCGAATACTTATCGCTACAATGGCCACGATAGCGGCGAAACAAATACAAATCCCCGCAATCGTATATAGCAAGGGTTGGTGCTCCTTATGAATGGCAGCAAATTCATGGGTTTGCGAAAATACCTGCAAAAGTTGATATGGTTTTTTCATTATTCAAAATTTTAACTACTGTAAGGCATATCGTAAAAAGAAGCAACGTATCTCTTGTATGATAGGTAAGAGGTATATTGACTTTTTTACCAAAGTATGTTACTATAATAACAAAGTAAAAAACCTCACATTCTTTAAAAAACTTTAGAAAAAATGAAAAAAAGCTTGTTTTTGCTACTTATTGCAGTAGCGTTTGCATCCTGCACAAAGGAAGTTATTGAAATACATAAAACATGTACGAATAAGCCGTCTACCGGCACGCCACAAGACACTATGAAGTATGTATCCGGTATTAATGTTACCTCAAATGGTGCCACAACCATTACTTATTCAAATCCAGGTGGTTCACAAGTGCACGGTACATCAACAATGGTTATTCCGTTCGCTGTCACTGCATTTGGTAAAAACTGGTACATGTCATCAGCTACTCAGCGTGTAATTGTAGGATCAGTAAATGCTCCCACAGCTACGGCTGGCAACTACATTCAGTATGCTGTAGATAATGGCTCTACGTTGTCCCAAAATGGTGATATTGCTTCTGCTACTATTACCTATACAGGCAACGATGTCCTTACGGTAGATGCAAACGGCAACTATCAGATTCCTGTTGGTCAGACCAAGACATTCAACCTGGTGATCACGTATACCGCAGCTACTACTGGTTCATACCGCGGTCAATTGGTAAATGTAAATGCAAACTCAACGGATTCAGGTAGCGACTATATTTCATTTTCGAGCCTATTGAACAGCAACCTGTTTCGCACGGGATACGTAGCTGCCCAATAGCTTGGATAAAAAATTCAAATGCCCTTCACAGATGTGAAGGACATTTTTTGTTGATTTTTATCCAAAAAAACGCTATTCTACATCAGCCTTTACAGGTCATTATATTGCGGGTTCGTCTAATGGTAGGACTACGGTTTCTGGTACCGTCTATTGGGGTTCGAGTCCCTGACCCGCAGCAAATGTTTACAACACTAATTATTGCTCTCATAGTAATGACGGCTGCCGCATTTTTCTTGAGAGAATTTAGTGCTACTTCATCTCGACCAAAGCCAGATGCTTTTGGGAAAATGCTGTATAAACAGCGACGATTTCTTACAAAGTCAGAGCTTGATTTTTTTAGAACGCTTGAAGCGAAATATGCAAACGAATACTATATAGTTCCGCAAGTGCCCCTATCAAGTATCGTTGATGTTGATTTGCCAAAAAAATTTTATGCATACAAAGGCTATCGCTCAAAGATCGACAAGAAAACATTAGATTTTGTTCTATTTGAAAAAGTGAACCTTACCCCTGTGTTGGCATTTGAGTTGGATGACTATACCCATGAGAGGGAAGATAGAAAAGTTAGGGATGAGTTTGTTAACGTGGTAATGGAGAAAGTGGGTATTAAGCTTGAGAGAGTTAAGTCTTTCTAAGAGAGCAAGGTTCCAAAATCGACCCAGACGGCCAGTCATATTTCTCTAAGGCTGATATAATTACCTCTATGAAAATACAATCTCTAATCATACTAATTTCCTGGATATCGTTTGTGCTCTATTGGGCTGTTTCTTCCATTGGAGTCAAGAAGGATGTGGAAGGAAAGCGTTCATGGTTTTGGAGTACGCAAGGATTTATGCTCAGGTTGGCAGTGGCATTCGCCATTATTCTCTTTGCGGCGTTGCGAGGACATCTGCTCAATGCATATGACGTTGTGTTGCGCGGTCTTAGCGTATCGTCAGGTTCCGTGAGCATGACTATAGGAACCATTCTAGTTGTGGTAGGTATCGGATATGCCATATGGGCGCGTGCGCATCTTGGAAGAAACTGGAGTTCCCATCCCGCATTGAAGGAACATCCTGAACTTGTAACTTCTGGACCATATAGATATATTCGTCATCCTATTTACACCGGCATGCTTCTGGCCGTGCTCGGTTCAGCCATCGCAGTAAGCGTGTGGTGGTACATAATCCTGATCTTCGTAGGCGTCATGTTTGTGCGACGAGTATTCAAGGAAGAAGAGATCCTGACAAAGGAATTTTCAAACCAATATCTCGAATACAAAAAGAGAACCTGGGCGCTCATACCGTTTGTGTTTTAAAGACAAGTAATCGACAAAAAGCTAATTTACTGTACTATTTTGGTATATGAGTAAAAACATTGTTATCGGGATTTTAGTCGTCGTTATTTTAGGGGGCGGGTATCTTTTTTATAAACAGCAGCAAAAGGTACAGTCTATACAAGCAATTTCGCCGAGCGTTCCTACTGTCACCACTTCACAGGCGTCTAGTACCATGCCTTCTACAAAACAAATATCTTCTTCCGGCTCAGGGTCTTGTGGCACCGATATGGACTGCTTTATCGCTCAAGCAAATACGTGCGGTCCGTCAAAGGTGGCCTTTTCTTTTCCTCTCTACGGTCATACTATTACTGCGAACTATGCTGTGAGTAAAACAGCGACATCTGGCATGTGTTCATTTACGGACAGTGCCTATGGAACAAAGCAGGTATGTTCAGTGCCTTCAGCTGACCTGGTAGCGGTTCTTAAAAGATGGAAAGGCGGAACATTTGATTCTGGCGATTTGTCATCATACGCTTGCACCACCACAACTTCAGACGGAGCATCGTTTACTACTTCACCGACTTCTGGCGGAGCAGCTGTCTCAACCAGTGGGTACACGTACACGGAAACTGAACAAGTCGGAGGCTCGATGAGTGATACTGCGTTTTCATACAGCGTGTTGGCTATCGGAACAAGTTCTGTGACTATGTCATTTACCAATAACCAAACTAATGAGACGGGAACAGTGACTGCGCAGCTTAACACTCCAGTTGTTGTTGCTGGATACACTATTACCCTGAAAGGAATTACCGAAGACGGAGCAACGTTTACTATTAAGGAATAATCATATGAACATACTAAAACAAACAAGTGACGAAATCGTAACGAAAGACAATGGGGGAGGATATTTCATAGGCGTAGTATTTCTTCTCATCGGTCTCGGAGGAATATATTTTTATTACCATACGGCACAAAGCTCCATTGGCGCTCTCATCGTTCCTGGTATTTTTGCCCTTGTCGCCATTTTTATGATTCTTATGAAAAAGACGATCGTTGTTGATATCAACAAATCTACGGGTAAGATTTCCTTCTCAAAGAAAAGTCTCCTGAGCAATCAGTCGTCTGAATATGACATTGCCAATGCTCAGTCTGTGGAGCTTCGTGAGGGCAGTTATATGACGACCAATGATATCGATCAGCCACAAGGCATCTCTTACGGTAACAACTATAATACTCGTCGTGTCCTAACACATCAGACTGTTCTTGTAATGAAGGATGGAACAGAGTTACCGCTTGAGTCTATAAAAAATTCCAACTCACAACTTACCGTTATGGGAGTTCAGACTGGTACGTTGATGTCTGGGCGCGGAAAAGTCTTTGTCACCTCAAACATGATCGCACAATTTCTCGGCGTTCCGTTTAACGACGTAAACGGGACTGGTTTTTAGGATGGAACTATTTTACAAATTCGCAAACTCAATCCGGCGCATCTACTGGTTTGTTGTCCGACCAAATACGATTGGTGTAAAGTGTCTTGTTGAATGTGATGGAGAATATCTTTTAATACAGACTTCGTACTCCGGAAGGTACTGGACGCTTCCAGGTGGCGGTGTAAAGAAAAATGAAAAGCCAAGAGAAGCTGCGAAAAGGGAAGTAAAGGAAGAGCTTGGCATTGGAATAGAGACAATACAGGAGCTTGGTTTTTATGATAGTACTGCCGAATACAAGAAGGACACGATTTATCTTTTTCGCGCAAAGACGGTAAGTAAGGACTTTAAGAAAAATTACGAAGTGAGGGCGACGCAATGGTTTGCAAAAGACAAATTACCAGACCAGATATCTAGGGCAATTAAAGAAATTATTCCTTCAGTCCGAACGAGGGATTTGTATATGAGACTAGAAGACGCTCCTGTTCAGGAAAAACCCGAAATATTTTTGGAATATTGTAATGAGTGCATTAGTCAAAAAAGTGAAGGGATATTACGAGCCGAAGGTGTCGCATATAAGATAACGGGATGTATTTTTATAAAGGAGTTAAATGACATTCCTGAAATAGGAACAGTCATTGACTTTGCGAGTGAGATGGAGATTCCGAGGGAGGCCCATGGAGGGTCAGGCCTAGGAGTCAGCGAGAAATGGACTCAAGAAGGTGCTGCGGTGTACAAGGAGAAGCAGTATCAGGAACTGCTGGTGTTAATAGAAAAAGTCAGGGGGAAGTACTTAGGATCAGTAGAGAAATAAAAAAAGCCCCGTAACGGGGCTTTGGCGCTTATGAGTTTACTCATACGCGTTTTAGTTTTTAACTGTAAGGAACTCATTCCATCCAGGAAAGTTTTTATAAAACTGATTTGGGTGCACTGGAAACTTTTTGTCTTCACGGAACCTTTTTTTATAATCACCACTAGTCCTAATGCCTAGTGCTAAGGCAGCTTTTGACGCTTCCTCCCAAGTTTTATAGAAAACTTTCTTTTCTCTACCGAGAAACTTATCCCAACCCGGAAAATCTTTATAGGTTTTCTGAGGGGTCGATGATAGCCTCGGATCTTTCCTAAAACTTCTTTTAAATTCCTCCCTGCTAACATTTATCCCTAATGCCCGTGCGGCACTGCTGGCCTCTTGCCATGTAGGATAGAAGTCTTCATCTTTTAAGCCAAAGAATATTCTGGCTCCCGGATAATCTTCATAGTAAGCACCAGGATTGACAGGTAAGCGTGGGTCAATAGATTTAGCAACTTTTTCAAGTTCTATACCCATAGTAATCCCATTTTTTATTACAACAGCAGACGCCTCTTGCCATGTTGGATAAATATCTACTCCGAAAAACTTGTCCCATCCGAGCCAATCGGAATAAAACGAATCAGGATTTGAAGGAAGACGGTTATCCTCCTTGTACCTTTGTGTGTACTCACGACCGGTTTTTATACTCAGTCTTTTAGCTGCTTCCATTGCGTCCTGCAGGGTAGGATAGAAGTCCTCTTCGCGGATTCCAAGAAATTTCCAGAAGCCCGGAAAATCTTTGTAATAGGAATGCGGTGTTGCAGGTAGACGGGGATCAAGTTTCCTTTTTTCTGCATACTGCACAGCAGTCTTCGGGCCCAAAGCTTTTGCCGCCTCAGATGCCTCTTGCCAGGTTTTATAGAAGTTTTTTTCTGCATATCCGAAGAAAATTGGACTGCCAGGAAAATCTTCATAATACCTTGCAGGGTAACTTACAAGTTTAGGATCCTCCTTAAATCTTTCTCTGTACATTGTGTCACCAGTTATGCCAAGTTTTTTTACAGTCTCAGCAGCCTCTTGCCATGTTGCATAGTATCCAGATCTAATGATTTTAATCGCCTCAATAAGCGGTACGATTTTTTCCTTAAACTCTACAGTTTCAATATTTAGCACAAAGGGGCCAGGTGTATCCCTCTTTTTGCGTGAGGTAAAGTGTGATGCTACGCCTTGTAGGGTATCCACAAATAAACCAGGTTTCGTACTTGCTTCATATTTTATGCCGAACGACTCGGTCACAGATGGAGCATAAGTGCCGCTCTGTGTCTTTACCTTTGACCAAAGCTCATACACCTGCATGATGCGGTCGCAGTTTGCGACAAAATCTAGTACTCTTACAACCTTCTTCCCTTCATATAGCCGGCACCCCCTCATTAGTTGTTGGTAGAACACGGTAAGAGAGTCAGTTGCTCGTAGAAATACCACCATGTTTATCTGAGGAACATCAAGTGACTCATTGAACATGTCAACGGAAATCAATATCTTGAATATGCCTTGTCTGAACAGCTCCAATCTTGTTTTTCGTTCCGCTTTGGGAATTTTACTATGGATTGGGATTGATCCAGGAAGCATTTCCGCAAGAAGTTCTGCGTGATCAGTCGACGAAACATAAATCATGACGCAAGGATTTTCAATCTCATCAATGTTTGATTGAATGATCTTTACTATCTCCTCGTCGCGTTTCGGCACAAACACTGTGCGATTGAGGTGGTTAATGCTTAACCGGCCTCTCTGTGTCTGTAGTTTCTTGAGTGACCCTATTTCGTCAGACATGACTCTGTAGTCGACGGGGCACAGTAGGTTTCTGCATAATGCATCAACGAACGGCAGCGAATACACTGGCTCCCCATATAGCTCTCGGATATCGCGCCCATCCATACGATCGGATGTAGCAGTGACTGCGAGGATGAAATGGGGCATAAAATAGGTGACAACGTTCTCATGCGTCGGGGCCTTTGAATGGTGACTTTCGTCAACAACAATGATATCGAATTCCTCAGGATGAAACATATCGAGGTTTTCTCTCATTGTCTGAAAGCTAGCAAGAAGGATATTCACTTGGTGAGAAACTTTCTTATCACCAGTGAAATATCCGTAAGTAGCATTCGGCAGAACCTTGATGTAATCAGTTTCCGCCTGCTCAAGATTTTCAGTCAAATGGCTTAAGAACAAGCAGCGTTTCTCGTGGTAAGTTTCGAACCTATGCCTCACATATAAGGCACTTGTAATAGTCTTTCCAAGGCCGCCCGCTTTTACCACAAGAGCAGTGTCTTGATGTTTTTCAGCTTTTTTAAGTACATCCAAGCACTCTTGCTGGTAGGGAAAAGGCACTATGGCCGGGGCAGTAAGTATCATTTGTGACCTCCTTTTAAATTGTTAATTTTCTTTTTTATAATTAAAGCATATTTAACATAAAAGTCAATTAATGTATTGACTTTTTAAAAAATCATGATAATTTAAAGAAAACTTTAAAAAATGAAGACAGAAAGAAATTTAACAGGGACTACAAGCCCTCTTCCACCTCAAATGGGTGAGCTGACTAAGCGATCTCGTAAATTACTAAATCATGTTCTTCA
The DNA here is from genome assembly GCA_029288805.1 of Candidatus Nomurabacteria bacterium. Lineage (GTDB taxonomy): Bacteria > Patescibacteriota > Minisyncoccia > Phycocordibacterales > UBA9973 > UBA4124. The sequence continues at coordinate 43,059 of JARIGO010000024.1, forward strand.
AGTAAGGAACATTACAACTGAGCAGATCACCGAATTTATCCCTCGGGGTACCAAAGGTATATCGCTTACCAACGCCATTGTAGCTATCACACAATTCTTCACCGATCAGGGCATATTCATAACATACACTACTCCTAGTAAGATCTTGCTAAGAATCGCTCACTTAAGATCTGTCGCTGTTCCATCGGATCAAAAAACAGTTGAAGCCGAGATTGCCCCTATGAAGATAATCGACAGGCCCACTGTGATTAACCAGTTACAAACGCTCAGGTTTCAGTTAGGGGCAACTCCAACTTATTCCGATATTAAAAAATCCTCTGACGAAGGGTTAATAGTGTCGGTCTCAACGATCTTGAAAATGTTTGGAAGCTATGAGAACTTGTTAATCGATGCGGGTATTAATCCTAATTCATATAAGTATGATAGGGAGAGCTTAGTCGATGACTTAAGGTTCATTTATTTGGAACTGAACAGGGTACCGTCCCCTGAGGATATCATTGCATATTCCGAGAAAGGTCTAACCGCGGAGTTTGGGGCTTTTCAGAAAATGTTTAAAGGAATGGAGGATATTCAGGCAATAATTGACCTATATGTCATGCCTGGGATTGAGGTACCTAACACAAAGGAAAAAGCTCTGGGCAGACCTCGAAAGAACCCTCTTTTACTCACCAAGGATCAGGAAAAGATCGTTGCATTAAAAATCGCTACAGGCGATGACAAGGCACGAGAAGATTTTGCAAAAGCGAACCTTCGCCTCGTGTACTGGGTTGCAAAGAAGTTTTTCGGCGACTTTGTAGACAATTCTGAGTTCGGCATAACCATTGACGACCTGTTTCAGGAAGGGTATCGGGGACTGCTTAAGGCGATTGATAAGTTTGACCCAACTATGGATTATAAATTCTCAACTTACGCAGTCTGGTGGATAAGGCAGACTATAGAAAGAAGCTTTAATCACACCAGCGAGACGGTCCGCATCCCTGTCCATATGATCGAAAAAATGAGGAAGTACAATAAGTTTGTTGCCAAATATTTTCGTAGAAATGGCGTTCCTCCTTATGACTCTGTAGTGGAGGCGGAACTTGGGCTAAGCAGTGAAGAGTTGCACGAGATATTGAACACTACTCAAATCGTTTCAATTAAATTGGAAGGAAGCTCTTCTGCTGAAGAAGACACTCCTGCCCCAATTGATGTTATCGAAAGCGATATGTCAACACCACCCGATGAAGCGGTTGATCTGTCATTACTTAAGGAAAAAATCAAACAGATTATTTCAAAAATTGGTTTATCGGAAAGAGACTATGAAATGCTCTCGTTAAGATTCGGTCTTGATGGAAAAGGTGAGCATACCCTTGAAGAGATCGGTGAAAAATTCAACCTGACTCGGGAAAGGGTACGGCAAATTAACGAAAAAATCCTTCTTAAAATGCGATCCCACTTTTTGTCTGCAGATCTAAAAATGTTCTTCTAGTAATTTAGCCCCTGGATATCCAGGGGCTTTTTATTTGTTTTGACCAACGTGTTTTGTGGCTTAACTCACGATGCAGCTATCTTTGGCGGCGAAGTGGTATGATTGATGTATGAACAAACGTCTCATTGCCATCATCATTCTCATCATCTACATTGCAATCCTGATCAATGTCGTGGTGTTTAAAAACATACCAACCATACATATCGGTCACATGATGTTTAGGTTTGGAGGAAGAGAGACGATTCATCCTGCAAACTTTGTACCGTTTAAAAATATTCTGTCATACCTGCTGGACAAGCACGGAATGATAATTGGATTTATTAATATAGCGGGAAATATTATTCCGTTCATACCGGTTGGCTTACTTATTCCTTTTGTATACAAAAACGTGACATGGCAGAAAGTGGTTCTCATCGCTCTTGCGCTCACGCTTGTTTTCGAACTGACAGAGGTAGTATTTCATATCGGCATATTTGATATTGATGACATTATCCTTAATACGTTTGGAGTGCTGATCGGCTATTGGGTATGGAAGTTGTTTGCTACAATCTAGCTATGATCAAAAAAATTACACCGTTTCTTATGTACGACCATGACCTGAACGAGGTTATGGATTTTTATGCGTCAGTATTTAGTGATTTCAAGCTTATTCATTCCATGAATGGACCGGAAGGTAATGGCATGGTTGCCACATTTGAGATCAAGGGACAGCAGGTTTATTGTTACAACGGTGGTCCGCATTTTAAGTTCAGTGATGCGGCATCTCTATTTATAGATTGCGAGACACAGGAAGACGTCGACTATTTGTGGGAAAAATTGTCAGAAGGTGGTGCAAAGAGTGAGTGCGGCTGGCTGATCGACAAGTTTGGCGTACGATGGCAGGTCATCCCAAGTATTCTTATGGAACTCCAAAAGGATCCCAATCCAGCAAAAGCCCATGCTGTCGTACAGGCCATGCTCAAGATGAGTAAGATCGTAATCGCGGACTTGGAAGCAGCCTACGCATCAGTTGAATAAATAACACATCATCTATATGAATACGAAAAACATACTTTCAAAAGTTCCGGAAGCCACTGTCATTTTTTGGATTACCAAAGTGCTCACAACCGGTATGGGAGAGACGGCGTCAGATTACTTCGTTACGCATTTGGTGCCGGCTGTTGCAGTGGCTCTTGGTGCCATCGGACTGATCGTGGTACTGCTTCTGCAATTCTCAACCAAGCGATATGTACCGTGGGTGTACTGGCTCACTGTTGTCATGGTCAGTGTCTTTGGCACAATGGCGGCAGACATATTGCATGTCGGACTTGGCATCCCATATATTGTGTCCACTATTTTCTTTATAGTCGTACTTTCCCTGATATTCATCATTTGGTACAGCACAGAGAAAACGCTTTCCATTCACAGTATTACTACGCGTCGTCGTGAAGTATTTTACTGGCTGACGATATTGACGACATTTGCACTCGGTACCGCTACTGGTGACCTTACTGCCACTACGCTGCACCTGGGGTATCTTGCTTCCGGCATATTATTTGCCATAGCAATTGCCATTCCCGCGGTGCTCTATGCGGTATTTAAGTTAAATGAAATATTCACATTCTGGTTTGCTTATATCCTGACACGGCCACTCGGTGCGTCTTTTTCTGACTGGATGGCGGTGTCTCATGCACGCGGTGGTCTTGCATGGGGAAGTGGTTCAGTGACATTTGCCCTCACAATCTTGATCGTACTTTTTGTCGGCTACCTGACGCTTAGCGATTCTCCATCTTCTTAAGGATTCTCCCAACGGTTTTCCAGGTGCGAGTGGTAATGGCTTTGCCATGTTTCTTTTCAAGCCCTGACATGTAGCTTGTCGTAACCAAACCTTTGTCATCAATGGTAAGGGTAGTGCACAGGTCTTTTTGTCTGTCTTTGAAAAATGTTACGACGAGATAGTTTGGCTTTTCATCTTTAATATTTTTAAATGGATTTTTCTTTACCAGCTTTTCGATTTCTTCACGGCTGCGAATGATAGTACTGCTGTTAAATCCAAGCTGAAGGGGAAGTTCCTTTTCTATTTTTGTCTCAAGCGCTGCGACATTGGTAGAAGGCGAATCAAACACCACATTGCCGCTGGCAATAACGGTTGCGACATTCTTGAAACCGAGTGATTCAAAAACAGCCTTGAGCTTCTCGCTCTTCATATTGGGGTTGGTGGGCATGATGCCTCGTAGGAGGGCGACGTAGGTGGTCATAGGGTAATGATACTGTAAAAGCCCCATCCATGAAATGGACGGGGCTTTTATGTTATTTTCTACTAGTTCGCTTTTTGCCTGTACTTTTTGCCGCAAGCATTTCCTTCTTGATTTCAAGGCGCTTTTTGGTCTTGTGGGACTTATTTGACTTTGGGTGAATTCCCAGTGTTTTATCTCGTTTTGCCATATGCGGACCATTATACACGAAATAAATCTAAAAGATATAGCGTAGTAATATACAAATACCGTTCCTTTATTTATATTATCAGAATAGAAATATCATTATGAAACTACTTTCAAGTATTATATTCTCATTGGTATTGCTGGTTGGCGTAGGATTTGTTGCAACTGCCGCTCATGCTCAGACCGCCCCTACGACCTGTACCAGCACTTCCAGTGGTGTTACTTGTACCAACAGTAATGGCGTCACTACTACTAGTACCGCTAATGGCACAACAACGACCGCTCTTCCAGTAGGCTGTACCTCAACATCAGGATTCAGTACCACATCAGGCATGCCATGTAACAGTACTACTACCGGAACAACCGGTGCCCTTAGTGTTGGTTCAAATGGATATATCAACGGCTGTACTTCCACCAGTGGAACCAGTACAGTAAGTGGCTATCCTTGTAACACACCTATTAACGGTGTCATTTATGCAGGTAATGGACAGACAGTGGTGGTAGATCCTGCAGCAGCAGGCATTTCAGTACCTACTACTCCTGTTGATACATCATCACCAGGTCTTCCAACTACCGGTGCAGAAAATGTACCAGTAACTCTCGCAGTATTATTGGCTTCAGGTCTTGTTGCATTTTTCGGCGTTCGATACAGTATTCGCCATGCGCGACAGTAAGTTACTATAAGAGATGGATGCAGTCGCCTGTATCCATTTCTTATATTTAGTTACCATGAAAAAAATTAAAAGAACAATTGTCTTCATCATCACAGTCATCGCTATTGTTGTATTTGCGACGGTGCTTGTTCATGCTATTTTTTATTCCACGCCAACTGATATTACGGTGCCGGATGCCAAGGATGCCATCACTGTTCCCAAGGGGGATTATCCAGTGACATTGTCTATTCCTGCATTGAAGATCAATGCCAAGGTTCAGCAGGTTGGTGTTACCGGTACAGGCAAGATGGCAGTACCGACAAACTATACTGATGTTGGGTGGTACAAGTATGGTCCGGAGCCAGGGCAAGCAGGTAGCGTTGTTATTGATGGGCATGTGGATGACGGCTTGGCATTGCCGGGAGTGTTTAGCAACCTGTCAGATCTCAAGAAGGGGGATGATATCTACATCACCATGAAAGATGGCGAAGTTATTCATTACGCCATGCTCAGCAGCCAGACGTATGACAAGGACGTTGCCGATACCCAAAATATTTTTAAGCAAAATGGTAGTGAGTACCTGAAGCTTATTACCTGTACAGGAACGTGGCTTCCGGCACTTCGCACGCACAATGAGCGATTGGTAGTGACGGCAGTGCTGCAAAAGAAGTAGGGATAACAAAAGGGCGACACCGTAGGTG
>JARIGO010000006.1 GCA_029288805.1 Candidatus Nomurabacteria bacterium
CCAACCCGACGGGCTTGTTCAGCGGTATTTTTTGTGCGCGGCTCCGAGTGACACTGGTATTATTCAAAATGCATCTTTTCAAATGGTTTTATTCTAGCCCCAAGAAGAGGATATTTTTCCAACATAGGATCATCAGAAATAATTCCAATAGCGGCCTGTCGTGCGGCTTCCACTAGCTTCAAGTTTCGCAATGCTTCCATGCCAATATCCGATATGCCCCATTGCTGTGTGCCGGTGAGTTCACCCGTTCCACGCAGTTGCAAGTCGTATTCTGCGAGCTCAAATCCGTTCTTTGCTTGTAAGAACAGTTTCATGCGTTCTTGTGTGCGCTCAGATTTTGCTTCCGCAAACAAATAACAGTATGGCTGGTGTGACGAACGTTGCACGCGACCACGAAGCTGGTGCAGCTGTGAAAGCCCAAAGCGTTCAGCTCCTTCAATAATGATAACCGTAGCATTTGGCACGTTCACTCCCACTTCAACAACCGACGTAGCAACCAGTATGTCAGTGTCATGATTCATGAAATCCTCCATGGCAGACTCCTTGTCGTCTTTTGTCATCTTGCTGTGCAAAATACCAATACGATATTCAGGGAAGACTACATCTTGCAATCGCTTGGCCTCAGTCATGACATTTTTCATTTGAATAGTTTTTTCCGCATCTTTGTCTGAGCTATTAATGCGAGGACAAATAATGTATGCCTGACGTCCTTCTTTTAATACCGCCCGAACTTTTTCATATACTTCCTCACGTTTGTCCGGTGTTACCAATACTGTCGTGACTTGCTTACGCCCAGCAGGCAATTGATCAAGCAATGACAAATCCAAGTCTCCGTACATAGTGAGGGCCAATGTGCGAGGGATCGGTGTCGCTGTCATTGAAAGCAGATGAGGGAAATGCGTATCTTTTTTCGCCAAGCCTTTGCGCTGATTTAGACCGAAGCGATGCTGCTCATCGATGATGGCTAATGCCAAATGTTTGAATGTTAGGCTTTTTTGAATAAGAGCATGCGTACCGATAACAATAGGGATTTCTCCGTTGGCTATCCACTTAGAAAGCTGTGCGCGAGAAATGGTAGTCCAGTTGTCTTTGTTTGATGCAACCTTACTTGGGAATTTTCGACAACCGCTTCCAGTAATAAGTGCAATGGAAATACCGGTGTGACGAAAAAGTTCAATGAAGCTTTCAAAATGCTGTGTCGCTAGAATTTCAGTCGGTGCCATATAAGCAACTTGTAAGCTGCCAAAAGACTGTTTTTTTTCTTTTGACCCCGGTCTGTTCATGACCGTAGCATACGCTGCCACTGCAGCTACAGCAGTCTTGCCGCTACCCACATCTCCTTCAAGCAGACGTGACATAGGAACATCTTGTTCAAGATCGTGAAGAATATGATCAATGGCATTTGTTTGGGCACCCGTAAGAGGAAAACCAAAGCGCGAAATGAAATCCTCTGTGTCAGTACCTTCTGTATCAATGGCATAGGCTACGTGTTCCTTGATGGTCATACGCTCCTTCTGGCGGGCGATATTGATAGAAAATATTTCGTCGAATGCAAAACGCTTGCGAGCCACCGTAGCATTGTTAGCAGTCTTTGGTCCATGAATCCAAATCAGGGCAGTCTTGAGAGCGGGAAGAGAATACTGCTCAAGCAGTGCAGCAGGAATATGATCAGGGATGGTTTCTAAGGTTGCCAATGCTCGAGTAATAGCGTGATGGAACCACAAACTCGATACGCCTTTTGATTCGGCATAAATAGGAGTGAGAATAGCGTTTTCGTCTGTACCAAAGAGCGAGTCATGACTGTCTATTGGCAAGGTTTTTTCTTCTCGAACGGTAGGGTTTACCAGTGCCAACTTGTCTTTGTACATGGTTACTTTCCCGGTTAGCTCAATGGTAGCTCCGACATGGAGCATTTTTGCGAGATAGGGTTGGTTGAACCACACTACCGGCAATGAGCCGCTGACGTCTTCAATGACAGCTTCAGACATCGGCATTTTGCTTTTCCAGGATTTTTTGGCGGCGATTTTTTTGATAGTGCCGCGAACAGTAGCCGTAACTTCTTCGGTTAAGCCTTGAATGGAAACAAACTGACTCTCATCGGCATACCGAGTAGGAAAGTGGTACAGCAAGTCTTCAATGGTGTGAATGCCAAGTTTTTTGAGGGCGGTGCGAGTGTCTTCCTTGATACGAATGAGCTGGTCGACCGGGGACTGGAGGGTAAGCATGCAGATAGTATAGCAAAAGGCCGATCCCTACGGGATCGGCCTTTTGTCTATTCACGGAGTGAATTAGTGATTGCGGTTGAAACCACCTGAGCGATTTCCTCCTTCTTTTCTTTCACTAGGGCGTGCAATATCAACGAAGATGGTGCGTCCATCGAGTTCGGTATTGTTAAGCTTATCAACAGAAGCCTGGGCTTCTGCATCACTTGAGAATTCAACGAAACCAAATCCTTTTGATTTCCCTGTCATCTTGTCCATGATAACGTTTGCACTGGTAACTGTACCAACTTGTGCAAAGTAGTCTGATAAACCTTGGTTGCTGGTGCTAAATGATAGACTACCAACGAAAACTTTATTATTCATTATATATTTAACTTATTTACTATCGTTGCAACGCACTATTCGAATGAGTACATTACAATAATGACACTATAGCACACATCCATCAAAAAGATATGAAGAACTTATAAGGATTTAGTAGTGCTTTTTGGGAGGAAATAGAAGAGCGGAGGAATGGCAAGAAGGACATATGCCAAAGGAATTGATAGCAATGGGGCAAATATCGCTAGGAAATAGATCGTTGGGCCGATAACACTGCGCTTGGTAGACACTGGCTTGTCTGGGTTGTTGCTCTTATGAATCCAATAGTGAAGGAAGCTAAAGCTTAGTGATGCGCCAAAGAGTACAAAGGCATAGATGGCAGTGGCTGCAGAGGATGGGGCGTTGGCACTAAGAGTTTCTGTAACAAAAGGAATGAGAGTCAGAAACAGTAATAAAAGGGTATTGAGCCACAAAATACGGCGACGACTGATGGTTTCGATGGTTTGCGTTAGCTGGTGATGGTTCACCCAAAAGATGGCAATAGTAACAAAACTCAGTACAAAGGTTAGAAGGCTTGGTATTAATGGTGTTAGTCCCTGGAAGGAAAAACCGCTGTTTTGTAAAAATGGTACACGTAATTCCAAGGCTAGTAACGTAGTGGCAATGGCAAAAACGCCATCACTAAAGGATTCAAAACGGACAGTAGGGGTTGGTTGCATATGTGAAAGTATATCACGCAATGATTCGTATAGTATTGTGTAGGCCGGTACTGTCGTTATGGCTGAATGGATTATCAGATATTAATTTGAACATATATGAAAACTAATAATAAATTACTCATCATTCCCGCATTTTTCCTTGTTGCAACACTGGGCTTTTCTGCAAAGGCTTCAGCTGAATCGCTTACAGGATCGCTTGGCGTTGGAGTGAGTGCACATAGTGCCAATATAAACGCAAACGTTAATGGAGACGTACACAGTTCAGTCCGTGGTGACGATGACATGCATGATATGGCAATGAACGGCATATTCGGAACAGTCACCGCTATTAATGGCTCTACCATCACCGTTTCTAGTAAGGCATGGACTAAGCCAGCTTCTGGGTCAACTGCTCCTACCACTACTACATACACTGTAAATACAAGTTCATCTACAACTGTAGACAAGAATCGTGCAGCAAGCAGTGTTTCAGGTATTGCTGTAGGTGACAACATTATGGTTCAGGGAACGGTAAACGGAACTACTGTAACAGCCGCAAGTATTCACGATGGCGTTATGGCGAAGGGAAATATCCCAACTCCAGGAAGTAATGGAGAGGCAACACTTCCACAGGGTAATGGTCAACCAATCATTGGAGGATCAGTAACTGCTGTAAGTGGTAACACTGTTACTATTACCAACAAGAGTAATGTCTCTTACACGATTGATGTGGCGAATGCAAAAATCACAAAGAGTGGCACAACTGCTGCTGTAAGCAACATTGCAGTCGGTGACCAGATCATTGCGCAGGGTACCATCAATGGAAATTCTGTAACTGCAGTAAACGTTGTTGATAGCACAAACGCTTCAGCGTCTACTTCTACCACAACTCACCGAGGCTTCTTCGGAGCAATCGGTAACTTCTTCTCAAAACTCTTTGGGTTTTAAAAACTAGATAAATAGACAACGCTTAACGAAAGAGGG
>JARIGO010000021.1 GCA_029288805.1 Candidatus Nomurabacteria bacterium
AAAAAGGCCCGACCGTACGGTCGGGCCTTTTATTAATTATGGATTGGAATTCCATAATAATAATACATGTAAGGATCATCTACATTCGTCTTAACAATGTTGGCAATGTTTCTTGCGCCGACTCTGTTGGCCAATGCCTGCTGTTCGAAGTATCCTGTTGGCTGCATACATAATGGCCATGATACTTTTTGGACAGTATCCGAAGAGACAAAGAAGTTTCTGACGCTTCTTTTAACGCGGGCAAAGAGTGAAAGCTTGGGCTGCGTAAGCGTCAACGTTGTATCGGGTTTTGATACAACGTGAGAAGACTGCTTTTGCTGACAAAATGCGACGGCGCTCATCATACTGACAAACAATGCCGTAAGGATAAGGATTTTTTTCATGATCAGTTTAGTTTTAAGGATTTCTTTCAGTGTACGCCGACCCTATGCAAAGTCAAATGAAAAGCCTCGCCGTACGGCGAGGCTTTTTGCTATATCTCTAACTTCTTCAAAGGAATACCATGCGCACTGAGAATGGCTTCGTATTCAGGCTGTTCAATGGTTTCTACTTCGATGAGCTTGTTGGCAATGATATCGAGTACCACTTTGTGTGTCGTAAGGACTTCCTTTGCGCGATCCAATCCTTCTCGCATAATGCGCTGCACTTCGCCGTCTACCAATGTGCCGGTTTCATCGGAGTATGCTTTTTCCACGCCCGGCTGACCGAACATGGTTCGTCCCCCATCAGACTCTAGAGCAAGCGGACCAACAGCATCACTCATTCCCCATCGTGTCACCATGGCACGAGCCAAAGAACTCGCTACCTGAAGATCGTTTGAAGGACCAGTGGTAACGTCGTTAAAGGTTAGCTGCTCTGCTGCATAGCCACCAAGACTCATTGAAATGTCATCAAGATACTCTTGCTTGGTTTGCAATTTCTTTTCTTCAAGCGGAAGTTTCAATGTATACCCACCTGCACTACCACGAGCGACGATAGAAACTTTGTGCACTGGATCTGCATCAGGCAGTACAGAAGCCACGAGCGCGTGACCAGCTTCGTGATATGCCACGATGAGCTTTTCTTTCTTTGTCAGCAAGTGACTCTTACGCTCTGGACCGATCATCACTTTTTCGATAGAGCGAATAAGATCAAACTGTGAGATCTTCTTGCGGTTTTCACGAGCAGCAAGAATGGCGCCTTCGTTCATCAGTGAGTACAAGTCAGCACCTGAGAATCCTGGCGTGCGTTCTGCAATGACTTTCAAGTTCACGTCCTCGCCAAACGGCTTCTTGTTGGCATGAACATTCAAAATTTCCTCACGATCACGACGATCTGGCAGGTCAAGCATGACACGACGATCAAAACGTCCTGGGCGAAGCAATGCAGGATCCAAGACATCACTGCGGTTTGTCGCAGCCATGACGATGACCTTGTCATTTGGCTCGAAACCATCCATCTCAACAAGGATTTGGTTGAGCGTTTGTTCGCGTTCATCATTACCTCCTCCGTATCCACCGCCACGCACGCGCCCTACAGCATCAATCTCATCAATAAAGATAATAGCCGGAGCGGCACGCTTTGCCATCTTAAATAAGTCACGGACACGAGACGCACCCACCCCAACAAACATTTCTACGAATTCAGAACCTGAGAGATGGAAGAATGGCACACCCGCTTCCCCAGCGACAGCTCGAGCAAGCAATGTCTTACCAGTACCAGGAGAACCAGCGAGCAAAACACCTTTTGGAATGCGCGCACCGATTTCCAAAAACTTTTTTGGATTCTTCAGGAAGTCCACAATCTCTTTCAGCTCCTCCTTGGCTTCACGAGCACCAGCAACATCCTTGAATGTCACCTTATTGTTCTTGTCATTAGGGTCAGTGACGCGAGCCTTGGACTGACCGAAGGTAAAGGCCTGCATGCCAGCGCCTTTTGCCTGGCGAGTGAGCAGCCAGAAGAAGATTCCGAAGATAAGAATGGATCCGAGGATTGGTGCCAATGAAATAAGAATGGCGACAAAACCTGACTGCGTTGAAACACTGATATCGATGGCAGAAAGGTGTGCCGCATCGACACCATATGAAGACAAGACTGATACAAGCGATGTATCATCTTCTTTTTCTGATTTCTCAATCGTACCGTCAGTCTTGGTAATGGTGAGATCCTGACTGTTTACGACAATGCTTTTCACTTCTCCAGCCTGAGCCAGTCGAGCAACGTCTGACAAGCTGACGGTCGGTGTCTTGTCAGCGCCAGCTCCTGAAAACAGTGAGTACAGCACGACAATAACGACGAATATCAGGAAGGTTGAGAATATATATGAAGAGAGCGGCTTCTTTGGTGGTGTCGGTTTTTTCGCTTGCGGATTCTGAATGTTTGGGTCTTGTTCTTTTTTCGGCATAAGGTCATTATACACCATATAATATGGTAGGATATCTTCATGGAATACGTCCGTAACAAAAAAGCCGGTTTCGACTACAGCATTCAGGATATGATCGAAACCGGCATTGAGCTCATTGGCACCGAAGTAAAATCGGTGAAGGCTCAGCACGGCAGTCTAGCCGGCAGCCATGTCACGATGCTTGGCGGCGAACTCTATTTATTGGGTGCGCATATTCCGGCATGGCAGGAGAAAAATGCCCCTATGAGCTATGATCCGTATCGCACTCGCAAGATCCTAGTAAGTAAAAAAGAGTTGTATGATCTTTCCAAGGTCCTCAAAACCAAGGGTTTGACGATAGTGCCAATTTCATTGTACAGTAAAGGCTCGCTTATCAAGCTCAATATTGCCATAGCCAAAGGTAAGAAGGCTGCGGATAAGCGCAACACCTTGAAAGAACGCGCGGACAAAAAAGACATGGACCGCGCTATAAAGGAATCACGGGGATGATAGGTTTCGACGAATGATTGTCGGGCTTGTATGCATGTCGGGCATGAGCGTACTTCGTTAACTGTCGCTCAGCGGATAACTGCAAACAGTTCATCTAAGGTCGCGTCTCCTTTTATGGTAGGCGCGGTTCCTAGCTTCGCGTAATTTACGCCAACTAGGTGTCGCATTGTTGGACGTCTGATAAGACAATAGCGGCAACATTTCATCAGACTAGGTAGTCTTCCCTGTCTCAGGAAGTCACCGAACTAGTTGAGGCTCGAGTGCTGATCGTTTCGTTCTGCTTTAAGATCACACTCTAACCTACAAGCAGTACTACACATGTAGACGTACTTGTTCACTTCATTCACACGCGGGTTCAATTCCCGCCATCTCCACAGATTAAAAAATACCCTTATTAAATAAGGGTATTTTGGTTAATTACGTTAAGAAATTCTTTCCATCCTGGAAAATCTGAGTAGAACTTATCGGGGCTGCCGTACAATTTTTTATCTTCTTTGTATTTAAGCCTATAATCTTCTCTTGTTTTCACGCCTATTTTTTTTGCTGCATCAGCGGCCTCTCGCCACGTTGGATAAGCTAAATTTTTCGAAGAATTATTTTTTGTAGTGTTGCCCAAAAAAACAGGGAAGCCTGGGAAGTCGGAATAAAATTTTTCTGGACTAGCCCGAAGGCGAACATCTTCTTCATATTTTCTTCTATAATCTCTATTCGATTTTATACCCAATCTCTTTGCGGCTTCGGATGCTTCCTGCCAAGTTGGATAAGGGTCAGTTCCGAGAAATTTTTCCCACCCCGGAAAGTCTTCATAGAAACTATGAGGAGAAGAGGGCAAGTAAGAGTCACCTTTATATTTTTCAATATATTCCCTACCATAAATCACTCCCAATCTCTTTGCGGCTTCGGATGCTTCCTGCCAAGTTCCGTAAAATAACGGTTTTTCCTTTCCTAGAAATTCATACCAGTTAGGAAAATTCGCATAATAATCATTAGGAGTTGAAGGTAGGCGTAAATCTTTTTTATATAAAAGACTGTACTCTGCCAATGATGAAATACCTATTTCTTTTGCTGCAGCACCGGCTTCTTGCCATGTTGAATAGAAACCTTGCCTTATTAACTGCAAAACTTGAAGTATATCTCTTAACTCTTCACTGAATGAAAATTCAAAGCCTTCACCAGAAATATGCATCAGGCTGTCTTCGAGGATGTCTTGACCGAATTGCTTCGCTTTTTCTTTAACCCGCATCTTGATCTCTTGAACCATTATGATACGGTCAAGGTTCGCAACAAAATCAAGGACATAAGCCATTTTCTTCTTGCCACTAAGACGAAGGAGCCGGCCCAGCTGTTGGAAAAATACTGTTTCTGAGTCTGTCGCTCTGATAAAAACCCCAACTTCCGCTTCCGGTACATCGATATCCTCGTTAAGTTTATCAATTGAAATTAGAAATTGGATCTGGCCAGTACGAAAGGCATCCATTGTCTCACGGTTCTTCCCATCTGACTGTTTTGAATGAACAGTACCAGCAAGCTTCTGATCTTCAAGCAGTAACTTCAGCATATGTTTTGCGTGGTTGATGTTTTCACAAAACAACAGTGTTTGGCGAGGCATATCGTCCGATGGAAAAGAGTATTCGTAAATCTCTTTGAGCATTTGTCTATCAAGCTTCTCGACAAAAATATTCTCATTAAGCTGCTTGATAGAGATTCGTTTACCATCCTCAATCATTCCGTCACAGATTTTTTTCAATCTCTGAGTAGAAAGACCTGACGATTTAACAAGATAATGAAGTTTCGCAACCCACCCTCTGGCAATAGCTTCTTCCAGGTATATCTCACAGATGATATGAGGAAACAGGTCTCGTATATCCCTACCATCCGCACGTTTCTCAGTAGCAGTCATGCCGATTTTTCCGCACTCGAAATATTTAATCACTTCTCTGTACGTATCGGCCTGGCTGTGGTGAGCCTCGTTTACGATAACAAAATCAAAGTGGTCCTTAGCAAAGTTCATATACCATTTTCCGTACTGGCTATTAAGGGACTGAAATGATGCAAATACCATATCAGATTCATGAACGAAATCGTCCTTGCCGTAACCAAAATAGCTTGCACATTTGATGCCGTTACCAGCAAATATTTGCTGAAACTTCTTACGTGCCTGGGCAAGACCCTCATTTTCATTGTAGAGATATAATCCCTTCATTTTATGAAGCAAAATACATGCCCTAGCAGTAAAAGCGGCTTCAACACTTTTACCAGTAGCGGTTGGCTGGATAACCAGACCACTTTTCCCTTCAACGATTGTCTGAACCATATCTTTTATAATGGGTTGTTGCCAGTCGTAGGGAGGAAACGGTGGAGGGGCAATCTTTGGCCTAACTCCTGGTGTGACTAGTGTTTTCATTTTCTATTGTTTTTAAAGTTCAAAATTTTTCTTTTTACACTACATTATTTATTTAAAAAGTCAATAGATGTAAGGTGTTTATTGAAATTTGATAAAAGCCTTCCCTGTGCTAATGTTCTTAAAAAGAGAAGATGGAAATTGAAGACCAAAACGAGCAAGCTCGAGCACATCTTGAGTTACGCGCACAGCTAATGATTGCGGATGCTGACTTGGAGTATACCCTTGGTATAACGGATGAAAACAGAAGGAATTGTTATGACATTATGCTAAAGGATTGGATGAAGCCCGGCTTTATCTACTCAATGACAAGAGGCAGGATCCAGCTTATGTACGAACACGTCACAGAGTCTCTTCAATTACTGGATAAGTTTAAAGAGTCTAATACCCCTATTAGCGAAGAAGACTACCTGTGGTGCTTGGATGAAAGCTATCGAGAGCGATGGGAGGAGCTTCAGGAAAAATTAAGAGAGGCACTTGAATCTTAATGTTTAAACTCCTTGAAGCAAGGCGTCAAGAAACTCTAGATATGCTATATTCTAAAAAAACCTCTAGCTCTACCCTGTCGCATCGGACCTGCTTTGCATCATTGCGCATACAGGTTGGTACACCTTAATGCACGACCAGACAGCTAGCCGCACAAAGCCTCACCGCATGGTGAGACTTTTTTATTTGACAATTTATTTGATCGTATTATAGTGCCAGTAGCGAAAGCTTGTTCTTTATATCCCTCGTGGATTTACAATTGTTAGATTTTTAAATAACAGTTAATAGTAAGTTAGGGCCGCGTCTGACGCGGCTTTTTTTACTTAACCAATCAGCTTCTTCGTCAGCTCATCCAAATGTTCCGCCATGTATTTTGTAGAATCACTGCGAGAAATAAGAAAGCGGTCAACTCTATAATTATTTTTCAAATAATGCTCGTTCTCAACCCAAAAGCCATGGAGCTGGCGCAAATAAAATAGCTGAAGACCTTTTGTAAGTTCTTCCTCTGAAGTCGGCACAACACTTGTATAAGCATTGATGTATGTTCTAGCGAGATGAATACTCTTTTCATCGAAAGAATCCCCAAAAAAGACATAGATCACGGAGCGCATTAATTCGAACATGCGAGGAGCGATCGTAATTTTTTCCCAGTCAAAGACATATTCGACATTGTCGTTATCATCAAAAAACATATTCATCTCATGGTAGTCTCCATGAATAAGGCAGTTGCTCGAAAGGCCAAGATCCTCAAAGTTAATAGTATTTTCCTCTATAAGTTGTCTTCTGAGCTGTATGGTCTGCAATGCCTTTTTATCAAAGTCATCCAGCTCCGCTTTCTCATTAATTATTGAAATAATGAGGTCAGCCTTCGCAAGAAACTTTTCCTTGTCCCAGCCGCTAAAATGGTCTTCTGCAGACAGCGGGGACTTCATGCCGAGCAAATGGATTTTTCCAAGCATTTTCCCCATTGAGACAGCCGCAGCTTCGGTTAGGCTCTCTCTTTGTATGTGCCTTCCGTCTATAAAAGGAAAGATTGCAAAATATCCTCCCTCATAAGAGAAGAAGGTTTTACCGTTCTTGTTTGGCAAAGGAAGAATAACGGGAATACCTCCATCTGAGAAATACCTTTTGGCGGCGTGAACCTCCGCCACTTTCTCTTCCCTGTCGAAGCGATATCTTTTTAGAAAGTATTTGGTAGCACTGTCAGTGAGCACGTGATTCTCACTTAGATAGCCTCTCTCTATCTTTTCGGGAGAGTGCAGGTCTAGACCGTAGAGACTTTTGATTTCAGATAGTAAATTTTCCATCTTTAGATTTTACCACGCTTACCCCTATACTTGACAAAATCGTTATATGATTTATTGTATAAAAAAATTCACATATGACAAAATTACATAAAGGCTGCATAGGCGACCTGATCAGCGATCGTTCATCTCTGACAAAAGAACTAGAGAAAAAGCTGAAAGCCATCACGGCATGTGAGACCGAGATAAAAGCGTCACTCTTGGACGGGCTGGAACCCCACCTTATTGAGTGGTTAGTAGAAGATGCAGTTATTAGTAGCATTTTCAAATATGGCAAGTGTACAACGAGCATTCGGTTTAACTCTGATGGTTTTAAGAATTTGGAATCAGTACGAGAAACGATAAAAAAGCTCGAGGCTAACTGGAAGGGCTTGATACATATTGAGCTTGATAGCCAGCCAGAACCGCACCGTATCAAAATAAAATTTACGGTAATAATGTAGAGAAAACAAAGAGCCGCGTCTGACGCGGCTTTTTTTATTTTCCTTTCCGTAATTCCTCCTCTAGCTCTTTTATCCTATCCAAGTCTTCCTGAGATTTTGTCGGTGCATGTGCGCTAAGGTTTGCGATTGGTGCGGGTTCAATTTCTTCCGGCTCAATGCGTTCAAATGTTGCGGTCAGCTCCAGGGCATTGTAATGAAACCCATCTTCCCCTCTTGTCACAAGTAGTGCATATCCTTCATTGTGCTTGTTGTAGTCTCGGCGACTGAGAATGTTGTGTATATGCTCCTCACTAATGCCTGCATCCAGCATCAGCTCAATGAATTCAGGCTCGGTACGGACCGTCACAATGCTCTTACCAAGCTCTTTCATGACAGCCTGCATTTCCATAGACTTATCCTTGCCCTGACCATGCAATAAATCCATTTTCTCTTTTATAGACCGTGCTTCTTCGACAGTAAAAGCACGAGACTGCACTTCTATAAGCTGCTGTCGTACACCTTCTGCCTTATTTTCCACTGAGGGAAACCCTTCCATATCCCGATAATACCACCTCTCTCTGGAATTGACACATTGCCAAAAATCAATAGTATGTGATTAGCGCTACATCGTTCTTTCAATAATATTTCATTATTGAAACTTTAATTAAAGTTATAATAATGGTCCGTAAAAAAATAAATTTATGCCCTTATCTGTAGCGAGTAAGGTGAACAAAAAGCCGTGGACATCCACGGCTTTTTTATTTCTTAAATGTAATGGTAAAACACGTTCCCGTACCAACCGTGCTTTTGGCGGTGATAGTACCGCCATGCATTTCCACAATTTTTTGCACGATAGCCAAACCAAGACCCACGCCTTGTGTTTTCTTTTGTATCGCTCCTGATGTTCTATAGAAGCGATTGAAAATATCCGCAAGATGCGCCTGTTCTATGCCAATGCCATTGTCTTCCATATTCAGGACGATCTCTGCATCAGTCTGATACAGCTCAATGTTCATGCGACTTTCAACATCTTCACGACAGTACTTAATAGCGTTATGCGCAATATTGGTCAGCGCTTCTTCAAGCAAACGTTTGTTGCCAGTGAACATAATGTCAGGCTCGATGCTAGCGGTAACGTTCAAGTGATGTTCATATCCCATGACTTCAAAATATTCCGCCTGCTCTTCCACAAGATCTGAGAGGTTCAGCGTAGTAAAAGGAATATTGTATACAGAGGTATCAAGCCTCGCTAAGTGCAGCAGCTGTCTGATAAATTCTGAAACGCGCATCAACGAACGCTTCACTGCCACAATCTTTCCTTGGTCCGTAGAATATTCCTGCATCAGTTCCAACTCTCCCCTAATCACTGCCAGCGGCGTTTGCAGATTGTGAGAAATATCAATCATGTTTCGTTTTTGTTCCTCCTGAACACGCTTGATTTCTTTTGTTCGTTCCTCAACGATACGCTCAAGCTGAGTACTGTATTCTTCCACCTTTTCATACAGTCTTCCCTTTTCAAGCGCCACGGCCGCCTGGTGCAGAAATGTTTCCAAAAGCTGCATGTCCTGATAGTCATAGTCATCACCCGAACGCTTTGGCCCCAGCGCAATAGTACCGATATTTTTTTCCTCAAAAATAATTGGCAGGCTCAACGCAAGGTCAGGCTTTGGTTCAGGTATTTCGTCAATGAAAAACTCCACCCATTTTGCCTTGAGAATATCTGCCAATGCCTCAGCAGAAGCAGTGACAACGTCAGCCTGGCTCATAGTGGTATTAAGCATGCGCGAAAGCATGGCAATGGCATCGGAATACACGTATTTATGCTTAAAGAAAAACGGGTCCGTAATTTTTTGAAAATACTGACGCAATGGTTGAATAAAGAATACGCCCAGAACAGTGGTAATGCCGGCACTGATGATGGCAGTGCTGTTGGTGACTCGCTCAAGCACCCAGCCTAAAATCTGCAAACCGGCAAAGTAGACACCGACAATCAGCGTGAAGAGTATGACGTAGATCAAACTGCGCTGTATAACGATGCGAATGTCGAGCAATTTGTGCTTAACGATGGCGACTGCCGTTAGCACTATAAAAACAAACGCGAAGAATATCCCAAAGATGGCAAGCTTCGTAACGTGCAGTACGGGCAATAACAGATCGAGGATAAAAAGGGCGCAGAGCAAGATGACCATGCCGACACCTACATACTGCATTTGAAGTTTTTGTATTCCTTGAGTGTTTTTGTATTTCCGTATAAATATGCCAAATGAAGCTACGAGGTATGCAGCACAAAACAAAAGATACGGAAACAGCAACGGACCAGCCGTCTGATGAATCATTCCTGTCTCGTCAACAACAGCATGCTGCGTAAGAAGGTTGAACGGTATGACAAAGACAGCAATAAGTGCGAATGGCAGGTATAGCCAGATCTTTTTTCGAATATCAATCACACCATTCGGAAAGACCTGCATGAAAAGAAATAGGCCCAACACAATAACCAACCCTCCGTAATTTATAAAACGGTCAAACACTAAAAATGGATAGTGCTCTATAAGAGCAAAGAAACCAAATGTCATGAAGGAAACACCGACAAGAAAGACCGCGAATGATCTATGGATGACGGAGTTTCGATTATTGCGTATCACCATGCAACTGATAGCAATACAGCTGCATAGAATGCATATCAGCAATACGGCTTCGAATGGGGTTTTCATGATTAATTGAAGTATACAGCCAAACATTAACAAAATAATAAAACGCCCTCAAGGGACGTTTTATGGATTTATGCTGTCATGTGAAGGTCAAAAACAATGCCATTCTCCCTATAGAGCTCCAGCTTGTCATGAAGGGCCTCAATGATCTGATAAAAATTCATGATATATGGCTTAGTTGAAGTATGTTTGGTATAAAATGCCAGATCTTCATCACGAACCTTTGCAAGATTTATCCCGTTATTGGCAAGCGCATGAAACTTGATGCCCTTTTTAGTCAGTACCTTATGAACGGCATCGGTATGGTTGACCCATCCGTGTAACTTGCCGTGATATAACGCCCGTAAAGCGGAGGCGTATGCCAGCGACATGGAGACGTGTTCATCTGAGGCAATCCATCTCCCCACTTGAATGCTGCTTTTAGCCGTAACGGTAGCGGGCAACGTAGAGGAGTGAATATCATATAAGTCTTCAATCAGAATCTTACCGTTGGATTTTGCAAAGTCTAACGCCACGACACCAACAATGCGGTCATTGCGATATGCCACAATGTATTCATCGGATCGAGCTGGCGTCGTGCCAAACAATGCCCGGTAGTGACGTTCAATGTGTTTCTGGGCGCACTGGTGATCAGCATCAGTCATTGCCATGCGGAGCACAGTTTTAATGTCTTTACCCCACCATTGCTCTTTGACAATGGAGGTTCTAAATTTACCCGCATCAAACATAAAGTATCCTGGCATGACTGGAGGAAGGGCATAATTTCTCTTTAGGGGAGATTTTTTGCTCAAGAGGTGGTATAGGATCTGGTTTGAAAGAAATCCACTGGCCATGGGTGGATTGGTGGCAATGATGGATGCGGTTTTTTGTTTCCTTAGACGATGTAATACCGCATCTTGCGTACTATACTCCTCTGTATCAGCTGAGTACTCTGGGATTTCTGGAGCAACGAATGCCAGCATGGCGTTTGTGACACGATCAATCTCGTCTGTGGTTGCAGTGCCGTCACGAACTTTTTGCTCAAATATCACAGCCTCTTCATAGGTCATGCCAAGGACCTCTTCAATAGTCATGGACTGGGCCGTGAACTTTGTAATGTACACCTGATGGCCAACCGTCGGACAGTTAAGCAAATCAGCCTCAGCATACTTTCTCATGCTTCGGTGAAGCAGTATCCTTACAACTACCGCAAAAAACTCAGCTTCATCACATATCAAATCGCACCCTTTCACAAAGCTATCAACCGTGTCTATAGTAATGCCTTGCATGTATACCACAATGGTTGTGTCATCAACCACCAATCGCGCCTTGTTTGCCGTCTCTACGGCTTTGTTCTTGCCCAGGGTATGAAGCATGGCACCGTACTGTCGGTTAAGATTACTCTTATCAAAGAGCTCTGGGTCGGCAATGCGTACCTCTCCTACCCCTAATCGTATTAAAATATCCAGGATTAATCCCCCCATACCGCCGCATCCCGCAACAGCAACTATACATTCTCGAAGAATGGTCTGCTCATCAAGCCTGATCCAGCCAAGATGACGGTCCGTTCTTTCATAGTACATGTCAGTGCCGGGATTCGGTACAAGTTTGTAGACAGTTCCACGCGTTACGCCACGCGGAAGCCGTAGGCATTCAATTGTTTCCATCTTGTTTTTAAGTTTAAATTGTTAAAGAATTTGATTGTTTATTCCCTACAATTTTATTTAAAAAGATATAACGTAAACTTAAAAAAATATGGAAGTTTTACACAGTCTGTGCGGAGAAGCGATAGCCACGTTTCGGTACAGTATGAATGAATGTTCGTTCTGGTGACTCCAACTTTTTGCGAAGCAGTCTGACATGTGTATCAACAGTGTTGGTGAATGGGTCGGCATTCATATCCCAGACATGCGACAGGATCATTTCTCGAGACAGGACAATGTCAGCGTGCTGCATGAAGTATTCAAGCAATGCGAATTCCTTGTGTCGGAACTGTATCTGTTCCCCATCAAGCGTGACCGTATACTTGGTGGAATCAAGCACCAAGCCTCCCATGCTCAGAACGTCACTGCGAATGACATCTCCACGACGAGTCAGTGCATGTAGTCGCACGGTAAGCTCACGTAGTGAAAACGGCTTGGTCATGTAGTCGTCACAAATAGAAAGCATATCAACTTTGATATCCATGTTTCGTTCCACGCTCAATACCAATATTGGAATGGAAGGCTTGTACGCTCTAATGCCATTTGAAATCTCCACGCCGGTCATGTCTCCCAGGTGAAAATCAAGCACAATGGCATCGTATTCATTATTGCGCGCCATCTTTATGCCTTCTGCTCCAGTGTGAGCAACTTCCACGATGCACATCTCTGCATTGAGGCCTTTCTTGATGAAGGTGGCAATGTCAACTTCATCTTCAATAAGAAGAATTTTCATGAAGTAATTTTATCACGTATAAAGCTAATAATAATTAAAAACCTTAAAATGAAACCGGCACTACAAGCCGGTTTCATTTTTACAGAATCCTTCCATATTAAAGAAGATTCCGTAAGTCAGGTTTTTAAGAATGTACAAAATTGTGATTTACCTGATAGTACCCCTTTAGGTCTAAAATTCTTCTAAACTTCCCATTAGAAACATGTGTACATAAAGGTTTGACAAAAGGGAAATTGGTGCAATAATGTGAAAAAATCTTTATATTATGAAACTTGTTAAAAATTGTTATTCGGATGATGAACTAAAGGAGTTCAAGGAACTTATTATCGGCAAAATTAATGCTGCGCAAGATGACCTTAACCTTTTTAAGGAAGAATTGCGAAACTTTGACCATGTCAGCGCAACCATGACAGGCGATGGGCCAACAGCCGCTTCTCAAAAAGAGGAATTGAGTCACTTTGCTGGTCGCTTGCAAAAAGTTATTGCTGGCTTAAATGCCGCCCTTGTACGGATTGAAAACAAAACCTACGGTATTTGTGTAATAACAAAAAAGCTCATCCCGAAAGAACGCCTACGCGCGGTGCCTCATACCACGCAATGTATTGAAGTAAAAAGTAAAAGTGCGTAAAACGTTTTAACACAAAGGCCTGAATCATACGATTCAGGCCTTTATTATGCTTCTATATTTGTGCGCTTTATCTTGTAAGCTAAAGCGGGTACCCCAAGTAACTTTCCCATTTTTTCCGCCAGTGAACGCATATACGTGCCGGAAGAAACAGCAGTACGGATGGTGACAATTGTTAATAAGCGGTCACCATCCGCTTCTATCATTTTCATCCACTGCCCTACTATCTCCTTCTGTCTGAAATCCCCCTGCACTTTTTCGATGATCTCTACAGAACTGCTGAGTAGCTCTCTTATCGATACATCTTTTATACCTAAGAGCTCCATACTATATATAGTGACATGCTTAATAGGCACTTCTACCGTATTGCCTGCTCGAGCATGCATAAACAGCGGCTTACCATCAACGAGAACAGAAGAGTAGTTTGGATATGAAAGAGAGTCAGTCTTTCTCAGCACCTCCAACGCTTTTTCTATATCCGCTACGCAAGGCGTCACGCTAAAGTTTGTATCAAGAGCAATCCCCAGCATGTCTCCAGTGTCTGTTCCTATGCCTAGCAGGATTTCAACCTCATACGTTTTTGACTTTGCCATGAGATGTTCTTTCTGAAAGCGAGCTTCCCCGACTAGCAGTGGCACAATGCCTTCAGCCATTGGGTCTAGTCTACCGGCATAGGTAATCTTTTCATCTGGAGAAATACCCCGCTCTTCGCGAAAACGACGCAGCATCACCGCTAAGGTTTCTCCTGCATGCTTCCAAAACATGACAATTTGACCCTTATTTAATTGACTATTTTCATTTTTTTGGGTATTATTAGAAGACATTATCTTTTACTATAAGCATTTTGAAGGAACGAATCAACAAACAAATACGCGCCGCTGAACTTCGCGTTATTGACGAAGAAGGTGAAAATGTGGGCATCCTTTCTTTGGAGGAAGCACTTGCTATGGCTGAAGCTCGGGAGGTAGACCTTGTTGAGATCAACGCTACAGCAAAACCACCTATCGCCAAGCTCATCGAATACGGAAAATACCTATACGAACTAAAGAAAAAGGCACAAAAAGCCAAAAGTGGCGCAAAGGCTAGTGAAACTAAGGCTATTCAGATCAAGGTGGGTACGGGAGACCACGACTTGGAACTCAAGGCAAAGACTGCTTCCAAGTGGCTCAAGGAGGGTCATCGTATAAAAGTAGAGCTTTTCCTACGCGGACGCTCAAAAGGCATGGATGAAGCCTTTTTGAAAGAAAGACTTGACCGGGTCTTGCATTTTGTGACAGAACACTATAAGATTGCAGAGCCGCATAAACGTTCTCCCAAAGGCCTTGCCATTGTGATCGAGCGAGACAAAAATGCAAAATAAACCATTAAATATATAGATATGGCTACAAAAACCAACAAATCATATGCAAAACGCCTGAAATTGACTAAAACAGGCAAAATCATCGGTCGAACACCGGGTTTTAACCACTTTAATGCAAAACAGTCTCGCACCAAGCAATTGGCTGGCAAAAAGGGTCAAGAATTCACTATGTCTCCAAAGGACATTGCCCAGTTTATCCCTCACCGATAATCATTATCATTTTTAAACTAACACCATGACACGCGTAAAACGAGGAACCATAGCAAATAAGCGCCGCAAGAACGTCCTAGCCCAAGTAAAGGGTTACCGTTTCGGACGCAGTACCAAGGAACGAATGGCAAAGGATGCCATCGCTCATGCTGGTACATACGCATTTGCACACCGCAGAGACAAGAAGTCTGACAAACGCCGCCTTTGGCAAGTGCATATCAATGCCGCAGTTCGCGAACTTGGTATGACATACTCAAAGTTCATCGATGCATTGAAGAAGTCTAATATCGAAATCGATCGCAAAATCCTTTCAGATATCGCTCACACTTCCCCATCAACATTCCAAAAGATTGTAGAAAAGGTTAAATAAGAAAATCCCCACACATGTGTGGGGATTTTCTTATCTTATTTTAATTGCAGAAACGGATCCATGTAATCCACCGCAGTACCAGCAAAGCTACTGTATGAATTATATGTATTGTTTATTGTACCAAGTTGACTGAACAGTTTGGCTTTTGTCATGCCATGGAACGTAACGTATGAAGGGTCGACATCTCCTGTTTCCTGGGCAATCAGAACCTTCGTGCTGTAGCCTTTTGCCGCCTCAGTTACTTCCGGAGTAGAAATGTCCTGCACACCGTTATCTCCAGTAAAGAAGTTGCGGTATGCCATGACCAGCACCCTACTGCCCGGCTTCTTTTGCAGAATATCAAGCAGCTGGTTGTAAGCATATTCGGTTTTGCCATTATATGTAATTTCTGGGGTCCAATTCTGCGTATCAGTGTAGAAAAACGGTATAACAACTGAGAACGTAGCATCTGTGCCCTGCATACGAGTAACTGACTGGTCTATGAATGCGACATAGTTTTGTAAAAACGGTGTCTTGTTATCTTCATACCCTGCTTGGAGATATGACTCCACATCGTACTGGAAGCCGCGAATCTTGGCCTGAGGGTATTGCTGATTGTACTGCTTCAGGAAATCAATCATGTCGAATCCTTTCCAACGATTGGCAGGCTCGCCCCAGTCTCTCCATCCACATTCAATGTCGACAACAATACCGTACGAGCTGGCCTTTTGTACAAACTGTGACATGGCATTCATATACGCCTTAGTCTGAGCGGTCTTTGCAGCACCAGCTGGCATGGCAACAATGGTTAAATAGTCATCAGCGGTAACGTACACTGCGTTAAATCCATTTTGCTTGGCAACTTGCAAGTCCTGAGTAGCTTGGGCACTCGTCATCTGGATTGGCGAATCCCAAAACCACATGCCCTGTTCCTGTGAACTTGCAGAACTTGGTGGCGTCACAGGTGGCGGCGTTACCACAGGTGGCTGAGGATTTGCCGGAGGAACCACTACAGGAGGCGTCACGGGTGGAGGTGTTTGGGTAGAAGTAGAAGTCGGTGTAGAAGGTGCAGTAGTGGTTGCTTTTGTAATAGTAATGCTGTTGTCAGCGCATGCATCGGAAGCATTATCGCCGGTAGCGCAGGCCTCATTATCAATTTCGGTGGCCTGCGCGGTAGGAGTAGTAACAACCTGGGCCTGATAATTGGCACCTGGTGCTAGATTGCCTACTTTCCAGTAGTAATTACTTGCAGCAGGCTTTGGCGTACCGCTCACATATGTTTCATTATCTGCATAATAAAACGAATACGTGACATTTTTGCAGACAGCATCGCCCGTGTTTGAAGCGGTAATGCCATAGGTAATGGGACTGCTTGCTGCAACAGTGGTAGCGTTTGGTGTGACAGAAAATTGCAGTGAACATCCTGCAGCCATGGTTTGCCGAGCAGACAATCCAGAAAAGCTAATAAAAATAATTATAAATAATAATGACGTTTTTAGTATGCTCCGACTGGGAGCGGGTGTATCTTCACTCATCGTGTGCCATCATAGTAAGGTCAACACGGACACGGGTCAACAATATTTTTTCTTTAATAAAAAAACAGTATCAAATATTAAAAAGTTCCTAAGAAATCTTTCTCTGAAATGAGGCAATGACAGTACCGCGCCCCGACAATATTAAAAATACCTGATATCTTTGACAAAAGAAAAGAAGTATTGGGCATTACTCTTGCAATATATATCCTGTTCCATGTACGGTATGGATCAATAACTTTTGAAATCCTTCATCGATTCTTCTGCGCAGATATCTCATATGCACCGTAAGCTCATGATGCTTTTCTTGAAATGACGTATTCCAGACATAGTCCAACAATTGTCGACGGCTGACAACCTGATTGGCGTGACGCATCAAAAATTCAAGCAATTTATATTCCTTTGGTGCCAACCGTATGAATGTTCCATCGCGAATAACTTCATGTTTTTTGGTATCCAGCACCAAGGTATCAGTTTTGAGAACGGTCGGACCATTGGCAATAGGAGTATTGAGAGCGCTTTTGACATGCTCAGCCACTATTTCAAGAGAGTGCTCAGGATTTTTTTTTGTAATAGTAACAATACGAAAGCCCGCATGTCCTTTCTCCAAGGCTTTTTTAACACTATTTATAACCTTATTCTTATTTTCTATGATAATAACCTTCACAAGTTATTATACGTACAACACCGCCAAGAAATTCCTTATTTTTCTATAGTTAAAACTTCCGGATATCCTTCTTCATTTATCAAAACAGTGTGTTCAAAGTGCGCAGAGCGGGAGTTGTCGATAGTTTTGAGGGTATAGCCATCGCGCATTTGGATGACATCTTCAGCACCGCGAGTAAGCATTGGCTCAATAGCTATGACCATACCAGGCACCAGTTTTTCTCCCTTACCTTTTTTACCATAATTAGGAATGTATGGATCTTCATGAATGGCTCGCCCAACGCCATGTCCAGACAATCCGCGCACGATACCAAGCCTGTAGGTCTTCACAAAGCTCTCTATGGCATACCCAATGTCTCCTACAGTTGCACCAGGCTTGATGGCGGCAATACCCTCTTCTAGGGCGGATTTGGTAATAGAAAGAAGCTGCTTGTCTTTAGGTCCGATCTCCCCAACCGGTACTGTAATAGCATGATCCAAAAACACTCCTTCGTAGTTCAAGCCAAGGTCAAGAGCAATAATGTCCCCTTCCTTCAAAACCTTATCTCCGGGAATACCGTGCACCACCTCACTGTTCACAGAAGTAATAAGACTAGCAGGATACGGAAAGTCCGCTCCTTCGGGTTTGTAGTTCAAAAATGCAGGAGTACAACCAGCATCGACAATAAGCTTGTGAGCAATATCATTTAGTTCACCAGTAGTAATGCCTGCGTGCACATGCTGCGCCACCTGCTGCAAAATAGCCGCCAGGATCGGCCCTCCTTTTCGCAATCGCGCTATTTCACTGTCAGTTTTTATAATTATCATATTGCTGGAGCAATATACCACTGAGGCTAACTGATGCCCAATGCGTCACAAACGTCCTTGTGAACTTGCTCAACTGTCGCCTCTCCATTTATATCATGAAATCGCACAATGTCACTGTTCCGAAGCAGCTCTATCGCCGGCTCCACTGCCGTATGGAACCAAGCAATACGGCCCGTCACACCCTGCTCTCCGTGGTCGTCAGCTCTGCCTCGCCCCTTAATGCGATCATATGACCACTGGTCACTGACATGCAAACAAAGCACATCGATGGTCCAGCCGTAAAAACGGGCTGCTGAAAGCAGTAATGGCACCTCTTCGGCCACACGAGGTGTACCATCAATAAAGACCGTAGCTTTGCCATCATAGTCATCAATAAGCTCATGTGACCACATATGGACGCCGAGAAAGGCTGGGGGGAGTTCTCCTCGGGACATCATTTGCCGGGTAAGCTCAGAGGTATAGGTTGTGCCCTCTATAAGCTGTCGAAACTTCTCACCGGTTTCCAAATGAAAAAAAGTCACTGCAGGATTGGCGGCTCGTAGTGTATCCTGAAGCAGCTGGACTTGCGTACCCTTACCGGCACCAGATTGTCCGATAAAAAGATAGACGGGTGGCATATAGAATAAGTATAACAAATAAAAGCGGTTCCGCATGCGGAACCGCTTTTATTAGTATTCATTCATTTCTACCTGAGCATCCACTCGACGGATAAGGTCGATGATGACAGAGACTGTGATCAAGAGTGATGTACCACCGATGGCAAACGCCGTGATACCAGTCGTACTTTTCACAACAAGCGGAAGCACTGCAATGACACCGAGGAAGAGTGAACCGACAAGGGTGATGCGAGTAACCACTGCACCGATGAAACTGTTTGTAGCTTCACCTGGACGTGTACCAGGGATAAAGGCACCGTTCTTCTGAAGGTTCTCTGCCATCTGCTGAGGATCAAACGTTACCGCTGTATAGAAGTATGTGAAGAACACAACAAGAAGGAAGTATACGGCTGAGTACCACCATGTGCTTGCGAGGAAGTTAGCAAAGAATGCTGAAACACTTTGCAGCCATGCGTGTGAAGAGCTTTGGAAAAGACTGATGAAGAATTGTGGGAAGAGCAAGAATGATGATGCGAAGATGATTGGAATAACACCTGCCTGTGTTAGACGAAGTGGCAAGTATGTATCTTCACCGCCAAACTGTCTGATACCGCGTACCTGTCGTGCATACGTGATCTTGATTGGACGTTCCGCTTCATAAATAAACACCACACCAACGATAACCAATAGACCAATTGCGAGGTAAAGCAATACGATTGGTAGCTGATCGATAGTAAATGTGAAGAAGAACTGTGAAATCTTTGGAGGGATCTGAGCCAAGATACCGGCCAAGATGATCATTGAAGTGCCATTTCCAACGCCAAACTCATCGATGAGTTCGCCGATCCAGAGCAAGAGCATTGAACCACCAGTAATGATAATAATATTAAAAATAAGAGTTGGAAGTGGTAGTGCTGCAATAGCGCCCTGTGACTGCAGGTATTTGATGAATGCAAAACCTTGCAAGATGCTAATTGGCACAGTGAGCAAGCGAGTGTACTGGTTGAACTTAATGCGTCCCGCTTCCCCACTTTCCTGCATGAGCTCCTTCATTGAAGGAACCATCATGCCTACCAATTGCATGATAATCTGAGCAGTGATATACGGACTGACTCCGAGCATCACGATAGAGAATGTCGAAAGACCTCCACCGGACACTACGTTGAAGAGACTGAGAAACTGGTTACTGCTGAATGCCTGTGAAATAGCGCTGGTGTTTACCCCTGGTACTGGAATAGTAGCCAAGAAGCGAAACACGGCGAGCATCGCGATGACAAAAAGCAATCGGTTCCGGATAGAACGATCCATAACCATCATTTTTAGCTTTTTGAAAAATGTATTCATGACTAGCCTTTTATTGTACCACCCGCTGCTTCGATCTTTGCCTTAGCTGCTTCTGACACCTCACAATCATATACAGTGATTGCATGAGTAATTTCACCCGTTCCCAACACCTTAACTGCAGGGATTTTTCCGCCAACACGACGAATCAATCCTTTTTCAAACAACGCTGAAGGAGTGATGCGAGCATTTACTTCGAATGCCTTTGCAAGCACTGAAAGGTTCACAACAGTAACATCCACACGGAATGCCTTGTTCATGTTCTTTCCACGTCCACGAAGCTTAGGAAGCTTTTTGATACGATCACGAATTTCAGGGCGAATCTTGTGACCAGCACGAGCCTTTTGTCCTTTTGTACCGCGACCAGAAGTCTTACCGCGCTTTGAACCGCGACCGACAGTCTTTGCTTTTTTATTTGGTGTTGTTCGTTGTAGAAGATTCATATATTACTCTTTTGTTACTTCTTTAGTTTCTGCTGTTGGAGCAGCAGCATCTGCAGTTTCAGTCTTTTGAGCACCGAATACGTACTTAGTACCGATAGTAGAAAGTGCCTTCAGGGTTGCGCGTGCAGTGTTGAGCTTGTTCTTACTTCCTGATATTACCTTACCAGAAACATCCTTCAAGCCTGCAATGATAGCAATGTCGCGAATAGCTGCACCGGCTACAAGTCCCTTACCGTGGTTAGGGAAAATCATAACCTTTGATGAAGTGTACTTTGCACTAACATCATATGGAATAGAGTGCTTGTCAGTCATCTTGATCTTGATGGCATTCTTCTTGGCATCTTTCAAAGCCTTGGCAATAGCGAGCGCTGTGTCATTTCCCTTTCCTGTCCCAAGACCGACAACGCCTTTTTTGTCACCGATGATCATAGAAACCGCAAAACTCATACGACGTCCTCCGGCAACCACACGAGTCACACGGCGAATATCAAGAATCTTTTGGTCTACATCCTTAACACGGTCAGCAAATGGCTTGCCACCATCGCGTCGTGGAGGACGTCCGTTACCACCTGTAGATGGACGACGTGGTCCAGTACCTGTTGGTCGAGTAGTATGTGATTGTGATTGTATTTCAGCCATATAAATTAAAATTCTAGTCCTGCTTCACGAGCTGCATCTGCGAAAGCCTTAATGCGACCAGCGTACTTAAATCCGTTACGATCAAATACTGCCTTAGTAATGCCTTTTGCCTTTGCTGCAGTAGCCAATGCCTTTCCTGCTGCAATTGCTCCTTCCATTTTTGTACCCTTTGCCTTCATGTCCGTAGATGCTGCAACTGTTACTGCATTTACGTCATCAATAAGCTGAGCATACATATAGTTGTTTGAACGAAATACTGAAAGACGTGGACGAGTGTCTGTCCCAGAAATAGTAGCACGGATCTTGCGCTTGATGCGATTTTTCTTTTGTAGTGGTGTTTGCTTTGACATATATAAACTCAACTATTATGCGCTCTTCTTACCTGCCTTACGACGTACGACTTCGTCATCATAGTGGAATCCCTTACCCTTGTATGGTTCTGGCTTCTTAAGCGCACGAACTGATGAGGCAAATTGTCCAACAGTTTCCTTGTTAATACCACTAATAGTAACAACGTTCTTTTCTGCAGTAACAGTAAGTCCTTCTGGGATTTTTACTACTACAGGATGAGAGAAGCCGAGAGCAAGGTTTAGGTCAGTGCCCTTAACATCACTCTTGAAGCCAACTCCTTCAAGAATCAATTTCTTTGTGTATGGAGCATTTACACCAGCGATCATGTTTTTTACATGTGATGCATATGTACCCCAGATAGCGCGGGCGAATGAATCATCCCCTTTCTGAGCGAATGTCACCATGCCATCAGCAATGTTGATAGCCACTACATCCTTGAAAGACTTTTCCAAAGTGCCAAGTGGACCTTTAACACGCAATACGCCGTCTGTGTATGTTACTTCTGTATTTGCTGGGATAACCAGTTGTTGTTTTCCTACGCGACTCATATATAAACTCTTACCACATTGTGAATAATACTTCTCCACCGACCATTTCCTTACGAGCCTGCTTGTCACTCAAAATACCTTTTGGTGTTGAGAGCACAGTAATGCCGTGACCGTTCTTCACTGGGCGAAGCTCCTTTACGCCAGTGTACATGCGGCGAGACTGTTTTGACATACGCTTCACGTCGTGAATCTTTGTTTCTCCATTTGCATATGCCAATTCGATTTCAAGTACTGAAATGTTGTTCTTTTCAGTCTTTTTTGAAACATTGGCAATAAAGCCCTGCTCTTTCAAGCACTGAGCAATAGCATACTTAAGTTTTGAAAAAGGCACAGTCACTGATGGCTTTGAAACCATAGCGGCATTCTTCATTGTGATTATCATGTTTGAAATTCCGTCCATATATATAACTCTATTACCAAGAAGACTTACGAATGCCCGGGATCATTCCTTCATTAGCTAATTCACGGAAGCAGATACGACAAAGTCCGAAGTCACGCATGTAGCCATGACGACGACCGCAGCGAAAGCAGCGATTTACCTGACGAGTACTAAATTTTGGCGTCTTTTGAGAACGCGCGATAACTGATGTTTTTGCCATAATATGTATATGTTCTTGGGAATATCACGTACAGATTTCTTTATGTGGTATTTCTAGTACACAAAGAGAAATGTACGGATTCATCAAGAACCCCCGTATCCTAACAAATAAGTCAGATTTGGTCAAGGAAGAGACCTATTAGTGAGCAGGGCCAAAAAGGCAGTAGGCACGATTACTGCCGTTGAACTTGGGATATGTACTTGAAAGGTCGGTATCAGAGCGGAACACCAACATATAATAATAGCCATTTGAGGTCTTAACGCTGCCACTTATACCATCAGGATCAATAACTGTCCCGTCCGGAGCCGTACACGTCCATCCGGTATAGTTAAGACCGGCAACTGGATATGAGTCATACCCATAACAAAAGTTGGCATCACTTGGTCCCACTGGATCCACGGGTAGAGCACCAATATATTTTGGAACAAGTGTAGGGTTTAACACTGTATCCCATACAGGAGACGTAGCAATGTTACAGACTGAACTACTGACATAATGCCCAGCTCCAGGGTACGAGCCGATATCAAAATAATATGAATCCAAGGCCTTTTGTAATTCCTGCAAACTACTAATTCTGTTTGCATCTTTAGCTCTACCACGAGCAGTGTTAAGCGACGCCAATATGACAGACGCCAGAACGCCAATAATAGCTATAACGACTAGCAGTTCTATGAGGGTAAATCCATGTTGCCTATTCATCAATACAGTATAGCAAATAAAAATCCTCCAGACGGAGGATTTTTATTTGCTATAC
>JARIGO010000014.1 GCA_029288805.1 Candidatus Nomurabacteria bacterium
TGCGGTCGTCGGCAGCGTCAGATGTGTATAAGAGACAGCCTTACAGGTGAGGGCTTTTCCTTTTGGAGCCTTGCGCGTAGTCGAAGGGCTTGTATAAAAAAGACCGGATACGCAATACCGGTCTTAAAATTTTTAATAAAGTTTAAAAGTTATTTTTTTATCAGAAACTACAACCTCACAATATCCCACCTGTTTTCCAACAGAATACATGAAGTTTAAACCTTCTTCAAAGATAACTTTCGCACTAATCTCTTTGTAATACTTTCTAATCGCCTGTCTCAACAGCCCCTGCTCAATTGAGGGTAAAGAAAACTTAGGTTTTGCCTCAGTAAAATCTTCTTCTGAATCCTCATCTTTAATTTCGACATTAAGCTCTTCCATTAAGAAAAAAGCTAAATCTGAACTTTTTTGAAATATATTCTCTGTCGCCATACGCAGCTCACTCATGTGAAGCGACGAGATAGAATAAACTTCTATCTCGGGCCTGTATTTACCACCATTATCAAGAAAAAGGTATGTTCCAATGATATGTGAGGGTATGCCTCTTCCAGGATGTCTTTCCTGAAGCTCTTCAAGAATGTTTTCAAAAATGCTTTTGCGCAGTTCTTTTTCCTGAAAATCAAACTGAGAAGGTAACTCAACAATTCCAAGCTCGATACCCCACATCACAATAGAATTAGTATTACCGTGTGCTAATGAGTTTAAAGAGTCGTGGATATCAACATGACCATAAAAGTTAAGACTGTCAGTTTCTTTGACAAACACCCTAGTGAGGGCTGTTTTTGCAATTTGATTAAGTGTTTTCAATTGTAATGAACTTTTTTATCGGTAACGGACCGATAACCGAGATAATTTTGTTTCGTACGACATTATGCGAGTTGCTCTATTCTCGCTATAGTTACTAATTTTAGGAAGTAACTTAACCTATGTGATAATAATATCACATTTTTAACAAAAAGTCAATAGTTAGTGGTTTATTTTATATATCATCAACTCACATTGTGACTGCGGTGTCGTCTCATCAAAGAATTTTGTGTCTTGCTTGTTGAGCTCATCGAGCAGAGCCTGCTTATCATGCTGGCAGTATCCCCCATCATCGGCACAGCGCTGGTTAAGGTTACAGCTATCGAGCTCTATGTAGTCGTTAGCTGAACGAAAGGCGTTGTAGTCCGAATAGGCGTCATTCCAGTCGCCATACAGATTGTGTGTCAGTAACGTATCGCTGTATGCGAACATGTACGGCGTAGAACTCAGAACATGCGCATCAGGAATATTCTTGAGGTAAGCATTGAACTCGTAAAACGTCTCATTGTTTGGATTTTGAGCTGCATACACAAAAAACCCAACAGAAAACATGAACACTGCTATACCAAACAACCCAAAGAATAGCAGGCGCGGCATCTTGGTCCATTCCAAGACATACATGATGCCGACACCGGCAAGAATGACGACATACGGAAGAAATGCCAAGCCATAGCGAAGCTCCTTGTGAGTCTGGTACACGATAAAGTATCCACCGACAAACATGATGGCAACGGTAAGCATGATCACCGCTTTTGAACGATACATCTTTTTCCAGAACAATAGTCCAAATGGAATAAGCGCCGCTATGTATAAGAAATCTTCTCTCAAGAACTGTACGAGATAAAACCATACTCCCTTTTGATACAAGCTTGCATAGCCAGTAATACCGGCAGTTGCCTGTATGAATGGCAGAAATGGATTGCCGTAGGCAATATAGTTCACTACAAGAAATGGCACGACAATGACACAGAAGCCGCCTCCGATGAGAAAGACTCTTTCAATCATGCTGACAACGGCATCATTCCACTTCCCCTTTTTTCTTTTTTCAAAAAATAGTGCTACAACAGCTCCGAGCATTGTTACCACCAACAACAAGCCTTGGGGGAAACGAAACATAAAGGCAAAGGCCACGACAATGCCGGCAACAAAATACTGACTGCCACGCACGGCCTTGTAGGTCAGCCACAATGCCAAAACGGCAAAGAATGTCGACGTAATGTCAGTGACAGGAACAGCTCCAAACGTAAAGTATGTCGCTCCACTGGCAAGCAATACTGCAGCAATGGCACCTGAATCTTTCTTAATATCTTCTGCAAAGACATATACCAGGACGAGAAATGCGGCACTGATGATAAGGCTAAATACTATGCCTGCCGTGTAGGGATTGATGCCAATTTTCCAAAATGCTCCAAGCACAACAGGCAATGCTACGGGGCGCAATGCTTCCCAGGTACCTACTGCACCGTGTGAAAAAAGATATTTTCCTGAGCCGACATATACAGCGGCATCCCAATATGGTGTAGCGTGAGGCTGCAATGCAACGATCTGCAGTATGACAAAAAGCGTAACGATGGTAATCAATATCCAATACTCTTTAAGGAACTGCTTTATCATGATTACTGGGTTTTCTTAGTGATAGTTTTCTTGGGAGTAGAAGCAGTCGTGGACGGTGTTGTCGTAGGAAGCATGGCAGTGAGCGTATCAAGGCTTTGGAAGCCAGTATACGTAGTACCATCAACTACAACAGCAGGCAGTGTCTTGTCTGATATTTTATTGATGCTAAGCAATGCGCGGATAGTGGAGCTATCAAGGCCGGCATCAAATGAGTATACGCGAGCCTGGGGATAGTTTTGGCGAATAGCATCAAGCACATATCCCTGCTTCTGACAGTCGGTACAACTATTGGCATTTTCGTAAAAATACAAAATAGTGACAATGTTACTCTTGCAACGCTCTGAAATCTGCTTGGTCAGTAGATAATCCTTCACTTCCAATATAGCGTACTGCTGCTTGAGCAGATTAAGCTGGGTTTGGTCACTGAAATTTTGTTCTGCATATGAAATCTTGTCAGCCAAATTTGAAATTTCCTGAGAAAGATACGTGTTGGTTACATCCTGACATGACTGGGATTCAAGCAGGTCGAATTGTGTTTCTGATGACAAGACATCAACCGTAGCTTGGTCTTGGGCTTTTTGTATCTCGGCAATTTTTTGATTATTGAAGTACACGCTTGCAAAATATGCGATGGCAAAAATACCAACAGTGATCAACAGTACGACAAAATATTTTCTAAAACCCTTCATAATTATCTCCAAGCCGGTTGGCGACGTCCCGTTATTGTATTCCAGACCGCCTTCAAAAGCCAGAATGGTGCGATGACACTGTAGACAACGAGGTACAAAAGGATGCGCCAATCAAAGCCGTGGCCCTGCTGGTTTAGTCGTGTGCCCATAACGATTGAAAAGATCAGCAGTACGTACAGGATAATGGTAACGAAGAATACCGTTTGCGTATTGATATAAAACCAATTGAAGTTAATGTGAATATGACTGTTGAATCCAACCGCCGCAATTTGGTTGATTTTGCTGATAAGAAAGACAATGAAGTCGTACAAGAATGAGGCGGAAAGAAACACTACGGCAACAATCGAGATAATACCTGACGGTAATGTGAAGAATGAGAAGTTCAGGTATTCGGCATTAAAGACCAGATGGCGATAGTCAATGGTGTTTTGAATGAAGCCATAAATCCAACGCAAGCGCTGCTTGTACAATTTCTTTACGGTATCAGGTGAAGAGGTGTACACATACGCATTAACGCAGTGCTCAATCTTGAGGTGATTCTGCTGCATGCGATATGCCAATTCCTGGTCTTCAGTGTTGTGCGCCTTTCTGAACTTGCCGATCTTGTCGAACATGGATTTGCGAAACAAAGAAAACGGTCCAGGTGTCACGTGAATGGCGCCAAGGAATGAAAGCATTTTTTTGTTGTAAGTACTCATGTTGTATTCAACTTGTTGGGCATGTTGCAGCATGGTCTGAGGATTATGCACAATCAGTGAAGGCGTAACGGCCATAACCTCAGGGTCGGACTGGAACATGGCAATCATGCGTCGTAATGCGTCAGGTGCTACGAATGAATCGGCATCAAGTCCACCAACAATTTCTGCGTCAGTGTTATCGATACCAAAGTTAATGGCAGTATGCTTACCACCATTTTCTTTTTGGAAGATGCGTACGCGAGGGTTGTCCTTGTATTGCAAAAGTTCCTGCCAGGTAGTGTCAGTACTACCGTCATCAACGGCAATGACTTCCAGTTTGTCTGCCGGATAGTCCAATGCCAAAATAGATGCAATG
The DNA here is from genome assembly GCA_029288805.1 of Candidatus Nomurabacteria bacterium. Classification (GTDB taxonomy): domain Bacteria; phylum Patescibacteriota; class Minisyncoccia; order Phycocordibacterales; family UBA9973; genus UBA4124. The sequence continues at coordinate 4,161 of JARIGO010000014.1, forward strand.
GTACCATGCACGGTCTTTTCCTCGTTCCAACATGGAACGATAACTGCCACCTTTGGAGGGTTTACCAGCTCTGGAAGCTCTTTATTCATTATGGCAGGAAACTTTTTGCGGTGCTCGATGTAGGTTACAAGAAAGAATACCTGGACATATACAGCCAAAAATATGACTATATATGTGATGATATCGCCAAGGGTCATGCCTGTGATTCTAGCACAAAGAGCCTATTTTTTCTACTTTAAAAATAGGCTATACTGAGACCATGGAACCACAAGAAACACCAACAGAAAACACCGAACAACAAGCACCTGCAAGCCCTACTACGAACCAGTCAATGAACATTGCAGCCGCCATTATTACCAGTGCGGCAATGATTGCCATAGTCTTACTGATCGTCTTGCACTCAAGGAGTACGGCCGCTACTCCGACAGCAGGCAACACTGCCCAAACTACTACTCAGCAACCAACGATAGCTCCAGATATTACCAAAGTGAGCACAAGTGGCGAACCGTACATTGGTAGCGCTACCGCTCCGGTAACTATCGCCTATTGGTTCGACTATCAGTGCCCATTCTGCAAACAGGATGAACAGACAGTATTGCCAGAAATTATTCAGAACTATGTGAACGCAGGAAAGGTAAAGATTGTCTTCAAAGACTTTGCATTTCTTGGTCCTGACTCAACAACGCTTGGTGAATATGCTCGTGCTGTATGGGCTGTTGATCCTGCAAACTTCTATAAGTGGCACAAGGCTATGTTTGATAACCAAGGTGAGGAAAATACTGGCTGGGCAACACAGGACAAGATCATGTCTGTTACTACCAGTGCGCTTGGTGCAAATGAAGCAGCACAGGTAGCGAAACTCGTAGCAACCAACGGTACAGTGTATGAACAATCAATGGCTGCTGACAAGGCAGAGGCAGAAAACTTCGGTATCGAAGGCACTCCTGCAGCATTGATCGGTACCCAGGTTATCACTGGTGCAGAACCATATGCAAACTTCCAGCAAGTTATTGACGCTCAGCTGAAGAATAAATAATAAAAAGTAAGAACAAAAAAAAGGCCCATGCATTACATGCATGGGCCTTTTGCTTGTGAAATGAACTACAACAATGAATTCAGAAACCGCACAAAATGTGGGTTAGCGTGAAAAATAAAACAACGGAAAGAATGACTGCATTTGTAAAAAAATCCAATCACTACAAAGCTGGCTGTACCAACAAGGCTGAATAATACTGCGTAATACATAATAGTTGTATGTTTTAAGGTTTTTATTATTATATCACATATTTTACTAAAAAGCAATAACAAAAAAGCCCTGTAATGCAGGGCTTTTTTGTTATTTAGTCAAAATAGTTTCGTAGTCGTTGGATACGGTCATTCTGACGGAGTTTTTCGTGAACTTTGGCTTCGATTTGACGGATACGTTCGCGAGTCACGCCGAATTCCTTACCAACTTCCTCGAGAGTGTGCTGTACCCCATCGATCAAGCCGTAACGCATTTCCAAGATTCGCTTTTCCTTTGGAGAAAGTTCCTCCAACACTGCACGAATAGCATCTTGTAGCATGCGACGACTTGCCTCTTGGTCAGGACGAAGAATCTTATCATCGGCAATGAATTCACCGAATGTTGACTTGTCTTCATCGTCACCGATTGGAGATTCCAATGAGCGAGTCTCCTGGTTGATCTGTTCAATGACATGAACCTTCTCAACTTCGATGCCCATTTCCATTGCGATTTCTTCCGGCATTGGATCACGTCCCAAGTCCTGAGCCAAACGACGCATGACTTGTTTGTATTTTGAAATAGTTTCCACCATGTGCACCGGGATACGAATGGTACGAGACTGGTCAGCTAGTGCACGAGTGATAGACTGACGAATCCACCAGGTGGCATAGGTTGAGAACTTGAATCCTTTGGTATAGTCGAACTTTTCAACTGCCTTAAAGAGACCGATGTTTCCCTCCTGGATCAGGTCGAGCAATGTTAGGTCTGCAGTGCGGTTGGCATATTTCTTCGCGATTGAAACAACGAGACGAAGGTTCGATCGAGCAAGCAAGTTCTTTGCTTCCCCATCACCTGCCGCAATGCGCTTTGCAAATTCCTTTTCCTGAGCGGCATTGATCAATGGATACTGACCAATATCCTTAAGGTACATTTGCACGGAACTGAAACTGTGACTGTCTTTAACGTATTTTGAAAGATCTTCGTTGTTGTCGATATCAAGAAGGTTTCCTCCTTCAAGAATATCAATACCGGCCACACTGAACTTTTCGTAGAGCTCATCAAGGAACATGATATTGTTTTCAATATCAGGAAATGTTTTCAAAATTTCATCATAGGTGATGAAGCCTCGCTTCTTACCCTTGACGATAAGTTCCTCGGACTTTACTTCCATGTCCTTTATTTTCTTTTCAGAATTGTTTTCGCGACGCGGCGCTGAGCCGGCATGGCGAATAGTGATAGGCTGGGGCTTATTTTTTGGTTTTGCCGTTGGAGCAGCTGTAGTAGCTTTTTTGACTACCTTTTTTGCACTAACCTTTTTGGGCGCTACCTTCTTTGGAGCAACTTTCTTAGGTGTTGTTTTGATCGGCTTTTTACCCTTAACCGTCTGGGTCTTTTTAGGCGCTGCGGCCTTCTTTACTACTTTCTTCGGTTGTGCTTTTTTAGCTGGTTTTTTATTTGGCATAATAAGAATGCATTCGTATCATCATGGAAAATCGACTAAAAGTCAAGGTTGCACATGACGACGCTGGTGGAGTTTTTGCAGTAAGGCAAGATAATGCAATTCCTTGTCCTCATCTTTTTGCTGCTTGGCTTCGTTCATTTTCATTGCATATTCAAATTGCAATTGTTCCAAGAATTGACTGATCACTGTCTCGGATAATTCCCTACTAATTTCAATACGGTCTTCTGGAGTGGTAGAACCATACTCTCTTTCTATAAGAGCCAAGACTCGTTCCTTCTCCACCTCTTCTAATATTGGCAATGGGATCGATACGCCTTCGAATATGAAGGCTTCGATGTTCTTGCGATGTGCAAGTATCGGCTCTTCAGGAAATAATTCTACAAATCCTACGAAGCGTTCAGCGTGGGTTAATCCTGTTTTTGAATTACTTTCAATAGTTTTCTCATCAGAGTTGTTTTGGCTTCCGGCGTAGGCGGAAGCAGCTACTGTTGCAGCATATCCATTGAAGTCATCCGTCACTTCCTTAATACCAAGGCTGGACTCTGCCGCAATGGTATTGATGTATACCTGTCGTTCCACTGCTGATTGTATACGTAAGAGAAACGGGAAAAGTTTCGTGCGAAATGCCTGCTTGAGCTGATGAGCGGATTGTACGCCACGCTGCAAAACGTGCAGTGTGTGCGGAATGAAATGCTCTGCATTTTTTAAGAGCTCTTTCCAGGCCGTAGTCGAAGACGAAGGTCCTGAGTCTAGCGAAGGATTCTGCTCTTTTAAGAAGTCCGCAGGGTCTACACCTTCTGGCAACGCCACAACTTTTGGATTCATCCCCAAAGACAATGCGACAAGTGCGGCACGTTCCATAGCCTTCTGTCCTGCGCTATCACCGTCAAATGCCAAGAAGAGGTTTGGCGTAAGGCGTGCAATGACAGATAGCTGTGCCCCTGCATCACCGATAACTGTTTCTGATACTGCAGTACCAGAAGTAGCGACAGTGTTTCGAAATCCTGCCTGATGACTCAATACAAGATCCATTTGTCCTTCAACAAGAATGACGAAGTTGTGTTTTTTGATAGCAAGCTTTGCCTTGTCAAAGCCAAAGAGGATGCGAGATTTCTGGAAGACTTCAGTTTCGGGACTGTTAAGATATTTCGGTCCCTCCGGAGTATCAGGAAACATGCGCCCTGAAAATGCCACTACTCGCCCACTACTGTCAGACATGGGAAACATAATGCGTCCACGAAAACGATCATAATATCCTTTTTCAGTTTTCTTAATGAGACCGGCGCGATCGTAATACTGCAAACTGTTTTGATCAACGGAGGTAGCAATAGTACGCCATTCTGTCGGTGCATATCCCAATCGAAATTGCTTGATAGTATCTTCAGTCACCCCTCTTTTCTTGAGGTAGTCCAACGCTTCTGGTGTTCGGAGCAATATCTCATGATATTTTTTTGTCGCCTGTTCCAACGCCTCATACACGCTGTCAGTCGGTTCTGCTTTTGCTCCATTTGATGCAGTCAACGGCACGCCCGCTCTGTCAGCCAGTATTTTCAAGGCACCCTTCCTATCCAACCCTTCGAATTGTTCTACGAAGTTGAATATGTCACCCTTGGCACCGCACCCAAAACAATAGAAAAGACCGCGTTCCGGTGATACCGAGAACGACGCAGTCTTTTCATTATGAAATGGACACCGAGCCTTAAACTGAGTTCCAGATGGTTCAAGCGTGATATACGTTGAGAGTACTTCGGCAATAGGTAGTCGTTGTTTTATTTGTTCGAACAACCTGTTATCCATTTTGTTTTTTATTGCTGTTCGTCGTCGTGCTTAATATTGTTGATATCAAGAGCACTGCGTTCGCGGAATCCAGTACCTGCAGGAATCAATCGTCCAACAGTCACGTTTTCCTTCAAACCACGAAGCGTATCTGTTCCACCCTTCACGGCATTTGCAATCAAGACACGGTTTGTGTTTTGGAATGATGCAGCTGAGATCCAACTCTTAGCGTTCAACGCTGTCTGTGTGATACCTAGGATGATAAGAGCGCCTTTTGCTTCCTTCAATCCTGCTTCACGCATCTTGTTGTTTTCTTCCATCAATTCAGTTGCTTCGATGATATCACCTGGTGAGAATGATGTGTCTCCGGCATCCTTGATCTGACGACGTGAGAACATCTGACGCACAATGATTTCCAAGTGCTTACGAGCGATTGATGCGCCCTGCAATTCATACACCTTGATGATTTCGCGAATGATGTAGTCTTCAGCAGCTTCACGACCACCAAACTCATACACTTCATCAATGTTTGCAGAACCATCAGTGAGCAATTCACCTGCTGCTACATCTTGCCCAACCTTTACGATTGCGACACGACGTGGACCAACGACATATTCAACACTGTCCTTCTTGGCACCACTACCCTTTGTAGAAAGCACTACGATAGACTTTTCTGATCCGTTTTCCTTGACTTCAGAAACAGTACCGGCGTACTTGTTCACTGCTGCAGGATTTTTCACGGCGCGACGTTCGAAGATTTCTTCGACACGAGGAAGACCCTGTGTAATGTCGACACCAGCCACACCACCGGCGTGGAAGGTTCGAAGAGTCAACTGTGTACCAGGCTCACCGATCGCTTGTGCGGCCACAATACCAACTGATTCACCACGGTCAACGAGATGGTTGCGACCGAGGTCAAGACCATAACACTGACGACAGATACCGTAGATAGTCTTACATACCATCGGAGTACGAACGAAGACTTCCTTCACGCCCTTTTCATCAATGAGCGCAACGTCATCCTTGCCAAGCAAGTGTCCGCGCTTGAAGAGTGTTTCGCCACCTTCAGTCACAACGTCTTTTGCAAGTACGCGTCCGCGGATAACCTTTGCAAGAGGAATTTCAAGACCTGAAACCACTTCAGCAACCATGCGCTTGCCGAGCTTCGTACCACAGTCTTCTTCAGTGATGACCACATCCTGTGCCACGTCAACGAGACGACGAGTAAGGTAACCAGCGCGAGCAGTGTTCAACGCAGTGTCGGCAAGACCCTTACGTGAACCGTGCGTAGTAATGAAGTATTCAATCGGTGAAAGACCTTCCTTGAATGAAGGAATAATTGGGAAGTCGATAGTACGACCGGTTGTGTTTTGAATCAAACCTTTCATACCCGCCATCTGAGTAACGTTACTCATGGATCCACGAGCTCCTGAAATGATCATGTCATATACAGAACCGTGCTTCTCAAGAGTATCGGGAAGGATCTTTTCGATTTCATTCTTAGCCTTGTTCCAGTTTGAGATAATCTTTTCGTAGCGTTCGTCTTCTGAAAGCAAACCGTCTTCGAACTGTGAGCGAATGTCCGCTTCAAGCTTACGATACTTGGCAACGATCTCTGGCTTTTCCTTTGGCACGATAACGTTATCAATACCCCAGGTTGTACCTGAACGAGTAGCATACTTGTATCCGAAGTCCTTCACGCGGTCCAAGATTGGAGCTACGCGATCAACACCATATTTCGAAATCAGTGAGTCAACAACTGCGGCCATTTTCTTACCAGTCATATCCTCATTCATGAATGGGAAATCACTTGGAAGAACGGCATTGAAGTAGAGACGACCAACAGTAGTTTCGAATGGCTTGCCACCGAACTGAGTGTACTTGTCTTTCTGGGTACCGAGCACCATGATCTTTGCGCGAAGTGAAACGGCATCGAAGTCGTTCGCTGTAATGGCTTCGTTTGGACTTGAGAAATACTTTCCTTCACCCTTCTCCCCATCAATAGCAGTAGTCATCCAGTAACAACCGAGCACGATGTCCAACATTTTTGATGACACGATAGATTCACCGTTTTGTGGCTTCAAGATGTTCTTGTCAGCAGCAATCAATGTTGCAGCCTCCTTTTGTGCTAAGTCAGAGAGTGGAAGGTAAACACCCATTTGGTCACCATCGAAGTCGGCGTTGAACGCAGGACAAACGAGCGGGTGAACCTTGATGGCGTTACCTTCAACCAATACTGGCTGGAAAGCCTGAATACCAAGACGGTGCAAGGTAGGAGCACGGTTAAGCATAACGTACTTGCCCTTAATCACTTCTTCGAGGATTGCCCATACTTCCGGGATTCCATCTTCGATCAGCTTGTTGGCACCACGAATGTTGTATGCCAATTCACGTTCGATGATTTTTGAAATCACGAATGGACGGAAGAGTTCAAGCGCCATGTGCTTTGGAAGACCACACTGACTGAGTTTCAATGTAGGACCAACGACGATCACGGAACGCGCTGAGTAGTCCACGCGCTTACCGAGCAAGTTTTGACGGAAGAGACCCTGCTTTGACTTCAAGTTGTCAGACAATGACTTCAATGCGCGACGCTGTGCCTGACTCATGGCTGGACTGTCTTGTCCGGCAATAGAGTTATCGATCAACGCATCAACAGCTTCCTGTAGGATACGCTTTTCGTTACGCAAGATCACGTCTGGCGCACCAATTTCCTTCAATTTCTTCAAACGATTGTTTCGGTTGATAACGCGACGGTAGAGGTCGTTGATATCAGATGTCGCATGACGACCACCTTCAAGAGCAACCATCGGACGAATCGCTGGAGGAATAACCGGGATAACGGTAAGGAACATCCATTCAGGACGAATGTTTGCATAGATCATGCCGCGTACAAGTGACATGCGCTTGTTAAGCTTTTCGCGCTCTGCAGCACCTGCCTTTTCAAGCATTTTTTCTGTGTGCTCTTTTACCTTCTTGAGGTCCATGTCCTTCAAAAGCTGGTAGATTGGCTCAGCACCAACGCCCGCTTCAAAGGCAGAACCGTACTTCAATGAGTAGTGGTGGTATGAGATTTCATTCAATACCTTACCGATGCGGATTTCTGCAATTTCCTTCTTGGTATTTGCAAGCAATGTGCGAAGCTTTTCACGAGTTTCCTCATCAGCAGCCCCCTTCAACTTGTTCTTGAATTCTGCATCGAGTTCAGCAATGATGCGCTCGCGTTCATCTTCATGAACAGTAGTAATGATGTAGCCGGCAAAATACACAACCTTTTCAAGATCGGTTAGTGATACGTTCAAAAGAATACTCATGCGAGACGGTACGCCGCGAAGGAACCAGATATGCGCAACAGGCGATGCGAGCTCAATGTGTCCCATGCGTTCACGACGAACGATAGCCTTGGTTACTTCCACGCCACACTTTTCACAGATAATACCGGCGTAACGAATACGCTTGTACTTTCCACAGTAACATTCATAGTCCTTTTCTGGACCGAAGATGCGTTCGTCGAAGAGACCACCGCGCTCACTGCGACCAGTACGATAGTTGATAGTTTCCGGCTTTGTTACCTCACCGAATGACCATTCACGAATACGATCTGGACTAGCAAGTTTCAGAGAGATTTGATCAAAATTTGTTGTATCGAGTGTTTTCATATTTTTATACTCTAAGGGGTTAGTTATTTTCTACTTCGTCAAAGCTTTCGACCGGTTGAGTATTTTTCAACTCTACATCCAGAGACAAACCTCGGAGATAGTTCAACATGACCGAGAATGAGGCTGGTACATTTGGCTCGCCTATCGGTTCGTTCTTGATGATGGCATCAAACGTTGCCGCGCGACCGTTGATATCGTCAGACTTGATGGTAAGCATTTCACGAAGTGTGTGAGACGCACCGTATCCTTCCAATGCCCAGACCTCCATTTCTCCGAAACGCTGACCTCCACCTTGTGCCTTACCACCGAGCGGCTGTTGTGTAATGAGACTGTATGGACCAATTGAACGCATGTGAATCTTGTCTTCCACCATGTGGTGCAGCTTCAAGATGTACATGTATCCCACTGCAATGTCCTGTTCATATTTTTCACCAGTGCGACCGTCAAAGAGCGGTACGCGACCGTTTGCTGGAAGACCTGCCTTCACAAGCTCTTCCTTGATTTCACTGTCAGTAGCACCAGAGAATGGAGGAACGATAGCTTGATATCCAAGTTCGTTCGCAGCCATACCCAAGTGGATTTCCATGATTTGTCCTAGGTTCATACGTGATGGCACACCGAGCGGTGTAAGCACAACGTCAACAGGACGACCGTCTGCCATGTATGGCATGTCTTCTTCTGGAAGAACGACTGAGATCACACCCTTGTTACCGTGACGACCAGCGAGCTTGTCACCCACTGAGATGTTACGAAGCTGTGCAACTTCAATCACGATCTTCTTGATCACGCCTGACTCAAGCGTGTGTCCCTGATCACGTGAGAATACTTTCACACGAATGATGCGACCTTTCTTACCGTGATCCATTTTCAATGATGTATCTTTCACATCACGAGCCTTTTCAGCGAAGATACTTCGGAGCAAGCGCTCTTCTGGAGTAAGTTCAGTTTCACCCTTTGGAGTAATTTTACCCACCAAGATGTCACCTTCCTTCACTTCAGCACCTACGCGAATGATGCCGTCCTCATCCAAGTCCTTGAGACGAGCTTCACCAACGTTTGGAATGTCGCGAGTTGTCACTTCTGGACCAAGCTTTGTATCACGCACTACGGAAATAAATTCTGAGATATAGATAGAAGTGAACTTTGAATCCTTGATCAAGCGCTCTGAAAGAATGATCGCGTCCTCGAAGTTTGCACCGTTCCAAGACATGAAGGCTACCATCATGTTTTGACCAAGTGCGATTTGTCCACGATCTGTCGTAGAAGTATCAGCAAGCAATTCTCCTTCCTTAACCTTCTGGCCAAGTGTCACTACTGGACGCTGGTGGAATGCGTTGAAGTTGTTGTTGCGCTGGAATGATACGAGGTCGTATGAGTGATCTTTTCCTTTTTCATTTCTCACGGTGATCTTTGAAGCGTCAACATAGGTCACTTCACCCGCTGCTTCAGCAAGGATCAAACGACCAGAATATGGTGCAGCATCTCCTTCAACACCTGTTCCCACCAATGGAGCTTCAGGGCGAATCAATGGCACAGCCTGACGCTGCATGTTACTTCCCATCAACGCACGGTTCGCGTCGTTGTGTTCAACGAATGGAATCATTGAAGTACCGACAGAGAATGCCTGGTTTGGCGCTACGTCAATGTAGTGCACTTCATCACGCTTCACGATACCAGGAGATGTGCAGATACGAGCTTCCACCATTTCTGAAAGCAAGCCCTTGTCATCGTACTTGTTACTTGCATGTGCAATAGTGCACTTCTCTTCTTCAGCAGCGTTCAAGTATTCCACCTCACCAGTAATCTTACCGTTCTTCACTTTCACGTATGGAGTTTCAATAACACCGAATGCGTTTACGCGAGCGTAAATAGAAAGACGCAAGATCAAACCGATGTTTGGACCTTCAGGAGTTTGGATCGGACATACACGACCGTAGTGAGATGGGTGCACGTCACGCACTTCCAATGTTGCGCGTTCGCGAGTAAGACCGCCTGGACCAAGCGCAGACAAGGTACGTAGTTCTTCCAATTCAGAAAGAACGTTTTCCTGCTGCATGAATTGTGAAAGCTGGTTTGTCGTAAAGAATTCCTTGATACGAGCCTGCAATGGACGTTGGTTCACCACCTGAATAGGAAGTGCATTTGATGCGTCGATAGTAGACATACGGTCCTGAACGTTACGCTTGATCTGAGTAAGACCAACGAAGATTTTTTGCTGGAGCATTTCACCAACGAAACGTACGCGACGTGAACTGAGGTTATCAATATCGTCAGGCTTTGAACCAGGAGTAGTGTTGAGTTCGATGATGTTGTTTACGATCAGTGCCAAGTCAGCCGCAGAAAGTGTCTTGCGTTCCATTTCCTTGTCACCCATGTCGAGACCAAAGCGCTTATTGAAACGGAAACGTCCAACCGCAGAAAGGTCATAGCGTTCTTCTGAGAAGAGATTGTTTACGAAGTCACGGGCGTTGTCAGCAGTAGCAAGATCGCCGTCGCGAAGCTTACGGTAGATTTCTACAAAGGCTTCACCGGAAGTCTTTGCTGGATCCTTTTCAAGCGCATGCGCAAGAACCTTTTGAGCAGTTTCCCCCTTGAAGTGCTTCATGATGTCCGCGTCTGTCTCAAGACCGAGGGCACGCAAAAGAGACGTAACTGGGAACTTACGCTTCTTGTCGATACGAACGTATACAGTGCCGTCTGGATCAGATTCGATTTCAATCCATACGCCACGATTTGGGATCACCTTTGCACCAAAGTAGCGCTTGCCTTTTACTTCAAGCTCAGTAAAGAACACACCACTTGATCGAGAAAGTTGTGGAATGATGGAACGCTCAACACCGTTAATGATGAATGTACCGTGCTTGGTCATGACCGGAAGGTCAGCCATAAAGATTTCCTGTTCCTTTTCAGAACCGGTTTGCTTGTTTGTGAGTTTTACGCGAGCTTTGATCTGTGCTTCGAGAGAAAGCTTGTTTTCCTTGCAGTAATTTTCATCGTTTTTTGGTTCAACGAGATGAAACGATACGAAGTCCAACTGAAACTTCTTCGCTGAATAGTCATTAATAGGAGTGAATTCCTTGAAGACATCCTTCAAGCCTTTTTCAACTAACCAGTTGAATGAATCAACTTGGTGTTGGATTAGGTTAGGAAATTCTACAAGTGGTTTCTTGTATTTCGAAAAGTACTTTTTCGGACGAATGTCCGTGCTTTTGGTTGTTTTACTCATGCTTTAAAACTAAAAAATGCCTCACGAAGCGTCCTTCGGGGGCGTTAAACTATAAAACTCTCATAATTTACAGGTCTATCTCTCGTAACCCTTCCACAATCTGTAAGGTCTATAATATAAACAATTTATAAAGAAAAGTCAACAGGCTTCTGGCTCTTGCGCCATTCGTCGATTTTCTTGTGGTCACCGGAAAGGAGCACGGCTGGAACCGCATGTTTCTTCCCTTTTTGAGCCGGTTTTGTTTTGGTCGCCTTAGTAGCTTTAGGCCATTCTAAAACCTCTGGGCGAGTAAAGACTCGTGGACTGGCATTGCGGTTCTCTTCAACGGATTCATGATCACCGAGTACTCCTTTGATCTGGCGAGAAATAGCATCAGTCATGACAAGCGCTGGAAGTTCGCCGCCGGTTAGGACGAAATCTCCTACGGAGATTTCGTCCGCCTTCAAGATCTTTCTCACGCGATCATCCACTCCTTCATATCGCCCGCAAATAAAGACCACATCACTGTATTGCTTCGCCCACTTTGCCGCCATGGCATTGTCAAATTTCTTGCCAGATGGTGACAGCATCACCACCTTCACTCGGGAGGTCCGACCTCCTGATTTGGAGGTTGAGCCTCCAAATTTTAATTTGGAGTATGCGCGCAAAATCGGCTCTGGCGTCATGACCATACCTGGCCCACCACCATACGGACGCTCATCCACTTTCTTGTGCTTATCCAATGTATAGTCCCGGATATTCTTCACGTCAAAAGACACGAGCTTCTTTTCAGCCGCTCGCTTTAGCATCGCTTCTCCGAGATAGCTTTCAATCATTTCCGGGAAAATTGTCAGAAAGTGAAATTTCATAAGATCAATAGTACAAGGAAAAAATTGAAAGTCAAAAAAATGCCTTACTGTAAATACAGCAAGGCATTCGTGTTCTTCTATTCAGCATGTGATTTTTTATTATCATAAAAACCCACAAGCGCCACCGTTATAAGATAGGTGCCAAGACCAAGCATGCTCCAACCAATTGATTTTGTAATTGAAGAATGCATTAAAAATTTGTTTTGTATAAAGAATGCCACCACGATGATCATCATCACGAGATAGTGTTCCTTTAAAAATTTTTTCATAACTTTATTTATTTTTTAATTGATTACATTTAAACAACTATATGCGGTTTTTTCTTTTACGATACGTTGTTGGTTTTGGTTCGCTGTTTTGAACAGCAAATAGAAAGTTGTTTCTGAATTGCGTTTTGCTCATTACAGGTACAGGTTTCTTACTATCCTCATATAAAAGAATAAAAAATAAACCTGCCACAAAATACTTACAAAGGGCGTAAAAGATTGTTGTCATATATAGTTTTTAATGATTGTTTTCTGAGTTTATAATAGCACATTTTTTATAAAAAGTCAATACACTGAACGTACTAAAAATCCCCTATTTCTAGGGGATTTTTAGGCTTTTTTTTAGAGATCCTTGAGATCTGCCATTGCGTCATCAAGGTTGGCAACGTCAGGCTGGCGTTCATAGCCGGCAGGTTCGTTGATCTTGAGGTTTACGCGGGCATTGTTTTTCATACCAACAACACGGAGCAAGGTACGGATAGCCTTTGCAGTGTTACCAGAACGGCCGATGATCTTTCCCATATCGGCTTGGTTTATAGATAGCGTGAGCAACACTCCCATTTCGTCCACAGTACGGTCAATGACAACATCATTTGGATTATCAACAAGAGCTTTTATGAGCATTTCAAGAAATTCTTTATCAGACATAGGTATATATGATTACTGCTAATCTGTACCAGGCGGCACCTATGTGTAGTATAGCATAATATTAGGCCCTATTGAATTATAAAAGTCCCCTACGGGGACTTTTATTTATTTATTTCTTCTTCGTGTCTTTGCGCTTTGGAGTTGGAGACTTCTTTGAAAGTACGTTTTTTGCGCGCCCTTCGATGATGCCCTGCTTTACAAGCATGTTGTGAGCAGTGTCAGATACCTGTGCACCGTTCTTCATCCAGTGTTCAACGCGTTCCTTTTTGATAGTTACAGCGTCGTTCTTGAGGGTGTAAGAACCAAGGATTTCCAAGAACTTACCACTTTGAGGTGCGTTTTTAGAGTCCGTTACAACAAGACGGAAAGCTGCTTCATTTTTGCGCCCAATGCGCTGTAGTCGAATCTTTAACATGTAGGCGTTATCGTAGCAGACAAATAAAAAAACGTCAATAAACCAATAAGGTTAGAGACGCTTTTTAACGCTGGTCAGTCAGCCGGTACGGGCACTACGCTCAACATAGGAGCATAGGTAATAATGTAGGCCTCTTTGATTTCATGGGAAACCTGGGTATAGCCAGCATCCAAAACTTGCTTTCTGGCTCTGGCACATGAAATATGATTCAAAGGAGACAGATCCCCAATAATAGGATTTTTTGCTTCTTCTTTTTCATTTTTACATAAAAAGATTAAGCCATCAGCGGCCAAAAAGTTTTGTCCGTTTTTTGGTCGTCCATTAAGCTTAGCCACCCCTTCGAACATTTCATTGCCCACACAAACGTATACTTCCGCATCCGTCATGTTTTTACGTACTTCATTACTCATTTCTTTAATTTTTTAGTTTTCAAAACTATACTAAAAAAACATTAATTGTCAATGAAATTTCTTTATTCTTTCTTTCTGGCATGCTACAGTGTCTTTTATATGGAACAAACTCCTGAGCTAAAAGTTGGCGCAACATTTGAAGGACAAATTAACATTTCGACAAAAGGAACAGGCTTCGTGAAAGTGCGCGAATTAGGTATTTCAATTGAAGTACAGCGAGAAGCTTTAAATAAAGCCTTTCATGGTGACACCGTAAAAGTGGAAGTAACAGCGATGGTTTCCCCTACTTCTCGTGAAGGCAATCCGGAAGGAAAAGTGATTGATATCGTTCGTCGTGCAAAGGTTGGATACAGCGGCACGCTTGTTTTTGAAAATGGTAATTTCTCTGTTACCTCAAATGATGGCCGCATGTATACCACTATCATTATTCCTCAAGACAAACTCAACGGCGCAGTAGCTGGTGATAAAGTCTTCTGTCATATTTACGAATGGAACGATCCAATGGCTGCTCCACTTGGAGAAATAACACATGTGCTTGGTAAGCCACTTGAAAACAATGCGGAGATGCTTTCATTGGCATTGGAAAAAGGTTTTGATAATACCTACCCTGATGCTGTCATCAAGGAAGCACATGAAATTAGTGATCGAGGCATTACCGAGGAAGAAAAAAATAATCGCCGCGACTTCCGTCCGATCGTGACATTCACTATTGACCCTGAAGACGCCAAGGACTTTGACGATGCGATCTCGGTGCATTTCTTCGATAACGGCAATACCGAAGTTGGTATTCACATTGCCGATGTTTCTCATTACGTTACTCCGGGTACTGCTATTGATAAGGAGGCTACTGAACGCGCTACTTCTGTATATTTGGTAGACCGCACTATTCCCATGCTTCCTGAAGTGCTTTCAAATGACTTGTGTAGTTTGAACCCACAGGTTGATCGACTGACATTTTCTGCAGTCTTTACATTTAGTCCAAAGATGGAATTGCTCGACCAATGGTTTGGAAAAACCGTGATCTATTCTCATCAGCGCTTTACATATGAAAATGCACAAACTGTGCTTGATGCCAAAGATCCTTCAACACTTCCTGGCGGACAATATCGCAAGGAGCTTGATGCAGCACTCGCCATCGCACAGTATCTGGAAAAGAAGCGCTTTGAAGAAGGAGCGATCTCTTTAGAAACAGATGAGATTAAGTTCAAACTTGATGACAAAGGTTTTCCTATCGGTGTCTACAAAAAAGAACGCGGACCGACACATCACATGATCGAAGAACTGATGCTTCTTGCCAATCGCAAGGTAGCGGAGTTTATCGCAACTGGCGACAAACATGCTGATGAAGTCTTCGTCTTTCGTGTGCACGATGCTCCGGACCCAGAACGCGTACAAAATCTCCAACTCTTTTTGAAGCGTCTTGGATATCACCTTACCGTAGATGAAAACGGCGTTATTCCTTCAAAAGAACTGAACGATCTTGTATTGTCACTTGAAGGCAAGCCAGAAAGTGAGACTGTGCAGACCGCTATCGTGCGCTCTATGGCAAAGGCTGTGTACTCTACAAAAAACATTGGTCACTACGGATTGGCATTTAAATATTACACACACTTCACCTCGCCTATTCGTCGTTACCCAGACTTGGTAGTGCACCGATTGCTTTACGAATACCTGCAGCACAAAACCATTCCTCGTGAATTGTGGCATTACTACGATGAGATCTCACAGCATTCATCTCAGCGCGAAAAAGAAGCGGCGGATGCAGAGCGTGCAAGTATCAAGTACAAGCAAGTTGAATACATGAGTACTCGCGTTGGTCAGACATTTAACGGAGTTGTTACCGGCGTTTCAAAGAACGGCATCTTCGTGGAAGAGAAAGAAAGCCGCTGTGAAGGCATGGTACGCATGCGCGATCTTGGACACGACTATTTTGAATATAATGAGAAAACCTTGACCATTGTCGGCAAAAGTACTAAAAAGGAGTTTCGTATTGGAGATGCGGTTCGTTTCAAGGTAACTGCCACAGATCTCAACAAGCGATTGATTGATTACGTATTAGTATAGTATGGCCAGAAAAATAATAGTCGTAGTGTTATGCATTATAGCTGCTGTTGCGGTGTGGCATTTTTCTGTTGTGTCAGACAGTGACCGTACTATCGTTGTACAGTCTCCTGCTGCTGCTCCTGTTAAGACACTTAGTGTCGGTTGGGTTGGTGACATGGTGCCAGCGAGCGATATTGGGTACAACCTTACTGTCTTAAACAATGTCAGTGACAATTTGGAACAGCCAGATCTCATGATGGGAAATTTGGAAGGAACATTCGCTCATGACGGTCGCACATCAAAATGCATGTATATCAATTCTATGTGTCACGCTTTCAAAGGCGACTCTTCATTTGCCGACACCTTGAAAGCCGCAGGGTTTGATTTTGTGAGTTTAGTTAACAATCATTCACTCGACTACGGTATTCCTGGTCTAAAGGATACCGAAGCAGAGCTCGATCGCGTTGGCATTGCATACATTGCGCCTAATAAACAAACAACAAGTGTTACAGTAAACGGCATTAAAATCGGCATCATGGGCCTTTCAAGCACTCAGCCTGCCCAGACTATTACCGACTATGCATACATTGCACAAACAGTGCAGACATTGAAAAAGAGTAATGACATTGTAATCGTCATTTTCCATGGCGGTGCCGAGGGTGCGACCAAAACAGCAGTCACAGGTGCAGAAGAATATGAAGGCAGCGAAGATCGCGGCAATGTTCAAGCAGTAGCGTATACAGCCATCAATGCTGGCGCTGACCTTGTCCTTGGTGACGGTCCGCATGTATTGCGAAAGGTCCAATGGTACAACAACAAGCCAATTGCATATTCATTAGGCAACTTTGTTGGCGGTGATGGACGCTTGGCAACACAAGGCAATCTTGGTCTTGGAGGAATTTTTGTAACGACATTCACTGATAATAGAAATGCTGATGCGGGCGTAACTCCAACTAGCACCGCATTCACTTCCATCCTGCTTGCCAACGACGGCACGCCGTCGCTGGATCCAACCGATGCCAGCCTAAAACTTCTGCAATCACTTTCAGGTGGACCGATAAAATAGGTAAAGAAAAAAGCCAGCCTCATATTTGAGGACTGGCTCGCTTAAACCTAATCACAATTAATTTATATGTTTAGTCGGACGAATCCGATCGTAACTTTCATACTGAGCACCGTAGCACTCAGTATCCCATAAAATTTTCTCTTTCCTAGAACTGTCTAGGTCGGAGATCTTGAAGCATACTTTTTGATCATAGCGCTACATGCGTTTGATAAGCCCCATTGGCAATCGGGGCGGCCGGGTAAGGTTACGAGCTGGCGCGCGGGCCGGCGGTACCGCCTCCGGTAAAGTTTGAAACATCCTTCGAAATTAATTTGTGGCCCACCGGGCCGAAAGAAATTGAATGACACGTTCGCTTCATAATTTTGCGTTTTTTGTTAAACAATATTGAGCGTAGATATCTACGACTCTTTCGAATATATCATAGCACTTTTAGTAGTATTTGTCAAGAACATACAGATTCCGCAATTTCCGGAACGGAAATTGCGGAATCTGACCTTTTCTGCTATGATAATAACGTTTCACCTATGGCAGCAACGCTACACAGTCTTCAATTAATCACCGCAATATTACTTATTGTCCTTATTCTCCTCCAGCAGACGAGTGGAGATACTGGCAGTAACTTCGGTGACAGTATGTCATTATTCAAAACTCGACGAGGTGTTGAGAAGCTTTTGTTTGTTTTGACTATTATTGTAGCCATTGTCTTTGCTGCAGTTTCTATCTGGGTTATCGCTATCGCATAACAAAGATTGGGTGAGGCCACTTACATGGCGTCTTTTCCCTCTTTTTTTATTACAAAAAAATTTCCTTCTCGAAACACACTCCGTACCATACTGAGCGGTCCTTTAACTGGATTGAGCGCATTGGTATACGGAGTATTTTTTTTGCTCTGTGCCGCAATCTTCACATTATTGATCACGCTTAACAATCGCCTCTTGGTAACCGTCCCCGCTCGTGGCGGCAACCTTTCTGAAGGTGTTATTGGTGCGCCACATTTCATTAACCCGCTGCTTGCTACAACTGACACTGACAATCGTCTTGTAGCATTGGTATACGGCAATTTCCAACAAGACATGGCGAACTACACTGTTTCTCCAGATGGCAATACATATACGATAACTATGCTTCCTAACCTTCGCTTCAGTGATGGTAAGCTATTTACCAGTGACGATGTCGTCTTTACTGTACAAAAGATGCAGGATAACACTATCAGCAATGTCAGTACGTATTGGGAAAATATTTCCGTAGAAAATCCAGATCAGCAAACAGTCGTCTTTACCCTACCCGCACCAGACACAACGTTTCTTTCTCATCTGAACTTCGCCGTATTGCCAAAACACGTCTGGGAAAATATTTCCGACACTAATTTTGAATCAGCAAAACAAAACCTTGACCCTATCGGCAGCGGACCGTTCAAAATTTCTGACATTGATTATAGTAATGGTATTCCGAATACCGTTACATTGGTGCGAAATGGTTACGCTGCAGGAGGAACTCCGTTATTGCGCACACTGACATTGATCAGCTACGCCAATCAGTCTGACTTATTCAATGCCCTTAATGATGGAGACGTAGACTTTTCATACTCCCTTGCTCCAAATATGGCAGCAGATCCAAGCCTTGATTCTGGATTGCAGCGACAGTCCATCCCTACCGACACCACCGTTAGCTTGTATGATTCTTCCAATGACACCGTTTTGGGAAATTCAGCAAATGCGCTGACTGTTAGTGAAATCATTGACAAAAATGCTATAATTGCTACAGTACTAAACGGTTATGGAACTCCGGCAGGAGGACTATCAAATACTACGGCTACCTCGGCAGCTATTAAGAAAGTACCAGGATTTTCTCTCGCAGTTGAAAACGATCCCTCAATGCTTTTGACGGCACAGACACTTGCCTCACAACTTCAATCCGCAGGCATCACTGTCGCAGTCAAAGCGTTTGACCCAGGAACATTTCAAAAAAATCTGGACGCAGGAACGTTCTCATTATTCTTGGCACCAAGCAGCGATACCAGTATTCCATCTAGCTATTCAGTAGTAGTACCGTTATACACAGAAAACCAAGCATACATTTTTAATACGAATACCCACACCATTGCCCCTAACACGATAGATTCCCCCATGGCGGAATATGACAGTGTTACAAACTGGTACACCCGTACTGACAGACTCTGGAAATGGTTTATTCACAAAACGTAACAATAAGAAATTTTAATTATGGAACCAACACAACAACAACCAAAAAAACAGTTTACAAGACCGCATCAAAACAATGGTCCGCGCCCTGCGACCGGTGCAGCTCAACAAGCAAAGCCAAAGCGTTCATTCGGCAATCGTCGTCCTCATGACCGCCAACGCCGTCCTGCATGGCCAAAGGCAGATCAGAATGAAAATCGATCAAATGACACTCAGGCGGAACGCAAAACTGCGCACATCCCTGATCCTGACCCAGGCGTCATTCGCATTATTCCTTTGGGAGGCGTGGAAGAAATTGGAAAGAACATGACCGCTATTGAAATCGACAACGATATTATCGTTATTGACGCGGGTATGTTTTTCTCAAACGAAAGTACTCCCGGCATTGACTATGTCATTCCCAATACTCGATACCTTGAAGAGCGTAAGGATAAGATTCGCGCCTTGATTGTGACACACGGTCACTTGGACCACATTGGCGGTGTGCCAATCGTGCTTTCACGTATCGGTAATCCTCCAGTATATTCTCGTAATCTTTCAATACTGATGATGCGCAAGCGCCAAAGTGAATTTCCGCATCTTCCTCCACTAAACGACATAACAGTGGAAAAGGACCAGGTGGTAACACTGGGAAGTCTTCGCGTACGCTTCTGGGGTGTAACGCACACTATTCCTGACTCAATGGGTATCATTATCGAAACACCATACGGCAACATTATCAATCCTGGTGACTACAAGCTCGACCAAATTGACGGCGTTGTCTCAGAAGCAGAGGAAAAAGAATACAAGCAGTTTGATAATGCAAACAATCTCCTCTTGATGACAGACTCAACAAACATTGAGAATGAGGGTTTTGCGCTTGCTGAAGTCAAAGTGCACGAAGGAATTGAAAATATTCTTCGTCGAGAAAAAAACAATCGTATTTTTATGGCAGCATTTGCCTCTCATATCACACGTCTCATCCGCGTTATTCAAATCGCTGAAGAGCTTGGTAAGAAAGTTGTTCTTGAAGGCCGCTCAATGAAGACAAACATAGAAATTGCCATTCAGGCAGGCATCCTTAAGGCCAAAAAAGACACCTTTATCTCTGCCGATGACATTGACAAGTATCCGCCAGACAAACTTCTTATTCTTATTACTGGTGCGCAAGGTGAGGAGTTTGGAGGACTTAACAGATTGGCTACCAAGAGCAACAAGAAGTTGTCTTTGCGAAAAGGCGACCGTGTCATCCTTTCAGCATCAATCATTCCGGGTAATGAGCGACAGATTGAAAAGATGAAGGATGGTCTCGCACGCCAAGGCGTAAAAATCATTAGTTACCGAACGCCTGGTGAAGAAGAAGTGCACGCAACAGGTCACGGAAACAAGGAGGACATTAAGTGGCTCCACAACAAGATCCATGAGAAGTTCTTTATCCCTATTCACGGCAACCATTACCGACTTGTTCTCCATAAGGAATTAGCGGCAAGCTGTGGCATCCCTGAAGACCATATCGTGGTACCGGACAACGGTTCAATTATTGAAATTACTGATAACGGCACCAAGATCGGCGTTCGCAAGGAAAAGGCCCCTGCATCTCCAATGATGGTTGATGGATTCTCCGTCGGTGACGAACAAAACGTCGTTATTCGCGATCGTCAAATGCTTGCAGAAGATGGTATGTTCGTTGTCGTAGCATTGCTTGATCCAAAGACCGGCTTGCTCAAAAAATCTCCTGACATTATCTCTCGCGGTTTCGTATATCTTAAGGAATCACAGGAACTCGTTCGTCACACTCGTGCACTGATCAAGCGCACTATCGAACAAGAGACTCGTGGGCAAGCGCATCCAAACATCGATCAGGTCAAGAACATCGTAGCTGACATTGTTTCGAAATACCTCTTCCAACAAACAGCAAAGCGTCCATTGGTTCTTCCAGTTATCCTCTCTTCGTAATACACTGTAGAAATGAATCCTAAGGCATTGCGCAGCATTTTCCTGGCATCATTTCTTTTCTTCGCCCACGTCTCAGTGGTGATGTATATAAACTCAACAGTACTGACACACTTCACGACTATCAAGTTCGTGAGTTTGTTGTATGTGCTGGGTGCGGCAGGTTCATTGGTTTTTCTTTTCATCCTGCCAAAGATCGTTAAAGTATGGGGCTTGGTAAAAACATCCTTCAGTATCTTTGTATTGCTTGCAGCAAGCTTGGTAGTGTTGGCACTAGCACATATTGCCAGTGTCTTTATCGGCATCTTCGTACTCTATACGGCACTTAGTGGCACGGTATGGTACTGCAACGACCTATTCGTTGCGCACTATGCCCAGCATGAAACCATGGGACACACTCGCGGCAGTTATCTCACTATTATCAATGGTGCTATTGCCATAATGCCTATCATTGCCGGATACATGGTGGAGCGAAGCGGCTTCCATAGCGTATATATCGTAGCCGCTTCGCTACTAAGCATTGCAGCAGGTATTATTCTCTACAGTCAGCGAACGTTCGTTGATCGTCCGTACGTTTCCACTACCATTCCTCTAGCTTGGAACACGATCCGTTCGTCTCTGTCATTGCGCAGAGTGGTCAGCATCAATTTCCTCTTACAGTTTTTCTATGTCTGGATGACTATCTTTACGCCGTTGTACATGGCAACAGTATTGCACTTCAGCTGGTACTCTATCGGATTGTGCTTTACTATCATGCTCACCGCTTTTGTGTTACTGCAATATGCAGTAGGAAGATATGCGGACAAGGTTGGAGAAAAAAGATTGCTGGCAATAGGCTTTACGATTGCAGCAATCAGCACGGTAGCATTTGCTCTCATCCATAGCCATTCCATTGTTCCTTACACCATTGCCCTGTTCTTTACTCGGGTTGGTATTTGTATGGTGGAAGTATTGGCAGAAACATATTTCTTCAAGCAGATCACCGATCGCGACGAAGGCATCGTCAGCGTCTATCGCATGATGTATCCACTCGCCTACATTATTGCCCCGCTGGTTGGCTGGATCATTCTTGCCTCAACTTCTTATATGACACTATTTATCGCTCTGGGAATCTTCCTATTGCTCGGCGCATTGTACACACGAAGGCTGGTGGATATCCGTTAGGCGATACTATACACGCTTCCCTTTTTGGTAATAAATTTTTCCTGTTGCAAAGCCGTAAGGGCTTGATCAATGCGGTCTTTTTCAAATGAGAGTTGTTTTTGTAATTGCGCAGCAGAGACAGAGTTTTTGGTAATGATTTTTAAAATACCGCCACGCACTTCTCGGAGTGAACCCTTAAAGGCGGATTGTTTTGCATAATGCTTGCTGGCACGATGAATCTTTATGCCTGACTGCTTGAGGTATGAACCATAATCCATCAATGCCCAATACCATTCTCGAGGATTTTTGTGATCGAGTGTTTGTGCTACGTATGACATCAGTTCCTTGTCATTAACGGTATAGCCATTTAATGCGTGCATCAGTTCTGGAAAATGATGAAAATAAACAGTACGAATATTTGTTTCAATAATCGGTACTGGCATGTTGTATGCAAAGGCTGAAATAGCTCCAGCGGTATAGTGGCCAATACCCGGCAATGCGAGCAACCCTTCAAAGCTTTGCGGGAATTTGCCTTTATGATTTTCTACAACCGTCTTTGCCATAGCATGCAAAAACCTGGCACGGCGGTTGTACCCTAGACCACTCCAATGTGAAAGCACTTCCTGCAATGATGCATTCGCAAGTTTTTGTACAGTAGGAAATGCTTTCAAAAATTCCGCGTACTTCTCCTTCACCCTGTTGACCTGCGTTTGCTGCAGCATGATTTCAGACACGGCAATCTTGTACGGATCAGTAGTAAGTCTCCACGGCAAATCATGTCGCCCTGACTTTTTATAAAATGTCTTAACAGTCTTTATGAAGGCTGCTTGTTGTTTGTTCATATACTAATTACCAGTATCTGGGCTTTGTGCACTACCGTCAGTTGTAACAACTGGCTGGTCCACTTCCGGACTCTGGCTGGCACCGCTATCACTAGAAGTGTCCGTAGTCGGAGCCGGATCATTCTGATCGTTCGTCACCGTCGTCGTCATTGGAGCGTTAGGGTTGCTACTTTGTGCAGCCTGTTGCTGTTCCAACTGAAGCAGTTGATGGATATCATTCTTAGTCAAACACTGATCATCCACACAAATTTGATTTTGTACGACTAGTGACTTAATGCCATTTGCACTATCCGCCAGCCAGTTCGTGATGGCGTCCCTCCAGGTGTTGGCCTTGGTAAGGTCGTCAATATCGGTAACGTTCACGTTCATCTCCTTGATCGCCTCAACGGTATATGGAATCAAGCCAGTATAGTTGAGGGACAACAGA
>JARIGO010000015.1 GCA_029288805.1 Candidatus Nomurabacteria bacterium
TCTGTTGTCCCTCAACTATACTGGCTTGATTCCATATACCGTTGAGGCGATCAAGGAGATGAACGTGAACGTTACCGATATTGACGACCTTACCAAGGCCAACACCTGGAGGGACGCCATCACGAACTGGCTGGCGGATAGCAAGAATGGTATTGCTAATATCTTTAGTGCTCAGGTTACTACTCCAACGTTGTGTGTCGGTACAAATGATGACAAGACCTGTATTACCAAAACACAGCTTGATCAGTTGCTGCAGAACCAAACTCAGCAGTCCAGTCCTAATGCGCCAATGACGACAACGGTGACGAACGACCAGAACAGTCCCGCTCCTGTCGATACTACGGATACAGGTACTTCTTCATCAGAAGGAGAGAGTGATTCACAATCTCAGCCCTCTGGAGTAGGCCAACCTGTCGTTGTTCCAGACGGCTCAACGCAGAGTCCACAATAGTTGTCCATCAGGTAGTGCAAATGGTACGATAACTATATGAACGAAAGTCGAACTATCCGTATCAGTACTGACACTATCATTAGAACCATCCTGCTCATTGCGGCAGCTGTTTTACTGTTTGAAATTAAGGATATTTTGCTGTTGATCTTGGTGGCTATCGTATTGGCGTCATTCGTAGAGGCAGGCGTAAAGGTATTCAAGAATGCCGGCATCAGTCGTGCGCTTTCCGTGCCCATTATTTTCAGCGTTACCATCTTGGTTATCGTTGCTATTTTTTACACGTTCGTACCGCTTATTGTGAGAGAACTCTCTGGTGTCCTCACAACATTGATTTCATATATTCCAAGTGCTACGCCTGCTACCACTCAGTCTGTACAAGGTGCCACATCATTTATTGCAAGCATCACGCATCATACTTCACTGACGGATATATTGAGTAGCGTCAAAAATAGTTCAGCTATGTTGTCGCAAGGCGCTACGACATTTATCGGGACAACATTTGGAGGACTGCTTGATATTGTCTTGGTTATCGTTATGGCCTTTTATCTCTCCATTCAAGAGAAGGGAATTGAAACATTCTTGCGCATTTTGACTCCGTTGAAACATGAGCACTATGTCGTAAATCTCTGGCATCGTACTCAGCACAAGATTGGTTTGTGGTTCAAGGGACAATTGATGCTTGGTCTCATTGTCGGCGCTATCGCTATCGTGGTGCTCGCATTGTTCGGCGTGCAGTATTCATTCCTTATTGGTTTGGTCAGTGGTCTGGCTGAGCTTATTCCATTCGGCATTATCTTTGCCGCCATCCCAGCTATATTGTTTGCCGTCGTTGATGGGGGGATATTGTTGGCAGTGAAAGTCCTCATCTTTTATATCGTCATTCAACAAATCGAAAACTACGTCCTTAGTCCTGTCGTAGCACACCGCACCGTTGGTATCCCGCCGCTCGTCGTGCTATTGTCATTCTTGATTGGCATTACCGTTGCCGGTTTCTGGGGAGCATTGATCGCTATTCCTGTGGCAGTGTTTATTCTTGAATATCTGAGTGATGTCGAAAAGCAAAAGCTCGTGCCGATAACCTATAATAATCCCGACAAATAATATGGAAGAACAGAAGAATTTTTATATAACGACAACATTGCCGTATGTGAATGCGCCGTTGCATATGGGGCATGCGCTTGAATTTGTACGAGCTGACGCATTTGCGCGATACAAAAAGTTGCAAGGGTATACTGTTTATTTTAATAGTGGAGCTGATGAACATGGACAGAAAATTTATAGTAAGGCTCTTGAAAATGGGGAAGAACCTCAGACTTTTGTTGATAAAAACTTTGAAGTATTCAAAAAGCAAATTGAATCTTTCGGTATTTCAGATGACATTCATCTTACTCGTACAACAAATGCTCATCATGTTATGGCGGCTCAAGATTTCTGGAATCGAGTAAACAACAACGGGTATATTTACAAGAAAACGTATCAGGCTAAATACTGTGTAGGTTGTGAAGCAGAAAAGACAGATTCTGAGCTTGATGAGAATGGACGCTGTTTGCTTCACCCAAGTCTTATTCCTGAAATCATTAACGAGGAAAATTACTTCTTTAAGTTTTCTGAGTTTCAAGAAAAGCTGCTTGCGTTTTATGACACCAAGCCGCATTTCATCATTCCTGAATTTCGATATAATGAAATGAAGGCATTCGTAAAGAACGGTTTGCAGGATTTTTCCATTTCACGTGTTAAGGAAAAAATGCCGTGGGGTGTGCCAGTACCCGGAGACGATACGCAGGTCATGTATGTGTGGTTCGACGCGTTGGTAAACTATATTTCGACGCTAGGGTATCCTGATATAGAAGGAGATTTTAAAACATTCTGGGTTGAAGGCTCTCCAACACAATATTGTGGTAAGGATAACACTCGTTTTCAATCCGTAATGTGGCAAGCCATGCTTATGGCAGCAGAGTTGCCAAACTCTGAACAAATTGTAGTGAATGGTTTTATAACCGGGGATGGTGGCGTTCGCATGTCAAAAACACTTGGAAACGTTGTTGATCCATTAGCGATTGCTACTGAATATGGTACCGATACATTGCGATTTTTCTTGTTAAAAGAAATTTCTAGTTTTGAAGACAGCCCGTTTACTATTGAGCGTTTTCGAGACTCCTACCAGGCTAACCTTGCAAACGGTTTAGGCAACCTGACATCTCGCATCATGAAAATGGTGACGAACTACGACGTACAGTACATATTGCCAACGGATACGGACTTGGCTGAATTTGACGATGCGGTGCCGGAAGACTTTCATACTAAGCTCGACGCTTTTGATTTGAAGGCGGGGATGGATGACATTTGGCGTGAAGTGAATTCACTAGACTGGCTCATCCAAAACAAGGAACCATTCAAAATTGCCAAGACCGACATGGCCGAAGCGCAGCGTATCGTAGGGGATCTTGCGATTCGTCTGTACATCATCGGTTTCTTGCTGCAGCCATTTATGCCAAAAACTGCGGAAACTATTATGACGCTCGTGAAGGAAAAGAAGTCGCCGGATAAACCGTTGTTTAATCGTTTGGAGAAGTAATGAAAATCATAGATACTCACTCACACTATAACCTTGCTCAATTCGATGAAGATCGGGAAGCGGCTATTGGGCGTATGCGCGAAGCGGGAGTGGGAACTATCTGTGTGGGTATAGATTTGGAAACATCAAAGCTTGCTATTGAGATCGCAGGTGATAATGCAGACATCTGGGCCATTGTTGGACAGCATCCGACTGAATGGAAAAAGGAATTTGATACGGTAGAGTTTGCAGCATTGGCAGAAGGCAAAAATGTGGTGGCAATAGGAGAGTGCGGTTTGGATTACTTTCGTCCGGAAGACAAAGATCATAAAGATGAACAGGTAATATTGTTTCGCCAGCAAATAGAACTTGCTATCGAAAGCGGCCTACCACTGATGCTTCACATTCGTCCGGAAATGCATACTATGACTGCCTATGAAGACGCATTGGATATTTTGGAAGAGTACAAAAAAGCCGCTCCAGGTCTTACTGGTACAGCCCACTTCTTCGCAGGAGATATCCGCATTGCAGAGCGGTTCCTGGACCTTGGCTTCTATATCTCATTTTCAGGCGTCGTTACCTTTGTAAAAGACTATGAGGCTACGGTAGCATTTGTGCCACTGGACCGTATTTTGAGCGAAACTGACGCACCATTTGCCGCACCAGCGCCATACCGAGGGAAGCGTAACGAGCCAGCGTATGTGACTGAAATCGTCAAAAAAGTGGCGGAAATAAAGGATTTGCCATTGGAAACCGTCCAAGAGCAATTATTTAATAATGCCCGCACTCTATTTAATTTATAAGGATACCTACGATATCCTTACTGTTTACAATTTAGGTTTTTTACGGTAGTATTGCGGCAAGCCCCCGTTTCTCCCTTAGGGAGACATGGTCCGAAGCGGGCTCATTTACCAAAAAACACATTAAAATAATGTCAGAAGAAAATCGTACCTATGAATTAGGATACATCCTCGTACCAACACTTCCTGAAACAGATGTAGAAACAGCAGTTACTACATTGAAGTCTGCTCTTGAAGCAGTGCAGGGCAGTGTGATCTCAGAAGGAGCTCCAGAATTCATCGATCTTGCTTACCAGATCGAAAAGAACGTAAAAAGTAAGAAAATGAAGTGGTCTCAGGGATACTTCGGTTGGATCAAATTCAACGCTGCTCCTGATGTCCTTGAAGCATTGAAAAAGGCTCTTGATGGAAATCTCGACCTTATGCGTTACATGCTCATCAAGACTGATGCAGAAAATAACGTAGTCTTTAAAAAGCCAAAGATCGAAGCAAAGCGCGGTGATGCCGTATCATTTGATGAAGATGAATTGGAAGGCATTGCTACAGAAATGGACGAAGAAGCACCTGCTGAAGACAGTAGTGAAGACATGCAAGAACAGCATGAAAAGCTTCCTTCTGTAGAAGATGATATAATCTCAGAATAATCGCATTATTATCTTAATCAACCATTATCATGTATCTCAACAAAGTATTTCTCATCGGTAACCTTACTCGTGATCCAGAACTCAAAGCTCTTCCTACGGGAAGCAAGGTAGCAAGTATCTCAATGGCTACTAACCGTGTTTGGAAAGACCAGTCAGGTGCTCGCCAGGAAGCTACTGAGTACCACAACGTTGTGGCATTCGGTCGCCAGGCTGAAAACCTCGCTCAGTACGCCAAAAAGGGAAGCTCACTCTTTGTTGAAGGACGCATTCAGACTCGAAGTTGGGATGGTCAGGACGGCAAGAAAAACTACCGTACCGAAATCATCATTGATAACTTCCAGTTTGGTCCTAAAGCAGGAGGATTCGGAGATGGGCAGTCACCTGCTCCACGACCTTCAATGAGTAATGTGTCAGATGCAGAAGCTCCTCAAAAAGGCGCTCCAGCAGATCTCGATACTATCGAATACCCAGATGAAGAAATAAACCTTGAAGACATTCCATTCTAATTATGAAAAACGACTACTTTAACTCAAACAATATCCAGTTCATCGACTACAAAGATGTTGAAACCCTTAAGCGGTTTCTAAACCCTAACGGCCGCATCCTTTCTCGTCGTCGTACTGGTCTTACTGCAAAGAACCAGCGTTCTTTTGCAGAAGCCGTAAAGCGCGCACGATTCATGGCTCTCTTGCCATTCGTAGTGAACTAACGAAACAAAAAGCCGACCCCTTACAGGGTCGGCTTTTTGTTTGTGATTATACTCGTTCAGCGTATTCGCCTGTGTCAGTATTGATGCGGATCTTGTCTCCAGCTTCAACGAAGAGGGGAACGTCGATGGTTGAACCGTTTTCGAGAGTTACAACCTTTGTACCTCCAGTCACGCTATTACCTTTGACTGATGGTGGAGCTTCTTTGACTTCCATTTCCACCTTGATAGGTACTTTAATACCAATGATTTGTTCTTCATCGTCATCATTAGTGAAGATGTTTAGTTCAATTTCAGCATTTTCCTTGATGTACTTCAATTTGCCATCAATGATGTCTTCCTTAATAGAGAAGCGCTTACTCTTATCCTTAACGTCACAGAACCATGCTTCGCCCTTAGCTTTGTACAAAAAGATTGCTGGACGGTTGATCATGTCTGCTTCGTACACCTTTTCAGATGATCCGAAAGAGATTTCTGCCACGCGGCCGGTAATAAGGTTCTTTAGCTTTGTAGCGTTAACTGGTTTACGTTGCTGCTTACGAAAGACGTGGCTATGAATAACTTCATAGGGTTCTCCTTCCCAGAGAATGATCTTTCGTTCGCGGATTTCATTATATTCAAGCATTGCCATAGACCTCGATTGTAGCCCAGGGCAAGGGAAAAGTCCAATAAGAAAAGACCCCTATTGAGGGGTCAGTTTGGATTGTATATAACATATACATATCTCATTTAACAGGACTGTCATTTTTGCCATGTAATGAACTCGGGCTTCGGTATCGTAACTTATCTCGTACGTACTCTTTATGAGTTTTTCACCATCCTCCACGTGTTCCTTGTCCTGCTCAACGATTGCGATTTCCTGTTGCCACCTTTGTCGTAATTCTTCGTTAACAAAGATTGATGGAGCCATTTGGAGCAGGCTATCTGCAAACCGTAATAGGGAGGCCCTAAGCTTGTTAGTATCATAGTACTTCTTTGCTTTCGGGTAATTTTTTAACATGAATTTTTCAAAGTCACTGCGTTCTCTGTCAGAAGCAAAAATATCGATAAGAATAGGACGTTCAATCCATTCTGGTATCGCAGAAATAAGCATTTCAACATCTTCCTTATCAATTTCCTGATCAGCTACCAAAGCTTTTCTAAAGACGCTGGCAATGGTTTCGCCGTTTGTGTACAAGTACATTTCTTCAGCAGCGCGAATTTCTTTCTTAATCTTGTCCTTTAACGGGGAATCATTTGTTAAATGTGTCATTATTATGTTGTTTTAATTTTCAATATTATAACATAAAAACAATAAAAAAGCAATATCTTATATACTGTCTAACGAAGAGCGCATACAAAATCCCGACTGAACAAGCCCGTCGGGTTGGAAGAGGGATTTTGTATGCGCTCGAAGTCAGTCCTGTTACTCTCCTGAAGAAGTCATTACAACTTCCTTTTGGCGGTTCTGGACCTCCTTTTTTATCTGATCACGAATCTTTGGGTTCTCGCGCATGAAGACACGACTAGCATCGTATCCACGACCGAGCTTGATTTCGCCTTCTGAACCAGCTTCTTCGCCATCCTCAGCAGGGGACTCTTCTTCGCCCTTCTTGCCTTTAGCCTTAGAAGCCTTTGGAGGATTGCTTGGAATGTATGAGTATGACGTACCGCTCTTTTTGATCACGCCAAGACTTTCACCAAGTGCGAGTAGTTCGCCTTCAAGGGAAATGCCTTCACCATAGATGATATCGAACTCTGTCTGCTTGAATGGGGCAGCGACCTTGTTCTTCACTACCTTTACGCGAGTACGAGAACCGACAACTTCGTCACCCTTTTTGATCTGGGCAATACGACGGATATCAAGACGCACTGATGTATAGAACTTCAATGCCTTACCTCCTGGAGTAGTCTCAGGGTTACCAAACATCACGCCGATCTGCATACGGATCTGGTTGATGAAGATCACGATGGTGTTTGAGCGAGCAACGATGGCGGTAAGCTTACGAAGTGCCTGTGACATCAAACGAGCCTGCTTACCCATGTGTTGTGCACCCATATCTCCTTCGATTTCATCCTTTGGAGTAAGAGCAGCCACAGAGTCGACGACAATAACATCGATCTTGCCACTGCGTACAAGACTTTCAGTGATTTCAAGACCTTGCTCACCAGTATCTGGCTGAGAGATCAGAAGTTCATTGATCTTTACGCCGATATTTGCGGCATAGTCAGGATCCATAGCGTGTTCAGCGTCGATATACGCACACACACCGCCCATTTTCTGAGCTTCGGCTACAACATGCAAGGCAAGGGTAGTCTTACCGGATGACTCTGGTCCAAATATTTCGATAATACGTCCGCGTGGAAGTCCTCCAATGCCAAGTGCAATATCGAGACCAATAGAGCCGGTAGGGATGGCTGATACTGCCACTTTTGGTGTTTCGCCAAGTTTCATGATGGCTCCTTCACCGAACTTTGTCTGTAGAGACTTGATTGTATCTTCAATTGAAGCGTTATGTTCTTTAGGTGCTGATTTTTTTGCCATAACAGTAAATGTATATTAAGTATTAACGCTGATAAGGGGTAACGTCGTTCTGAGCAACTGAAGGGGAAGGAGTCGCTACCCAGTGGTAGATATCTTTCTTTTCTCGTCCAAACTGATTTATTTCATCTACCTCTACTATATTATACCCCGGTGAGAGAATGACGCCATCAGAGAAATTACCCTGAGGGTCAATACCGACAGTGCGGCCATTGATACTGATTTGCTTGGCATGAGCAGCTGTACCACTAATAGGTACATATGAATCGGGGATAGTGCTGCCATCTGCGGAAGTATGAACGGTAAATGGAGTGCCGAATACCATATCTTTGACGTTATAAATAACCAAGCCAAGAAAACCAGCTACCAATACGCCTACCAATATCGTCACTAACGTTAATTTTCCGATAATCTTTTTCATATATTTTAGAGTCCCATCTCTTCTGCTACTTCGTCAGAAACAGCGTCTTTCATGCCGCCAACAAGTACTTCACGAGGCTTTGCGCCGTCTCCTGGTCCCACAATACCACGTTCTTCGAGCATATCGATAAGACGGGCGGCACGAGCATAGCCAACCTTAAGCTTGCGCTGAATGTATGAGGTTGAAGCCTTACCAGCTTCCATGACCACAGTACGAGCTTCTTCATAGAGCTCATCGTCAGCGTCATCACCAATATCAGCTCCAAACATGGTCTTTTCTCCAGCTCCGCCAACAGTGCCACTGAGTTCGATGGTGTCGCGAACGTCGTCTTTGAAGGCATTCTTGAGGTATTTTACCACGCTTTTAACCTCGTCTTCAGTAATAAAGGCACTTTGGAGACGTTCAGCCTGACTGTCACCACCGACAACGGCGAGCATGTCACCTTGTCCCAAGAGCTTTTCAGCACCAGTTGTATCCAAGATGGTACGGGAGTCGATACCAGTAGGGACGCGAAGGGCGATACGAGATGGTACGTTGGCCTTAATCAAACCAGTAATAACGTTCACTTCTGGACGCTGAGTAGAGAGAATGAGGTGAATACCAACGGCACGAGACATTTGCGCAAGACGCACAATGGCAGCTTCCAATTCACGAGGATACGCCTGCATGATATCCGCCAACTCATCAATGATGATGACGATATATGGCATACGATCCTGGGTACTGTCTGGTTTCGCAAATTCCTTCTCGTACATCTTATGATACGAATCAATGTCACGAACTGATTCACCTTCAAGGATGTCATAACGACGGCTCATTTCAGTAGCAGCCCATTTCAACGCCAAGATAGCCTTCTTTGGTTCCGTAATAACCGGAGTGAGGAGGTGAGGAATAGAGTTGTACAAGGTAAGCTCCACGCGCTTTGGGTCGACGAAGATAAAGCGAAGGTCGTCTGGTCCATGACGGTAGAGGAGCGATGTAATGATGGCATGGATAGTCACAGACTTACCGGAACCAGTTGTACCCGCGATAAGCAAGTGCGGCATCTTGGCAATACTCTTGATCACTGGCTTACCAGCAATGTTTCGTCCAAGGGCAGCCATGAGTGGCTTCTTTTCCTGTGAGAATGACGGGTCAGCAAGGAGACCAGCAAGACCAACCGTTGCCTTCGTCTTGTTTGGGATTTCGATACCAACCAAACTCTTGCCTGGGATCGGTGCCTCGATACGAAGTGGGTGAGCAGCAAGGGCCAATGCCATGTCATTTTGTAGTCCAACGATACGAGAAAGCTTCACGCCTTGAGCGGGTTTCAGGGCATATCGAGTGACTGTTGGTCCGATAGTCACTTCGTCCATTTCAACTTCAATACCGAAGTTAGAAAGGGTACGACGAATAATGTTTGCATTAGCTTTGACGTCACCGACGTTAGCCTTGCCACTGTCACCATTGAGCAAGTTTAGTGGTGGAGGAGTGTATGCACCGAATGAAGCGGAATGCTTTTTAGGGTCGATGATAAGTTCCTGGCCAAGAGAAGAATCGTTGATAGTCATCTCCTTAGGAGCGGCTTTTACTGCCTCAGCTTTAACAGCCGGTGGCACACCGTGAGGAGTGTCGAGAATGGCATTTGGGGGAACATAATCCTCTTCGTAGTCATCGGTATCTACAAGCACTTTTTCTCTTCTGCCAAACAATGATCCAAGCTTGTTTCCTAGTCCACTAAAGAATGGGAAAAGGTTTGGTGTACGGTCGAAGAATAATACAAAAGATGCTACTGCAATGAAGACGAGAATGATGCTAGAAAAGAGGGTATCAAAGGCACCAAGCAATGGGCTTGAAAGCACCTTTCCAACGATACCGCCCCAGGTATTATCGTAGAGTGAGGCAAGGGTTAAGAGTGACAGTAATCCGACTACAGCAGTAATGACCTCCCGGGCGCTAGCCTCGAGTTTGCGCTTGCTGATAACAAGAATGCCGCCCGAAAGGAGGGCAATAGGAATGATGTATTTGCCTACTCCGAGAAGGTAAAAAGAACCCTCGGATATAACAAAACCGCCTACTCCTGCAGCTCCAAAAAATCCTCCCAATGCGATCAGTCCTACTAATATAAGTAGCAGACCGGTAACGACATGGTTGGTAGTAGAGGAAGCCTTTTGATTATTAGTTTTCTTTGAAGATTGCTTCTTATTAGCCATAGCTGTACGTCCCAACAGTATATCACCTTAAATCAGTAAAAACTATTGGTATATAAGGATTTATTAGACATAACGGACCCCTTGTCCAATAGAATAATGAAGCGTATACTGCCGGTACGTTGTCCAATACATCGCAAGATAAAGGACAAATAACGGACAAAAAATGGATACAAATAACTACCAAAATTTAAAGCAAAAAATAAAAGACACATCTAAAGGTCAAAAAATTGCGGCAGCACTGTACCTTGTTTCTGCTCATCTGTCCGATACTGATCCACTCAAAATTGCGTTACGGACACATGCAGTGGCACTCAGTACCAGTGAGCATGAAGGCTACAAAACCTCCGCTGCACGTGCCATCGAAACCCTTCTTGGTTCTGCTGTTATTGCCGGTTTGATCTCCGAAAAAAATGCATCCATCATCTCTCTCGAACTCCGTCACTTTGTCATCCAAGTTACTACCGAACCCGACACCATCTCTCATCTCTTCACGACGTCTTCTGTCCTTGAAGACACCCTTCCAGCCAAGCGACCTGTCCCACAGTCTTCCTATACATCTCGTCCGATAACTATCCATAACCCCCTGAAGATTCCTTTAATAAATGAAAATAAATCAAAAAGACAGGATACAATTTTGTCCTTTATTAACGAACGAAAGTCGGCCAGTATCAAAGACATTTCTGCGCTCTTTTCGGACACGAGTGAGAAGACAATTCAGCGCGAACTTGGAGCATTAGTTCAGGCAGGGAAGATCACAAAGAGAGGGGAGAAACGGTGGTCAGTGTACATGGCTGTGAACTAACTGTAGCTTAGACGATCCTGCATACCATTGTAATAATTTGTATGCAGGATCGTCTTGTTACTAAGTGGTTTTCCACGATTTATTTTTGCTAGACGCAAAGGCAGTGCTATACTAAGCAGGTCATAATACGCTAGTCTTAAAAGGATTATTGTGTTATTATGATAACTGTCTTTCTGTCCCGGATTGGCTCAAGCAATTGGGTCATGAAGAGTGCAGAAAGCAATCGTGATGAAAATCACGAAATTGAATGGTCATTGAAAATCTAATAATAGAGATCTTTCAAAAGATATTCGTTACGAAATTTTCGGCGACCGCTCTTTTGTTTTCTGTACTCTCTCCTCACATACTATATATAGTATGTGAGGAAGGGTCCGAAGACATGATATCGGCCTTGTCGACACGGCAGATACGCAATGCAGTAATTCATTGCAATCTGCAAATTACAACTTTTCTGCTCGAGCGTAATAAAAACGTTCTGTAGGAAAAAACATCTTTGTTCGTACTATTTGTCGATAGTGCATCAGGCATTGATGATTAATAAAATTCTAAAATAATCTATGAATAAATTTACAAAATTTGTCGTAGGTGCTGCTGCTGCTCTTGCTCTTACTCTCGTAGTAAGTGCTTCAGCTTCTGCTGCTTACGTACAAACTTCTACTCTTAAAATGGGTAGTAAAGGTGCTCAGGTTGTTTCACTTCAACAGACACTTAACATGACTTCATGTAAAGTTGCTGCAACTGGAGTTGGATCAGCTGGCTTCGAATCTACAACCTTTGGCGCAAAGACAAAGGCTGCAGTTATGTGTTTCCAAGCTGCTAACGGCCTTAAGGCTGATGGCGTAGTTGGTGCAATCACAGGCGCTAAGCTTGCTCTTGTATCTTCAACTGGAACAGTTTCAACAGGTCTTCCTGCTGGATGTGTTTCAACTGCTGGTTACAGTACAACTACTGGTGCTCCTTGTTCAGGTACTCCTGCAACAACAGTATTCCCAGCTGGTTGCGTATCTTCAGTAGGCTTCAGTTCAACAACTGGTCAGGCTTGTTCTTCAAGTTCATCAGTTGTAACTGGTGGCCCTCTTAGTATCAACCAGGTTACTGGTGGATCAGGCTACACAGCTACTACTGTTGGTGTAGGTGACTCAAATCACCAGGTTGCTGACCTCCGCATCGTTACTGGTGCAGGTGGTACTGGTAACCTTACAGGTTTGAATGTTACTTTCAAGAACACTCAGACTTCAGGTGACTACATGTTCACTAAGTATGCTAACAATGTATCAGTATGGTTGAATGGTGTTCAGGTTGGTTCACTCCCTGCATCTTCTTTCACTGTATACAACCAGGCTTACTCTGCATACATTCCTTTGAATGGTGCAGTGCTTAATCCAAACACAACTAGTGACTTGTACATCGCAGTTTCAGCACTTCCAGTGATTGACTCTGCTAACCTTGGTTCAACTCACAACCTATTCACTATCACTGGAACTTCAATCCGTTACAGTGACTCAACAGGTTCTGCATTCCAGTACTCTGTTAGTGATTCTAACTTGAGTTCATCTACATTCACTTTTGACACTGCAGCTTCTGCTTCAAGTATCAAGCTCAATGTTACTAAGGATGTAAATGATTCAACAGACCACACAGCACAGGCTTCATCATCAGCTCACACTAATGGTGTAACTCTTGCTATGGTTGACTTGAATGCTCAAGGTTCAAACGTATCAATCCAGAGTCTTCCTGTAACAGTTGCAGTTAAGAACACTGGTTCTGGTACAAACGTTAGTGATGTTGTAAGTACAGTTCGCTTGTACAACTCAGCAGGTGCTTTGATCGACTCAGAGACAGTTCCTGCAGGTGGTACATGTGCATCTGACTCAAGTTTCTACGGTGTTTCTGGCGCTAAGTGTGCAACAGTAACATTTACTAACTTCACAAATAACGGTCTTGCTATCCCAACTGGATCAACAAACGTGTTCACTATCAAGGGTGACATCAATACTATTGATGGAACAACAGTAGCTGCTGGTACTTATGCAACTGCTGAAATCACTGGTACAAACACACTTGCTGTTCAGGCTTACGATGCAAACAACAACCGTCTTACAGCGAACAGTACTTACCTAGTTGGTTCAACAACTGGTTCTAAGACTTACTTCTATGTAAACGGTATTAACGTTGCTGCTGCTGGTACAACAACAAACAGTTACTCAAACCCAGGTGGTTCACAGTCACACGGAATCTTCACAATGACTATTCCTTTCTCTGTAACTGCTTACGGTACAACTGCTTACGTTCCATCAGCAACTAGCCTTACAAGTGCAGGTACAGTAAATAATCCTACTGCTACTGCAGGCGCATACGTTCAGTACGCTGTTGATAACGGTTCTGCATTGCAGTCATCAGGTGCTAGTGCAACTATCAGTTACACTGGTAACGATGCTCTTACTCCTGACACTAACGGTAATTACCAAATTCCTGTTGGCCAGACTAAGACATTCAACCTTGTTGTTACTTACACTCCTTCAGCATCAGGTTCATACCGTGCTCAGTTGGTTAACGTAAACAACAACACAAATGATAGTTCTTCAACTTACAGTACATACACTGCAGGTTTGAACACTAATCAGTTCCGCACAGCTTACATGGCTGGTCAGTAATCTTCAGATTAACGATCATTCCATCGTAAAGATGTAAAACAAAAAACTCCCTTCGGGGAGTTTTTTGTTTTTAGGTCTGCGTGTATAATAAGGCAATTATGGCCAAGAAGGGCGGTGCAGCAGTTATTAAGCGATCTTTCTTAGAAAGACTTGTTCAGATAGTTATAGGGGGAATATTTGCGGTATTACCGTTGCTGTATTTCTCAGGAAGGGCAGCGTCATATGTCACTTCAAAGGAATATTTTTTCATCGGTGCGGTTGGTCTATTAACAGTGTTGTGGGGATGGTTATTGTTGAATGATCATCGGTATCGTCTTACCAAAAAGAACGTATTGTTTTTGCTACCTGCTGTTATGCTCCTCGCATCCCTTACTGTTAGCGCTATCGTTGGAGTTGATCCGGCAACATCATTCTTTTCAACGGTAGAAAGCGGTACCGGACTATTGCTGCTTTATCATGTCTTACTCTTCACCGTTATCTTGGCGTCGATAATTCGCGTTCAACAGAAAAAAATTCTTACCGGTATTATCCAAGCAAATCTTTTTGCGTCAGTAGTATTGGCAATCTTTACTTTTTTCACAGGAGTAAACGGCGTAGTGCAGACTAATTCAAAAATGTTAAATGGTTCTTCCGGAGGAGCCATGATGGGAAATTCCTTGCTTGTCGGATCGTATTTTGTTTTCTCAGTGTTTTTGACGATTGTCTTGATCGCTCAGGAACAAAAGATGTATAAAAAGATTCTGTACTATCTAGGCATTGGCATCATCGTGTTAAGCCCAATTTATTTTAATGTTGGGATATGGAAAGGGGTGAAGCTGTCATCGTCATATTTATTCCTTGGCGAAGCGCGCATTGCTGCAATTGCAGTGATTGCTGGGTTGTTATTTAGCTTATTTCTTTGGCTTAGTCTTCGCAAAGGTAAAAGAAGCATGCAAGCCATTGGTTTGGTTGGGTTAATTATCGGCGTATTGATTGCAGGTTTTGCCATAAAGGATATAGCGTCACCGACCACCACGCTCCATCAGTTCTTTGTGACTGAGGGAGGCAATAGAACTATTGACTGGCAGGAAG
This sequence comes from Candidatus Nomurabacteria bacterium, assembly GCA_029288805.1. Lineage (GTDB taxonomy): Bacteria > Patescibacteriota > Minisyncoccia > Phycocordibacterales > UBA9973 > UBA4124. Next base: position 14,817 of record JARIGO010000015.1, read on the forward strand.
CAGTGCAGGGTATCAAAGACAGACCTTTGTTGGGTTGGGGGCCAGAAAATTATCATGTCGTCTATCAAAAATATCTTAACCCTATAGTATTTAGTCCAGGACATGGCAATGAAGTCTGGGCGCTACACCCACACAACAATACACTGGAAGTTTTGATAAATGGGGGAATAATAGGTTTTGTATGTTACCTTTTTGTACTCGCTGGCATCATTATTGGGTTGTCGCAGCTATATAAGAAGAATGTATTCGATGCCAAAACTACCGCGTTGTTTGCTGGCATGCTTGTTGCTTTCTTCATACAGCAGCAAATGATATATGACTCCATCGTAAGTTATGTCATGTTCTTCTTTGTCATTGCCGTTATCGCAGGATTTTCGTCGACAAACAATGATCACAAGCCTTTTGTTTCTAATACAACCCAGATATATATCATTGGCATGATGATACTGGTAGTGATGTTTCCTGTATGGCTGTATTGTGCATATTTACCAGCAAGAAAAGTAGAAGAATTTCAAACGGTAGCAGATGCCCACAGTGATGCTCGAGCAGGTATGTACCAACATCTTTTTCATTCACCTGGATCGTACGCTGTCGATACTGATGTTGAGTTTTATACTGATCCTTTGTTCTTTTCTTATCAATCACAAGAGGCGGCAATAAAGCAAAATCCTCTCTATCAAAAAGTGGCATCACAAGAACTTAATGCATTGTTTGCGGCGGTAGTACCGGTATGGATTACCAAGCCATATGACTATCATTTAACATTGTCATTGGTGCAATTGGAAAATCTGCAATTTTATCTGACAGGCGATAAGGCCCAGCTTGCTCATGCGGATATCTATGCCAAGAGAGCATTTGTGCTGTCACCAACCGATCCTCAGATTTACTTTTCGTATGCTCAAACACTCGTATATGAAGGAAAAACTAATGAGGCAAAAACTATGCTCGATAAGGCTATTAGCCTCAATGCTAACTATCAGTCGGCGGTAGACTTTAGGAAGGTGTTACAATAAAAAGTATGATCACGGTACGACTGTCAGGAGGAATGGGGAATCAAATGTTTCAGTATGCGCTTGGACGAAGGCTTGCTATTGATAATGACACTGAATTGAAGATCGATACTACTTTTATAGATCATCGCATTGGAATGCCGAATTTTTTACGTCCGCATTTTGTGTTTCGAACGTTTGATCTCGATGTGTTTAATATCAACGCTACCATCGCAAATCCGGAGGATATGAAATGGTGGCAGCGTCCCATACTAAGCGGGAAGACCATGCTCGTGATCGATGCGGTACTTCGCAAGATGGCATTTCTGCCAGGATGGGAAAAAAAATACCAATTTGATCAAAAGGTTTTAATGGCAAAAGGCGACATATATCTGTCAGGCTTTTGGCAGAGTGAAAAATACTTTCAGTCCATACGGGATGTGTTGCTGCAGGATTTTACGCCAGTAAAGCCATTGTCCGAAGCTGCTCAGGCATTAGTTAATCAAATTCATGCTGGTGAATCGCTGTGCTTATTTGTTCGCAGAACTGATATGGCTGATAAGAATTTTCATGGTGCGCTTGGAATGGAATACTACAACGAGGCTATAGCGTACATTCGAAGTAAAAAAAATATTACTGCTCTATACGTTCTCTCAGATGATCTTGAATGGTGCAAGGAACACATGCATTTTGATATACCCACCACATTCATAGGTAATGAGTACAAAGGTGAGAAATGGGAGGGACACATGCTTATCATGAAAGAATGCAGCCATTTCGTCATATCAAACAGTACATTTGCGTGGTGGGGAGCATGGCTCGGTACCAATCCTGAAAAGATAGTGGTCGCTCCAAAACGATGGTTTGGAAATGAAAAGATTAATACCTCAGACCTTATTCCTGACGGATGGGTGAGAATATAATATGGCAAAGTATATAGAGACAATTAGCGCTGAAGAGCAGTATGACATTGTTATTGTGGGTGCTGGCATATCCGGGTTAACACTCGCTGAACGGTACGCGTCTGCTGGAAAGAAGGTGTTGGTAGTTGAAAAGCATGATCATATTGGCGGTAACTGTTATGACTTTATCAATCAGGCTGGAATTTTAGTATCAAAGTACGGGCCTCATTATTTTCACACTAATGACGAAGGCGTTTGGAAGTACGTGAATAATTTTTCATTGTGGCATCCTTATGAACATCGAGTTATCGGCCATTATCAAGGAAAGACATTTCCTATTCCGGTAAATAGAAATACCATTAACATTCTTTGTAATGAGACATTGCAAAATGAAAATGATGTTGAACATTGGCTTGCAGAGCATGCAGTGCCAATAGAGCACCCAAAAAATGCGGAAGAGGCAGTGCTGGCTCGCATGGGACCAGATTTGTATGAGTATATTTTTAAAGGGTATACCACCAAGCAGTGGGGAAAAAGCCCCGAAGAGCTATTTCCTGAAGTGACCAACAGAATTCCTATCCGTACTAACACCGATGACCGGTATTTTACAGACCAGTATCAAGCCATGCCCGCAAAAGGCTACACGGCATTGTTCGAGGCCATGATACAAGGTGATCGTATCGATATCCTGCTTGGTACCGAATGGTCTGATATTAAGAATGAGGTAATTTCATTTCAGAAGCTATTTTTTACCGGAAAAATTGATCAGTACTTTGATCATATGCATGGCATACTGGAGTATCGTTCATTGCGGTTTGAATTCGAAACTCTTAACCAGGAATGGTATCAGCTAAAAGCACAGGAAAACTATCCTTCGCTTGATGTGCCATATACTCGTATCGTGGAGTACAAACGCGCTACAGGTCAGATTCATCCTCAAACCACTATTTCTCGAGAATACTCAACAGATGAAGGAGAACCGTACTATCCTGTTCCATCAGAACGTAATAGAATTATATATGCTCAATACCAGGCAGCAGCTGAACAGCTTGAGGATGCCGGGATATATTTTGTAGGAAGGTTAGCTAATTATAAGTATTTCAATATGGATCAAGCATTTAGAAATGCTTTGGATATGTTCTCTTCTTTAGAAGGTGGGTCAACGTGTTAATACTATGGAGCAAGATATAAAAATTACAGCTGTCGTTGTTACGTTTAATAGAAAAGATATGGTCTTGAAGTGTATTCAGGGCGTCTTGAATCAAACTAGAAAAGTTGATCGTATACTTATTATTGATAATAACTCAACAGACGGAACAATCAATGTCCTTCAAGAAGCATTTAATGATAATAATACTGTTACCATTGTTCATCTAGAAGAAAATACTGGTTGTACCGGTGGATTTTATGAAGGAGTAAGGCGTGCTTATGAGGATGGCACAGAGTGGATTTGGTTGCTCGATGATGATATTTCGCCAATTACTACTTGTTTGGAAACAATGCTGAAATACGAACATATATCTAAATGTATCCATCCAAATAAAGTATATAGTGACGGTAAAGAATTTTTGTGGGAGTCAGTTTTTGACCCAGCGACAGGAGCGGCTACATTTATGAACAATATTTCTTTCAAAAACGGCAAAGATTTTACGTTTGTTAATATTGGCTGCTTTGAAGGTATGCTCATTCATCGTGACATTGTTGAGAATATCGGATATCCAGATAAGCGTTTTTTCATTGTATCTGATGATACTACATATGGCTTTCTCGCATCCTTGTTTACAAATGTAACTTTTATTAAGGATGCATATATACAAAAATTGGTGCCATTAAATGAAAAACTTAGTTCAACTTTTATATACTATGCAATCAGAAATCAATTTCTCGTAAAAGAATACCTTAAGAAATATAATCTCTACAATAAAAAGTTATTCAATGTATATCTGGTGTCATTTTTCTTTAATGTTTGCACCAAACAGGTGTGGCGCAATAAGAACATGGCTATGATCCGGTATGCAATAAAAGGTTTAAGAGATGGAGCGCAAGGGAAGTTTTATAAAATAAATAGTTAACATATGAAAATATCATTGGAAAAAATAAATAAAGTTGTTCTCATTATAGGATTTGTATTATTACTTTTTAGAAATGGTAGTTTTTCATCTTCGTTTATACCGAAACCTTTTGAGATGGTGTTTGTTATTGTTGCCCTAATTGCCATAATAGATGTCATTTATAATAAAAAAATAAAAGAATTTTTTATAGCTATTCCAAAGAAAGTCTGGATCGCCCTACTGTTTTTATTTGCAGCTATTTTTATTGGGTGGGGAGTTGCAACTTTTTTCCTGCATATGTCAACCACATTTAATATGGTCTTGGAATTTGGTAACTTTGTAATCTCTGTCGCCACGTTTTTACTTGTATTATTCTATAGTAGAAATAGTGCGGCTTTCAGTAAAAACGTCCTATATGCATTACTTGCACCAACCTTATATATTGTATTTCTAATTGTACCTGGAATTGCGGCTCATTTTCATTTAGCTCAAAATGATACATTTAATGGTTTTACTGATAATGTAAATATAGTTTCAAAGGCTCTGCTTATTCCTATTTTATTTTTCATCACTCATGCAATATTCGAATCCAAATATAATTGGAAAAAAATAGTATACAGCTTACTTTCAATAGGGTTAGTAGCTTTAGTATTTTGGACAGCGGAACGAGGAGCTATCCTAAGTATGGCAATTGCTACAGTGGCGATATGGATTTTGTATATAATTAAAAATCCTTCATGGAAAAAAATCAGTATTAATACTATTCTGATTGCGGCAATAGTAGGTATAGGATTTTTGAGTGTTCCATATACAGGTAAAAAGATTGCTTTGGATCGAGTATTGAATACAGAAACACACCAGTCGGGGTCAGTCGCACTTCAGAATCAAAGTATTCCTACGATTATCCAACATGCTTCTAAAGCTCAGGTTGTTTCAATTAAGACTGAATCAAGGGTTTATATTTGGGCATATTATCTGCGTACAATAGTAAAAAATCCTTTAGGTTTTGGACCTAATACACATATGGCTGCCCGCATACAATCAAGCCAGTCAGTATTTAATGGACCGGGTCCTCATAATACTTACATTGAGATGTTGCTATGGGGGGGCATAATCGGTCTGATAAGCTTTGCGTGCCTACTTATATTCGGATTTAAAAGAATACTGTTTACTATACAAAATTTGAATAATGTAAATACATATGCAGTATTTGGCGCCTTATTTAGCCTAACTCTGTCTATATTCTTTAATGACAGCCTAATTCTTACAATCTTTTGGATACTACTGGCTTTAGCAATTACACAATGGAATTACCAAAAATAAGTATAATTCTACCTACATACAATGGCACTCAGTATATAACTAATGCCATTGAGAGCGTACTATTGCAGACGTTTGCAGATTGGGAGCTGCTCATCATTGATGATGGGTCAACGGATGATACAGCGTCTATTGCTAAAGTTTATGCAGCGAAAGATCAAAGAATTATCTTTGTTCAAAACCAATACAATCTTGGTATTCAAAAAACCCTAAATAACGGTCTAGCTATGGCAAGAGGGGAATATGTTGCTCGACTAGATGATGATGATAGATGGATTGATAGTAGTAAATTGGATACACAAGTTACATTTCTTGATAATCATTCAGATTATGTACTGGTAGGTACAAATGCAATACTTGTTGACGAAAAAGGCGCACGTCTGGCTACTTATTCAATGCCAGAAACTGACTCAGCAATTAGAGGCCGACTCTTATCTAAAAACTGTTTTCTCCATCCTACAATTATGATGCGAATTGAAGCACTTAAAAAAAGCGGAGGGTATGACGAAAATGAAAACGTTAGACATATTGAAGATTATGCTCTATGGCTTGCATTAGGCATGGTGGGAAAGTTTGCAAACATACCGCTCGTTAGTACTAGCTTAACTGCTCATTCAAGCTCTATAACATTTAAGAATAGACTGATTCAGGCAAAAAGAGTGAAAAGGCTTGCATGTCAATATCATAAAAAGTATCCACGTTTCCTCGTAGCAATGATTATTTTACAGATAAGAATTGTAGGGTTCAGTATACTCAGTGTATTTCCTATACCAAAAAAGATAGTATATTTTATTCAAAAAACGTATAAACGTCTCTAGAATATTTTCTCAAACCAAGAAACAGGAAGCCCCATTTTTTCTTTAAAAGTTTTTACACTAATAAGATCAAGGATGTCTTTTTTATGCTTTTTAAAGTAGTAGTATGTATATGGATCTGCACTGTTTGGCGCATACAATGATTGATTTCCTTTTTGAATAATGGCACAGCCTTCATCAGCGTCAATTGTATAAACAGTTACATTTGGATTTTCCATACGAAGTTTCAAGATAGCTTTCCAAACATCTCCATGCCATACACTAGAAGCTCTAACAGCTCTCTGGGTAATCTCTCGGCGAGGATTACAGTCATGTACTACAATAGTGCCGTTTTCTGAGAGACAAGTTAGTGCATTAATAATATCTTTGTATGCTTGTTCAAAAGTATGTAGACCATCTACAAAAACAATATCGTACCGTTCTTTATTCTGCGCAAAAAAATCATCAGAGGTCATTCGAAAATTAGTATCGACATTAGGGTCTACTCCATGTTTCGTTTCTACTTGTATACTGGTATGACTATATCCTGGCTGGGCAGGGGTATTAACGCCAATTTCCAAGTACCGTTTGTAATTATTCTTTTTGATAAGTGTATTTATTATTTCAGTTCTATTCATCTTAATAACTCTTTAAATTTTTCTTTGTTTTCTAAAATGTAAGGTGGTAAGTCGTTTTCATCTATCCAAAATCGTATTCCTTTACCGCGAACGTCTTTATTTTTTGACACTGTATCGAATATGGAATCTTTCGTCTCGCTGTTGTTTATTTCTTGATGACTATAGCTCTCAATCTTTGTCTTTATGCGCTGCGCGCCCCCTTGAAAGGTAAAATGCCAGCCGCCGTTGCGAATAATTGTATACTTATTTTTACTTTTGCGAAATGTACGAAGGTCATTAAGACAAGCATTTTTAATATTTTTGTATTTTGTAGCAATAGTTCCAGTCCACCCAGTCCAGTCTTCATTAGATCGATTGTTCAAAAAGTACATATATGGTGTTTGGCGAAACTTATATAGGTCATCTTTTGAATAATCGATAACTTCATCCGGATTCCAAATTTCGTCTAAATCAGATACAAAACAAAAATCATTGTCATTAAGATTAAGCAATGCTTTTTTAACAGATTCTTTCTCGTAATAATCACGTAGAAAACTGGTTTCTCCTGGACCAATACCATCTGAAGAAAGTGCCATTTCAAGTATGTTCCTTTCTAAAGCTGGCAATACAGGATTAAGCAGGCGCTGTTCAGCATCTTCAAAATCTTTTAAAGGTGTATCGATCACATAATGTATTATTTTATGTTCGAACTCTTTGAATAAATGTTTATTCTTTTCGTAATATAATTCTTTAGGTAATCCTGAGTGAGTCAGAGTAGATTCAACTAATACGAAGTAATCAACATGATCATTTAATACATGTAGGCGTATATCAAGTACCTCAAGCTCATTAAAAAAATTAAAGACATCGTACACTTTGATTGTCTTCCTATATTCTGCGATTTGAATTTGTGAGAGCCAAGTTTTTTGACGCTTTTTTTCCCCGTATGAATCTAATGGCTTACGAACAAATGACACAGTATTTTTGTACTCATTCAATATAGACTTAACAGAGTTCTTTAGCCATGCGGGAGCATGTTCGCGCGCTAGTGATCGAAGAGTATGCTTTTGCGCAATCGCTGGTTCATTTACATGTCCCGGGTCATATAACTCTTTATGATCCTGCATATACTGCTGCAGTTCCTGTAGGCATGTGTCATAGTCAGACAATACACCGTCACTATCAAGATAGTGCCATCCTGAAGTTATGTTGTATCCCAAACTCCAATAACCATCAGAAATATTATGACGTGCCCAGTATTTTGGAGCTATGCAATATTTTACATTAGTACTAAGCCAAGCGGGGAACCACGCAAAACTTGAATTTGAAAGAATCAAATAGTGCGCATTTTTTATTATTGAATAGTCCTTTCCGATAGTGAAATGAAAAACATCAAAGTCAGGAAAAAACTTTTTGGCTGTATAGGTATCATCAGTAATGACAATAAAACGAAAGTTTTTGTTGATCTTTCGCATATGCATAACAGCATCATGCCAGTATTTCTTCCTCAGGAAAAACTCTGCATGGCGAGCGTATTCACCTCCGCGAAAATTAATTACGCATGTATTTTCATCTGCATATTCGTAGCAGTCATACTCAGGGTTAACTTTAAGCCATTCTCGTATAGCATCTTTGTGATGAAGAATATATTGTTCATCCTGCATCAGTCCATCGATTTTTGTATTATCCTGAACAAAAACGAGTTGCGGGTCGTATGTGCGAATATCAGATCCGTTTGGATGGATGATTTTTCGTTCAGCATAGTAATGGGTAATACCAACGGGCAACTCAAGAGGAGGGCCACCTTGCGGACCTTTGCCTCCAATTACAGTTTTACCGAAATCCAAGCTGAGAAAATCCAATCCTTTAAAATTTTCAGGATACTGGATGCCAAAATCATACCCTTTATCAGTGGCAAAAACGCGTGTGGCAATATAGCATGCAAGCTGGTTGCCCAAGCCTTGCCCTTTGTATAATTCGGTAACTAACATATTAGGTTCTTCTCAAGAGACGTTTTGCTAACTCTGTAAGAAAGTACTTGCTTCTATAATACCAAAAAAGCTGTCCATGTTCATATGTCTTGAGAACCTGAAGAAATTCCTTTCTTTGTAGGGTACGAGTGGCCAAGATATTGCTAACTTGATGTGCCCCTGTTCGATTTACTACGGTAATGGTATTCAGGATGGTTGGTTCACCAAAAGCGTTATAACATCGTTTGTAATATTCAACATCCATAAGCCAGATAAGATCTTCGTTGAATAAGAGGGGCTTATCATTTTTGATAGTGAGAACAGAAGGAGAGCTAATGGTGTTGTGGCCAAGATGAATGTTTGCAGTATACCGAGGATAAAACGGGCGATAAAATTTTTTGCCGTCCCTGGAGTGAATGCAGGCTGTGACAAGCCAGTGATCTTTTTCGATATTAAAAGAACTGACAATATCAGCAAGAGCATTATCATGATAGAGAAAGTCATCTTGAAAAAGAATCTTGATAAGCTGTCCTGTAGCATTCCTAATGGCATTGTTTATGTTTGCAGAAGAGCTGCCGCGCTTTTCCATATTCCTAACATAATGAATAGTCAGCTTACCCTCGTATTCTTTGCAGGCTTCTTCAATAAAGTTGTCTTGAGAATGGTCAGAAATAACTACATCAAAATCTTTGTACGTTTGATGACATAATATATCCAGGCTCTGTTTTAAAAAGACATGTCCATGGCCTCCCATTTCATAGGTCGGAATGCACACGCTGATTGTTTTCATATAATCTATACTAACCTATTGTTTTTTCACTATCAACAGTATTTCCTGCAGGGCTGCTTCTTTGGTGCTGTATAGCATGACCACATATGCGACACTGGCAATAATAATGGTGAATACAAAGAAAAGATGAAGCATCGTACAACCTACGATAATGAGTGCCATAACCATGGTTGCCAAGGCAATTTTCCCAAGCTTTGGAACAATACTAAAGGAGACAAATCTTTTTAGATTGATCCAGTTAAGGGTCATAATAAAAAGCTGAGATAGGGTTGTTGACGTTGCCGCGCCTACTGCTCCGTACCGAGGAATGAGATAGAGGTTTAACGCCACATTGGCAGTCATGCCCAAGGCAGTGGCAAAAATAAATTTCTTCTGCAGATCCTTTGCAAAGACAACGTTGCCAATCAGGATGTTTGGAAAATCGGCAAGAAGTGAGAACATTAAAATTGCCATAACAAGTGTACCTGCTACATATGAAGGGCCAAACACTACGCTCATAATAGTGCCGCTAAAAAGAAATCCTCCTACAACGACAGGGATTCCCAATACTAGAATAATGGCCATGATCTTTTCAAACATGCGACCTGAGGCAGCGGCGTCTCCCTCGGCCTTCGTCATAAGCGGAAAAGTAGCAAGACTAATGAACACTGGAATAATGGCCAAAAATTGCACGATGCGTTCTGCTGCTGCATACAAGCCTACTTCTGCAGCAGATTTCAGTTGCCCCAGCATGATAGTGTCAATGTTCACTATTACGGTCATGAAAAGAGTGGTAGCGATGAAGGGCCATGCAAAATCAAGTATTGTCTTGATGGTTCTAAAAGGGAAATGCCACTGAATATTTTTGATTTCCGGCGTAAGGATTACGATGGCAATGATACTGGCAACGATACTCCCTGTTGCGTACGCGATTGCAAGCGAAAGTGGTGTGGCATGAAAAAGAAGAAGGGCAATGCCTAGGACGCAAATGATGAAGTTCATCAGGATTTTAATGAAAGCTTCACGCTCCATTTTCTGTAGCGCACGATTAACCGAGAATGCAAATTCGCGAATAGAGTCAGAGAAATTTAGCAGGGCTAATGCAATGATAATGTGAATGCCGACATGGATTGTGGCAAAATGTGGAATAAGAAATAAGGAGACTACAAAAGAAAATAATAGAAGAATGACCTTTATGAGCAAAGATGCAGATAAATATTGGTACTTATTAAAACTCTCTCGGGAGAGCTCGCGGGTGATAAATGTATTGATGCCTATATCGGAAAAAACATAAAAGACTGATACAAAGGCAAGAGTGTATGAAAATGTTCCCCAGCCATTCGCGCCAAGGATTCTGGTTGCAAATATGATAAGGGTCAATTTTAATAATCTACCTGCAATATCACCTAGAAAAAGCCATATGGTGTTTTTGGCAATAGTCTGCTTTGTGCCACTATTCTTGAGGAGAAAATTTTTTAGCCTTTCCATGATTAGTGTGTAAAGATAATCTGCAGCGTCTTTAATACGATACCAATGTCGAGTAAAGGATTTTTATTCTTAATGTAGTAGAGGTCGTACTCGAACTTCTCCTGCGCATCAAGGACTGTACGTGCATAGCGGTATTTGATTTGAGCCCAACCGGTAAAGCCTGGACGGATAGTGTGGCGAAGGAAGTAGTAGGGGATTTCCTGTTCAAGTCGTGATACGAACTCAGGGCGTTCTGGGCGAGGACCAACAAGGGCAATGTCACCTTTGATAATGTTGAACATTTGAGGCACTTCATCGATATGGGTCTTGCGAAGGATTTTGCCCAGGGTGGTGATACGAGGATCCTTTTCTTCTGCCCAAACTGCACCGTCTTTCTCGGCGTCCTTTTTCATGGAACGTAATTTGTATACGGTGAAGATTCTTCCATTTTTACCGACACGGTCGTGATTGAAGAAGATCGGTCGTCCGTCCTCGATCAAGCGTGCAATGATAGCAACAAGGAGAAAAGGGGAAGTGATGATTAATACGAAAACTGCAAATAATATCTCAATGCAACGATAGAAAAGATGCATAGCCTTACTGTCGTGGCGAGTCATTATGGTAACAGCCTTTTCGTCAGTAACGAGCGACAAGGGAATCTTGGCAAAAAAAGTTTCATAGCTTTCAGATAGTGTCAGTGTTTCCGCATTGAGTTTCTGAGTAATGGCAAGCAATTCTTGAGGATTGGCATGTTCCACAATCAGTACGTTTACTGTCTTGTCGTGTGTTGCTTCTGCAATGCTGTTCCAGTGAGTGACATGTTCACCGAAGTGTGGATTTTTTTGAAGCTCATGCTGCAAGTCCTGGATAAGAGGACTGGTGCCAACAGTACCAATAGTGCGGGTGAAGCGTACGCTGAAGAGATGGTAGAACAATCGACGCCATGCGATCAGTAATATGAGACTGATTCCTGCAACGATAACAAGGTTGGTCTTTGGCGTAATGCCATGCGAAGAAGGGAAGAGATAGAAGAACGCGATACCCAGCAGAATGTTTAACGCAGTGCTGCTCAGAAGCAGACCGATGTTGCGAGGGTTGGGATTGACCCGACGGAGGTTGTAGAGATCAAAGACAAAGAACACAATAAGCCAGATGATAAATATCCAGATAAAGAGGTATGCCTGTTGCGCAACAAAAGACCGTTGGGCATGAATATTGAAGCGAATGAAAACCATGGCAAAGAATGCCGCGACTAAACAGACAATATCACCGACAAAAAGTATGGAGCGCTGGCCCTGTAACATGGCATTATTATATAATATTTTCTTATTTTGTATAGTGATTTCTCCACTTTCATTATTGCACCGTAATGCTACACTTAAGGCATATGGAACAAAATAACAAAAAGACACTGATCATTGCGGGCGTGGCCATTATCGTTGTAATAGCATTAGCAATCATTCTTCCTCATCTTAAGAAGCCGGCAGAAGCTCCTACTGTTACTCCTGGTGCTGAAACAGTTGTTCCTGGTACTACTCCAGCTACTACCACTAAAAAGTCTTCTACAAGCGCATCTGCTGCGTCTGCAGCTTACAACGCTGAAGTGAAGGCATATCAAGGCAAGAGCATCGTATTCGGTGCTGACTGTACCACTCTTCCAAGTGATCAAGTGCAAGCGCTTGGTACAAAGGTATTGCTTGTGAACAACAGCAATGTTAGTCACACTATTATCTTTGGAAACAACTCTGGCGTTACTATTCCTGGGTATCACTACAAGACTGCTCTCGTGTCCAGTTCAGGAGTTACTGTCGTTAGTTGTGATGCAAACCAAAAAGCAGCAACTGTTACTGTAAAATAATATATTCAAATGACTGCAACAAAAAAGAGATCAGTGATTGTCGTAAGCCTTATCGTCTTAGTGATACTCATCGGTCTCTTTGTTGCGTTTCGTACCCAGGATATTCATTTCCAAAGTCCGGTGGTATTTCTTCCTAATCCCGAACGAGTAATTAATAGAGACAAGGCACGCTCCGTCGAGGAGAGCGGTGCTATTCTTGAGGCGCCTCAAGCGTACAGTAACAAGGTCATGGTATTTGATAATAATTGCGTTGCCAGTCCTATAACGCTTACAGGCAAAAGGGGAGACAGTGTCATGTTCGACAATCATTCCAACTACCAGCGCACCATAACGGTGGGAGACCAAAGCTATTCCGTAGATCCGTTTGGCCATCTGGTGCTCTCGTTCGGTGTCATTGATACCTACCAAGTAAGTTGTGATTCGTTTAAGGATGTCGGGCTTATAGGCATTCAATAGGCTGTAAAAAGGCAATCCCGTAGGGATTGCCTTTTTTAGTATTTCTAGTATAGTAGTGACGTGTAGATTGAAGACAGCGGGCATCAATAAGTCCTGCCTAAATCTAATCTCTACACGCTCATTAAATCAATTATTATTATGGCAATTTCAAAAGAAAAAAAGCAGGCCATTGTGTCTACTTTTTCAGACATTGCTACTGGTGCAGAATCATTAGTATTCGTCCAGTTCAACAAGCTGACTGTTGCCAACAGTAATGCACTTCGTCGCAAGCTTCGTGCTTCCGATGTCGGGTACAAAGTAGGAAAGAAAACTCTCTTGAAGCGTGTTCTTAGTGAACAGGGCTACACCGGAGAACTTCCTACACTCGAAGGAGAAGTGGCTGTTGCATACAGTACTGATCCTCTTGCTGCCGCTCGTGAAGTCTACGAATTTCAACAGGCAAACAAGGGTCTCGTCAGCATTGTCGGCGGTGTCTTTGAAAAAGGATACAAGAACCAAAGTGAAATGATGTCTATTGCAACCATCCCACCATTGCAAACGCTTCGTGGTATGTTCGTCAATATCATCAATTCACCAATTCAGCGTTTCGCAATTGCGCTTGACCAAATTGCAAAGAAGAATGCTTAGGCATGATTCATTACTAAAACTTTAAACAAACATTATGGAAGAAAATAAGAACGTAGAAGTTCCTGCAAAGTTCAAAGACATCGTAGCCGCTATCGAAGGCATGAGTGTTCTTGAACTCAACGAACTCGTAAAGGTATTCGAAGAAAAATTTGGCGTATCTGCAGCTGCTGTAGCAGTAGCAGGTCCTGCAGCCGGTGGCGCAGGTGAAGCTGAAGAAAAAGACAGTTTTGCTGTTGTTCTAGCATCTGCTGGTGAGCAGAAGATCGCTGTTATGAAGGTTGTTAAGGAAGCTCTCGGTCTTGGCTTGAAAGAAGCTAAGGATCTCGTAGACGCTGCTCCTTCAACATTGAAAGACGGTGTGAAGAAAGACGAAGCAGAAGCTTTGAAGAAGGCTATCGAAGAAGCCGGAGGAAAAGTTGAATTGAAATAACTATAAGTTATTTCAACAACTTTTCTGGAGGTGTTGAAATTCTGCTCAAATCAGAATTTCGGCCAAGGAGGAATCCATATTCGCAAAAAGCCCCGACCATAGGTCGGGGCTTTTTTGTTTGACAATTTTTGGTATGGGTGTAATCTAATAGTAATCAAACCGAACGCACATGAGAAAAGATTTTATGTGGTCGGGCACGCTTGTTCTTTTAATGATAAGTTCTACATGTTTAGCAAAACAAATTGGAGTAAAGGCAAAAGAGCGTAACAAATTCCATCAAGTAGCGTACCAACCGTCCAGTGGACACACCGCGCGCGTTACCGCTGTTGCATTAGTTACCGCACAGCCTTCGATAAAAGAAGCCCTCCGCCCGCGTTTTGCAGATTTGCTGACATCTGTCAGATTGGGACATCATTATTCGTTCAAGAACTATGCCCGGATTGAGGTACGGTGTCGATCTGATACCCCTCTATCGTTACAAGCTAATCGCATCCCTATGGGGGTGCGATTTTTTGTTACACCCCAAAAGGGGCTTGTATGCAAGGGAGTGGGGGCGGTATAATCAAAGCGTTAAGAAAGAGAGAAAAGGAGATGGAAATTTTAGGAAAACTTTTAGGTGGAATTCAGCGCGTCAAAATTATGCGCTTGTTTCTTTTGAATCCCGAGCAGGGATTTGAAGCCGATCAAATCGGTGATCGTGCTCGCATGCAAACCGCTGCAGCTCGTCGCGTTACCAACCAGCTCGCTGCCATGTCATTGGTTAAAAAGAAATCATTTGTAAAAGAAGTTGCAGATGGTCGCAGTGGCAAGATCAAAAAGAAGCGTGTACAGGGATGGTTCCTTAATCCAGAATTTCCATACATCAATGAATTGCGACAGTTGCTAGTGGAAGGGGAGTTCTTCCGACATGCAGATCTCGTGAAGCGCTTCCGTCCTGCGGGCCGCATCCAGTTCTTGGTTGTCTCAGGCATTTTTATACAAAACAGTGAAAGCCGTCTCGATGTCCTGATCGTTGGTGACCATCTCAAGCGTAGCGCCATCCAAAAAGCCATTGCTGTACTCGAAAGTGAGCTTGGTAAGGAGTTGGCATATGCCGTGTTTGATGTGGCTGACTTTACCTACCGCGTGTCCATGTATGACAAGCTGCTCAGGGATGTCTTTGACTATCCTCATGAACGCCTTATCGCAATAAAAGACTTTTCCTCATTTACCTTACCAAGCTAGGAAGGGAGGAGTATAATAAAGGCACTGTATCGCTACAGTGCCTTTATTAAGTTTTAATACAACAGTCATTTATATGTTATTACAAAGTTGGAGTCAGGTATTCCTTATTTCGCTTCAGGGTCTGTGGTATGGCTTCATTGCCATCTTTCCAAAGATCATTCTTGCGCTCATCATCTTTATCATTGGATGGATCATTGCTTCAACGCTTGGTAGTCTTGTTACTGCCGGTATCGACGCATTGAAGCTCGATCGACTATTCAAAGGTGCTGGTACAGAAGCCGCACTCAATCGTGCAGGACTTCGCCTTCACATCGGAAAAATTTTTGGAGAACTCGTGAAGTGGTTCATCATCATTGTTTTCCTCGTTGCTTCATTGAACATTCTTGGTCTTGATCAGGTGACATTGTTCTTGCAGGAAGTGTTGGCATACATCCCACAAGTCATCATCGCTGCATTGATTCTTGTTGCCGGTACTATCCTTGCTGACTTCGCTCGCAAGTTCGTATCAAGCAGTGCCGCAATGGCCAACATTCGTTCATCACGCATGCTCGGTACTATCGCATACTATGCGATCTGGATTCTTGCACTGGTGACAGCGCTCGACAAGCTTGGAGTGTTTGGATACTTTGGACAGATCCTGTTCACTGGGTTCGTAGTGATGTTTGCATTGGCATTCGGACTCGCATTTGGTCTTGGTGGCAAGGAGGCTGCAGGCCGTTTCGTGAACCGCGTTGCAGATGATCTTTCTAACCGAAAGGACTAGCTTTTAGAGGCGTAAAAGGCCCGATTCCCCTAGGGG
>JARIGO010000026.1 GCA_029288805.1 Candidatus Nomurabacteria bacterium
ACCACGTACGTGGTGGACGGTGACGACACGGTGGCTACGAGTGCCACATTAACCATTCCAGCAGGTACCCATTTTATTTTTACGCCAGGGTCACGCCTTGTCGTGAATGGCAGCATTCAGGCAAAAGGTACAAGTACAAAGCACATTAGTATCGTCGGCGGCACGCCTCCACCGTTCATTCCATTTGCATTGCCTGCCTCTGTACAGGTTCAATCTCCTGAAATTTCAGGCCTGGTCATAGATACCGATACTCAAAGTTCTGAAGTTGAAAGTCCGGATGTTGCCCCTATAGTGACCAACACTATCATGATGAGTACAGAAGATACTTCTTCATCAAAACATTTTGGTATAGCTTTTAAGTCAGGCTCAGACTCTTCACTTGCCTATGTCGATATTAGCGATGGAACATATGGAGCAATTGTTGAGGCGGGAGCAACAGCGGCACTAAGTCATGTCACATTTAAAAATTGTGATACCGGTATTTTAGGAGCACGTGGAACTTTGAAACTTACCAGCAATACATTTGATACTGTTGACATCCCCCTGGATTGGGATTTTCATGGTACGTTTACGCACTCTAATACAACATTTATCAATACAGGTCTTAAGGGCTGGAGATATGGAGGCGAAATGCTTTCAGGTGAGATTATGCGCCTCAATTCTACTGATGGGGAATATGAAATTCCTTCTGTCTCAGTTCCTGCTGGTGCTTCATTGATCATTAGTCCTGGGGTGGCCATTAAGGCTCTCGATGGTCAGGGAGTAACTGTTGAAGGAACGCTTTCCATGAAAGGCACGGCTGATAAGCCGATTACCATGTATGGCGATACAGTATGCAACAGGCACACGCCAGTTTTTACAGTTATCGACCATGCCACAGCCACCATTGAGCATTCCGATTTCAATGACCTTTGCTCTGGAATTGGCGGTTCTAAAAATACGGTGACATTGGAGAATGATACCTTCACTACCATCGCCGGACCGGTCCTGCAGGATAGTGATTATGCCACCATTACTGCTGATACTCTTTCGCTAAAAGATGTCTATCAAGCCTTCAAGATTTTTGACATAGGCAAAATAAAAATCACTGATACCACCGTTGATACAGTCAATGGAAAAGACCCGGCCATAGACGCTTCAGGTCAGGTAGCTCTTACTGCTACCAATACTTCCGTGGCAGACGCCGCGATCTGTATAAATATTTCAACGAACTCTTCAATCGTTGCCGACGGTCTCACCTTGTCACATTGTTCACAGGTCGGTCTGGAAAGCACCAATGATTCCGTTTCTGTCACGCCGAGTGGCATTACGATCACTAATAGTGAAATTAGTGATAGTGGTACAGCACTCAATCTTTCAAAGGCTCTTGTGCAAAATGTTTCTAATGACAAATTTTATAACAACAAAGTTGGAGTATCACTGAGTGGTATGGCAAAGACTACCATCATTAATAATGATTGGGGCAGTACTTCCGGTCCGACTATTGCTAGTAATCCAGGAGGAAAAGGGGATAGCATTGTGGTTAGTAATGTTCCTGAAGTTATTTATAAACCATGGATTGGCATGGCTGCGGCCTCAGAACATAATCCAATTATTATTGTGCCTGGCATTACTGGTTCCGTCCTAACGAAGGCCTATGGTGACAAAAGTGAACTGTGGCCCAATATTACCAAGTTGGCGCTCAGCCCGACTGACGGGTATCTTGATGATCTTGAACTATTACAGTCAGGCGTACCAAGCAGCACTCGTCCTGTAGCAGTAGGTGACATTATTCGCTCCGCTTCATCAGTAGATATTTTCTCCGGTCTTATTACCGCATTAACCAATGATGGGTATACCGAAGGGAAAGACTTGTTCGTTTTGCCATATGACTGGCGCTTAAGTAATACCGTTAATCAATCACTGCTAAAAGATGCTATTGCAAATGCGCTATCAAAAAGCGGCAAAGATAAAGTCAATATTATTGCTCACAGCATGGGTGGTTTGCTGGTGGAAGATTATCTCTCCCAAAATGCTACGGCTCCTATAGATCACCTGTTTTACATCGTCGTACCGCATCTTGGTGCTCCAAAAGCCTTTAAGGCATTAATGTATGGCGATGATATGGGATTCAATTTTTCCATTGCTTCCATATTGAAAATACCAATCTTGAATTCTGACACTGTCAAAACGATTAGTCAGAACATGCCTTCAATATACGAACTGTTGCCAAGTGAAAAGTATCTCTCAACTATAAATCAGTATGTGCGTGATCAATCAAAAACAGCTGGTTTGGATCTATCAGATATAAACACATTAATGATCGCTGATGGTAGAAATGAAAAGATGTTCTCATTCGCGCAAAAGTTACATGATGCTACCGATACTCTTTCCAATGCAAATAGATCTGCTTATGATTTTATCGGCTGTGGCTCCACGAAAACCATTAGCAGTTTTACGTTAACGAAAGAGCAGTCGCTCACCGATAAGGGATTGGTGTTGGTGCCAGAACATCGTATATATTATGGTCAGGGAGATGGAGTTGTTCCAACCAAAAGTGCGGCTGCTGCATTAGATGCTACAAATTACTATGTCTCTGGCGGATCTCACGGTACGATGCCTTCAGTACCTGCAGTGCAATCTGCGATTACCAGTATTCTTGATGGCACTGTGCCAACGGGCTCTTCATTATCTGATACTTCAAAAAACTGCTCAGTTGCGGGAGATGTTGTGGAAGTACACAGTCCTGTTAGTCTCGACATATACGATGACCAAGGCAGACATACCGGTCCTACGGAAAACGGAGACATGGAATTTAATATTCCTAATGTGCAATACGATACCATTGGGGACGAAAAGTTTGCATTTTTACCGACGGGTCCTACCTATACCGTTATTAATCATGCCCAAGCTGTAGGCACATATGACATGTACATTAGTCATACGGATGAAAATGATACCATTACCAATCTCGAATACTTCAATCAAATACCGATTGCCACTGCAGACTCTATCGGAACCGTCACCATTGGTCCTTCGGTACAAAAATATGCAGTCACTATGGATGGCAAAAAATATTATCCAACACAATTTAGTCAGTCTCAGTATATAAATGATGATACACCCCCAACGACAGATGCAGTTGTTGCCGGAAATGTAATAACGCTGTCAGCTCATGATGACATTACAGGTGTATTAAAAACGTCTTATTCAATTGATGGAACACATTGGCAACGATACACGGATCCTGTACAAGTCACTCCTGGCACCAGGATGCAATTCCTCTCAATCGATGAAGTAGGTAATACTGAAGATATAAAACAGATTACAGTACCTGCCGTAGAATCATCAACAAGTGATCCTGCTGATACTACCACAGAGAATCCTTCGCAAGATACTACCCAAAGCCCGCAAGTTCCGCCAGAAAATATTACCATCAATATAAATCAAAATGGTACAGGCAGTAGTGGGACCATTACTGCTACCAATTCCGACCAGACTGTTGGAGGTACTGAACAAGCAGATACTACTACGGACGATCAGGATGCAAGCCCTGATCAGAATGCCATTGATCAAACTACGGATACGAATGACGATACGACTTCTGAGGTCCAAGATGACGTCAGTAATACCAGTCAGAACTCCGTTACTGCCGATAATTCAGACACATCAACTAACACAAAGAACGATGCAGACAGTTCTAAGCCACACTCCATTATTTCAGAAAGTGATCCCGGTACGCTTCTGGCAAGCACGGCCAATATTCTTCCCCTGAAACACAAAATCGTGTGGTACGGTTTCGGAATAGGGATTTTTATTGTCCTATTATTGCTATTCCTCAAAAAACGCTACTAAGTGTTACAATCAATCCTAATGACGCAAAATCAGGCACTGACCATATTGAAGACAGGAGCCAATGTCTTTTTGACAGGGGAGCCAGGAGCCGGGAAAACTCATACTATTAATGCGTATGTGGAGTATTTGCGTAGTCACAATATCGAGCCGGCTATCACTGCCTCAACCGGTATTGCCGCTACGCATATTCAAGGTCAGACTATTCACTCATGGAGTGGCATCGGTATTCGCAAATTTTTGTCACCGTATGATCTGGATAAGATTGCTACTACAGAATACTTAGTACGCCGCATTCAAAAAACCAAAGTCTTGATCATCGATGAGATATCTATGATTGATGGTTTTACATTGGATCTTGTTGACCAGGTCTGTAAGGCTATCAAACAAAAAGCTGAAGCGTTTGGGGGCATGCAAGTCATACTTGTTGGAGATTTTTTTCAACTGCCGCCAATTTCGCGAAAAGACGAAGCCGTGCCATTTGCCTTTGAAGCCAATGTTTGGCGAGAAATGAAACCGCTTGTGTGCTATCTTACTGAACAGCACCGTCAAAGCGATGAAGTTTTCCTGTCATTGCTTACCGCTATTCGTCGCAATGAACGCATGGATGATCATCTTGTCCATTTAGAGAATCGTATTGTTAGTGATCAGGATTCATTTGAAGAAACCGAAAACATGACACGACTCTTTGCGCACAATGCAGACGTTGACGTTATCAACGATGCTGCCCTGCGCGCCATCGATGGTCCAACAAATACATACACTATGTATAGTAAAGGTTCTGAAAGTTTAGTTGCTAACCTCAAGAAAGGTTGTCTGTCTCCAGAGACACTACAGTTGAAAGTCGGGGCAGTAGTTATGTGTACCAAAAACAATTCCACTAAAGGATTCGTAAATGGCACGACCGGTACCGTGGTGCGATTTGAGCCGGGAACAAAATATCCAATCATTCGAACAAAGGACGGGGAAGAGCTTACTATCGAACCAATGGATTGGAGCATTGAAGAGGATGGAAAAGTGAGAGCTTCCATTACACAAATACCGTTGCGTTTGGCATGGGCTATTACTATTCACAAAAGTCAGGGTCTGTCACTCGATACAGCCATGATGGATTTGCGACAGGTTTTTGAATACGGACAAGGATATGTGGCCTTGTCTCGTGTGCGCACACTCGATGGTCTGTATTTGGCTGGCTGGAATGCACAAACATTTCAAGTTCATCCACGCATTCTGCAGCAAGATAGAGCATTCCAAGATCAGTCAGAGTCCGCTCAAGCTGCATTTGCCAATCCTGAAACTGTTGACCTAGAAGCCATGCAAAAGAATTTCCTCCTTGCTAACGGAGGAACTGTTGAAGGCAAGAAGCTTAAGAAAGGAGAAAAGCCAGAAAAACGTGATACGTTGGATCTTACAAAAGAATTAATTTTGACAGGGAAGTCATTGCAGGAAATTGCCAAGGAACGCAAGCTTGTCATGGCGACCGTTCTTGATCACCTAGAAAAGTTGATCATCGTAAAACGCGTGACTCTAAAAGACATTGAATATCTCATCGATCCTAAACTAAAAAAATCATTACCTATTATTGAAGAAGCGTTTGCTTCGTGTGACACGACCTTGCTTTCTCCTGTGTACAACCACCTCGACGGCAAATACACGTTCGACACCCTCCGCCTCGCTCGTGCAATCATTTCTGCGAAAAATCAGAAAACAAAATAATGATAAATGGCATTTTGTATAAAAAATATCGCGAACAAGCTCGTGTTCTGGTTCATGCACGGCTTGAGCATTTCAATGGCTACTATAAATTCACGTATGGTCGCGTTTCTATTCGTAATCAAAAAACCCGATGGGGAAGCTGTTCCAACAAAGGCAATCTCAACTTCAGCTACCGTATCCTATTTCTCGAACCTGCTGCCCAAGACTATTTAATAATCCACGAACTCTGTCACCTCAAGCAATTCAATCATTCCAAGGCCTTCTGGGACCTCGTGGCCGAACAATGCCCCGATTGGAAGAAATATCATCTAGAATTGAGACATAAAAATAATTTCACCCTTCTTTTTGATGCCTGGAAAAAGCGTGTTAGTATGCCTGTATGAACATAAATTCCGCTCAGTTTATCAAAGGAGTGACCGACGGCCGAGAGGTGGAGAATTTGGAGTTTCCGCAGGTGGCATTTATTGGACGATCGAATGTAGGGAAGTCTAGTACTATCAATACTTTGACCAAAGTGAAAGGGTTGGCAAAGACCAGTTCGTTTCCGGGGCGTACGAGGCAGATCAATGTCTTCTTGATCAATAACAAGTTTTATCTTGTCGATTTGCCGGGCTATGGCTATGCCAAAGTTTCAAAAGTAGAACGTCAGCAAATCGAAGATGTCATCAACAGTTACTTGTTCAATCCACTTATTGTTCAGAAAAAAGTAGTGTTGATTATCGATGCCTATGTTGGACCAACGGAGTCTGACTTGGAAATGCTCGACGCATTGCTTGAGCATGGTAGAAGCGTTGTCATCCTTGCCAACAAAATTGATAAAGTAAAAAAGTCGCATCAAAAAGCGACTATCGATAAAATTAGAGAAACGCTACATGGTCAGCTTGTTATCCCGTTTTCTGCAGAAGAGAAAATCGGTCTTAACGAGATACTGAACGAAGTATTCGGCGCATAACCTTGTCTGGTGACTTCATAACATCGTGCTCCCAAACACGAATGACCTCCCATCCCAGGCGCTTCAGTCGGGCATTGATGCGCTTGTCTCGAGCCATATTGTTTTCTATTTTGTTGCGCCAAAAATCACCCTCCGGTCGCAGTCGAACTTTGTCTATAGTATGACCGTGCCAGAATGAGCCGTCCATGAATATCGCTATCTTCTTTCCGACAAAAACTACATCAGGCTTACCGGGGATTTTTTTATAATGAATCTTATATCGATATCCAAGAGGGTAGAGATGGGCACTGAGCATTTTACGCAAGCGCAGCTCAGGCTTGGTGTTGGTGGAACGAATGAGACTCATGATCTCGCTGCGTTTTTCCTTGGTAAAGATGTCTGCCATATGTGTGGGTTACCGTTTCAACTTTGCTATATCCTCCTCGTTTAATGTTCGAACAGATCCTGGCTTCATTGATCCAATATTCATAAAACCAATGTCAGTGCGCACAAGGGATTCAACATTTAAATGACATGCATCGCACATGCGACGGATTTGGTGTTTGCGACCTTCATGAAGAACAATGGAAAAACTTTTACGAGAGAGACGTTTCGTAACTGCCGGCCTTGTCTTGATCTTGTCGAGCATGATGCCGGTAGCCATTTTTCGTAATGCATCGTCAGTAACATTTTCTCGAACGGTAACTTCATACGTCTTACTGATAGAAGAGTTCTCTTGTGTCATGGCACGAGCCAAAGAACCGTCATTGGACATGATAATCAAACCTTCTGAATCTTTGTCGAGACGACCGATAGGGGCGAGATGCGTCAGTTTTGGAAAGTAGTCGTGAAGATCTTTGTTCTTGGCAAGTGTTTTGTTTGTTTCAATGCTTCGAGGTTTGTACACGAGTACAGATTCTTTGCCAGCTTGGGCATCGCCCTTTATGGCAATAGTATCCTTGCCAACACGTATGCCAAATCCTGGCTCTTTGACAACCTTGCCGTTAACTTTTACGAGCCCTGCAACGATCAGTGCTTTTGCCTCGCGGCGAGACGCTAAGCCTTCATGGGCAATGGCACGCTCAAGACGTTCAAGTCCTGGAGCCAAGATTTTTTTGGAGATAGTCATGATTTTGCGAGTATAGCACGCATAGTATAGAATAGTGCCTATGAATTCAGTGGAAGAGCTTGTTGAATACGCACAAACCTTGCAGGATAAGGGTCAAATAGAAGAATCGCTCGAGCAGTTCAGCAAGGCATTTGATGTGCTTATTGACCAGGCTGGTGCGTATGCACGGGAACAGGAAGCAGACGTTACTGACATGCAGGAGTTGCGTGCTATGGCACCGAAACTCTTTGAGCACTCTCGAGTCTTCTTGAAACAGAACCTGATGGCTGCCTACATTCTCAATGCTATGGGGGTATTGTTTGGCGAATTGAAGGATTACGACAATGCG
Source organism: Candidatus Nomurabacteria bacterium (assembly GCA_029288805.1). Classification (GTDB taxonomy): domain Bacteria; phylum Patescibacteriota; class Minisyncoccia; order Phycocordibacterales; family UBA9973; genus UBA4124. Next base: position 7,936 of record JARIGO010000026.1, read on the forward strand.
CAGCAAAAATTCAATGAAGCTATTACTTATATTCCAGATGCAATGGACTACAGTGATCCTGCTGACAATCTTGAACGCATAACTAATGAACTTGCAGCTATTCGTGCTGCACAAACAGAAGAAGAATAGTATACTTCTTCCACTAATGGAGCAGGAACCAAAGAAAACGTCTGGCGTATTTACTGTCGTACTAATTATTTTGATTGGTGCTGGTTGCAGTTGGTATTTTTATAAACATACGCTGCCTCAGAATGTTGTTGCTTCCGATACTACAGTTGCAAACCAGGTGCAGCAAGTACAAAGTCCTGCCGTAGCGCCAGTGGTCGTACAACCCCCAATTTCTGCTGTTACTCATATTGCCACACCGTCATCGGTGAATGGTATCTATATTTCTGGATGGAGCGCCGGTACTGCTTCAAGCATGGCGCATATTTACACATTGCTCGATGAAGGAAAACTCAACGCAGTGGTTATCGATATCAAAGATGCTACTGGTCGTCTTTCATATGAGCCGCTTGATCCAACACTTATTGCTACTGGTGCAGGCACTAAGCGTATTGCCAATCTTCCTGCATTGATCAAAACATTGCACGATAAAAATATCTATGTCATCGGACGTATCACCGTATTTCAAGATCAGTATTATCCTACTATTCATCCGCAAGATGCGTTGCAAAATATCAAAGGCGGCTTATGGAAGGATCCAAAAGGTTTGAACTATCTTCAGGCAAACAATGCTGACGTATGGCATTACACTGAGAGCATTGCTGAAGATGCGTATGCTCAAGGCTTTGATGAAATCAATCTCGACTACGTGCGATTTCCATCTGATGGCGACTTGAAGGATATTGATGAAAGCACTTTCACACAGGATAAGGAAGATACTATTGCGTCCTTCTTTGCTGACATTGATACGACACTTCGCCAAAAGGATCATATCCCAGTATCAGCCGATATCTTTGGAGAGACAACAACCGCAACAGACGACATGGGCATTGGGCAAAAGCTGGAACTCATCGCTCCTCATGTGGATTACATTTGTCCGATGATCTATCCGTCACACTATGCTCCGGGTAGTTTTGGATTTACAAATCCCGCAGCGCATCCGTATGATGTCATTCATCGAGCACTGACTGACGGGGAAGCAAAGCTCACTGCTGCGGGTATTCCCACTACAAAACTTCGTCCATGGTTGCAGGATTTTAGTCTCGCTACGATCTACACTGCAGACATGGTACAGGCACAGATCACTGCCACGAATGATGTCGGCCTCCAGTCATGGCTGATGTGGGATGCAAGTAACAGATACACTTCATCTGTGTATAAATAATTGCTATACTATAGGCATTAGTCGTAATATAATTGTCGTATGGCCAAAGGAATCCGATCACCAAAAGAAGCAAAGAAACCAAAAAAGGATAAGAAGAAATAGTTTTTAATATACATGAAAAAGGAGTAGGTACTGCTACTCCTTTTTCTTTTTGCTATACTGTCACCATGGAAAACGAAAAAAAGACCACATTAATCTCATATATCATTACTGGCGTTGCTTTGATCGGAATTGTTATCTTACTCCTCGTTGCTAAGAAACAGCAGCTTAATACTACTGCAGCAGAAACACAGCAACAGGCTCAGCAAGCTAGTGCCCCTGTATCGTTGTGCTATCTTCTGAATGCTCCATCAAAAGGCGGTGCTGGCCATGATGTTGCGTATTTGAAAATCACTACTTCAGATGGTGGCATGCATGTTACAGGTGAACTCGGAACAGCCCCTGCAGAAAAAGACAAGGTAAGTGGCACTATCACAGGAACTATCAGTGCTGGCAGTGACGGCTCTGCATTGCTTGATGCTCAATATGCGAATGCTGGAGAGGGAATGACTAGTACCAATGAACAGCTTATTCGTCTTGATGAAACTCAGGCACAGATAGGATATGGAGAAGAAGTTAAAAGTTCTGATGGTTCATATCATTACAAAGATGCCAATGCGGTGACATATTCAATGACGCTACCAGCAGTTGATTGTACACAATACAATACCTTGAAAGCGGCAGCTTGGAAGTACTAAATAATAAAAGGCCCCACCGTCGGTGGGGCCTTTTATTATTTAGTATCGCAGTAATGATTTCCTCCAATACAAACGTTGTGATGTGCAATCCAGAAGTTTGTACCGTACGGAACGTTTTGCGTCGGGTCGTGTGACAGTGTCCGAGTGGCAACGACTGCTAAGAATCCTATAGTCATGAACCATATGATACCTTTGGCGATCTTCTTTGTGCCACTATCACGGTTAGGAAGGTTTAATGTATGACGACGAGCTTCATGCACTAGCATACGAATTGGCAATATGATCACATAAGCAATGGCGGTAATAATAAGTCCGAGCAGTACTGGTGACATACCAGGAAATGATCTGCCGTATATCATGCCAGTGAAAATAAGTTCAAACAGTGCAAAGCTGTAGAGCGCAGCCAGTATGCCAAGCACCACTGATCCTATGAATGTGAATATGCCTGTGCCGATACGGGTGAAGCTTATCCAGCCATTTGCAACGGATGTCGCGTATCGTTTGCTACTCTCACCATATGACTTCCAGTATGACTCCTCTGCATACTTACCATACTTCTGCTTCATTTCTTCCATGAACTCCTGAGCATTGAACTGTTTGCCACGAGCAAATGCGCGCTCTTCATTTGTTTCAGCTGCTGGTACGAAGACGGCCATGAGGATGTAGAGACCGATACCACCACCACGAGTGAAGAGGGCAAAGATGACGAATAATATTCTCACGAGGATAACATCCACGCCAAAGTATGCTGCGAGTCCATTACAGACACCCATAATGATTGCACCTTCTCGAATGCGGTACAGTCTTTTAGGACCTCCGTCGTGTCTTGTGTTTGTCTTTGTTGAAGTTGTCGCACTGTCGGATTCAATTGGTCCCATGTCGGCAATAATAGTATCCACTTCTGCGTCAGTTACGACGTTTTTGTGTGCAGTAATGTATTTGTCACATTTTTCAGCGATGGCTTGTTCGAAGTCTTTTACGATTTCATCTTGATCGGGGTTACCGTTAAGGTTGTTTCGTACTTCCTTCAAATAAGCATGAAGTTTTTCGTATCCGTGTTCTTCAAGCTGATAGGCTTTTCCGTTTAGATTTATAGTGATTACTTTGTTCATATTAGAGAGAATTAATGCTGTTGATAATGTGTTCGAGGTATTCTTGGAGACGCTGCATTTCTTTGCGGCCCTTGTCGGTCAGAGAGTAATATTTTCGTGGTGGTCCGGATTCTGATTCGACCCATTCATAATCCAAGAGTTCTTCTCGTCGTAGTCGTGACAGCAGGGGATACAGCGTGCCTTCCTGGGTTTGAAACTCTGTTTCCGCCAGTTGTGCCAGCATATCCGCTACATACACTTTTTGTTTGCTGATTATTTTTAGAAGTACCACTTCCAATAATCCCTTGCGAACCTGTTGTAATTTGTCTGGTTGTTCCATAATATAATTTACTACCTTGTCATTAAAAGGTACCAAATAATGAAAAGTAAGTCAAGTCTGATATTGAGATGCTATACTATAGGCATTATTGATTAGTTATAAAAACGTTTTTATGGTTGCATTATTCATTATTGGACACGTTGGTCTTGGTCTGTACTTTTTACAAAGTGGTCTTAATCACTTTTTTAAGGCAAATTACTTAGCAGGTTATGCTACGTCAAAAGGCGTACCATTTGCTAAGGTATCAGTTATTCTTTCAGGCGTACTCTTTACACTCGGAGGTATCTCATTGATCGGCTGGAACGGTTTTCGTCCTGACATTGGTATTGGTTTGATCATCATTGCATTGCTTCCAATTACTACCATGGTTCACAATTTCTGGGCAGTGAAAGATCCTCAGCATCGTGCAACAGAATGGATTAGTTTTACCAAGAACGTTGCACTTATCGTGGCATTGATGCTTATCTTGGCATACGTACTCGCAATCGGATAATATGCGCTACTGGCTCCTCAAAAGTGAAGGCGATTGTTATTCAATCGATGATCTCAAAAAAGATACAAAGACTTCATGGAGCGGTATTCGTAACTACCAAGCACGCAACTTCATGCGTGATGATATGAAAAAGGGCGATTTGGCCCTTTTTTATCATTCCAATAGCAAACCCAATGGTGTATACGGTATCGCAAAAATAGTAGCAGAAGCCCATAGTGACGAAACCCAGTTCGATAAAAAAGACGATCACTATGATGCAACCAGTGACAAGAACAATCCTCGATGGATGTGTGTGGATGTGGCATTTGTAAAGAAATTCAAGGAACCAGTATCGCTTGAAGAAATAAAGCATGATCCGCATCTTGAAGGCATGATGGTTCGCCAAACTGGCTCACGACTCTCCGTACAACCAGTTTCGGAAAAACATTTCAATTATATTGTGAAAGAATTGGCGCAATAAGAAAGAAAACTTGACGATTAGCGTATAATAGAGGTAATGGAATTGGAAAGAGAGGTTCAGGGAGACATTCCCAGGATCTTTGCAATCGTCGACACAGAAACGACAGGTTTGAGAGCAGCTACAGGGAGAATTATTGATATTGCAGTGATTCGTATTGAAGATGGAGTAGTAACAAAGACATTTCAGTCTCTGGTTAATCCGGGAATGCAGGTTGCTGCTTCATCATATGAGCTTACGGGCATAGACCCAGAAGCTATTTTACGCGCGCCGTCATTTGATGATATTGCGGGCGATCTTTTGCCGTTGTTTCAAGGGGCGACATTTGTAGCCCACAATGCCGCATTTGATTACAGTTTTTTGAAAACTGAGTTTAAGAGAATTGGTGTTGTGTTTGAGCGACCAACATTGTGTACGGTTCAATTGTCACGACTGTTGTATCCGACAAGCCGCAGCCATAACCTGGACAGTGTCATGGATCGCCATGGGTTTAGGTGTGATGACCGCCATCGAGCATTTCCCGATGCTGATGTGGTGCGGCAGTTTTTACAATATCTCCAAACGGAAAAAACTGTCGAGTACGAGGAAGCTGTGCAAAAGCTTTTGTATGGAACAGCTTCCACTCCGTTACTAGAACGCACTATTCTTAAAGAATTGCCTGACACTAGCGGTGTGTATTTTTTCTACGGTAAAGACAGAGAGTTGTTGTATGTCGGTAAGAGTAAGCATATTCGCACCAGAGTACGATCGCATTTTTCCAATAAGGCTGTAAAAAGAGAAATGGCATTGTGCGAGCAGACAGCATCGGTGGAAGCTCGTACCACGCACGGAGAGTTGTCCGCATTGCTATTGGAAGCGAGCCTGATCAAAAGTGAACTGCCTCATTACAATCGCATGACAAGACATCGTAGTGAGTTGGTAACATTGGTTGAAACAATAAACGAACAAGGATATAAAGGGGGCAAACTTGGCAGAACACAGCAGATAAATCCCAACACGTGTGTGCTCGCCATCTTTCGATCGCTTGCGCAAGCCAAGGCTACTTTGCGTGATATCTCACGAGAGCACCAGCTGTGTAACAAATTATTGGATATCGAAAAGGCGAGTAGCACGTGCTTCGGCACGCAGCTTGGCACATGTCACGGCGCATGCGTAGGACGAGAACAAGCAGAGGAATACAACAAACGCTTTGATAAAGCCTTTAAAGCACGTCGTATTCGCACCTGGCCCTATTCCGGCGTCATTGCAATTGAAGAAAAAGGAAATGACGCCGGCACAGGCACCATCTTCTTTGTGGACAACTGGTGCCTGCGGGGAAGCTATACATACGACCATGCCGGCATGCAGCAATTTTTGCCTTCCGCATCTTCATTCAATTACGATACGTACAAAATACTTGCTCGGTATATATTGAACCGATCCAACAAGCACACCATTCGCCAACTATCTCAGTCAGAATATTACAGCGCCATCGAACAGGGTAGTGGAGAATACGAAAAAGTCTTGGTATATGACTAATGTACTTTCCAAAAAAATATGGTATAATAAATAAAATTGAACATTTAAAAAAGGAGGAAAAATGCAATTAGGAGACAGATGGTATCTCACGGAAGAAGAGATGGAAAGGTTTTTCCTCTCGCTTGAAGCACTTGGTTTTGGGAACGTTCCGCCGGAAGAAGTCAGAAGGGACATGCAACGTAACGGTATAATGCCGTATTTGCCTAAAAAGTTTCTGGGCAATGAAACGGGATACGTATATGAATATAAGTTCTGGAAAATATCAATTTGGACAACGTATGTTGAAGCAATAAATGACCTGAATACTCACGACCTTGTTTGGGCGCTTATCACCGATAGCAGGAACCCCAAAGAAAAATTCTTTTGGTTTAGGATTGTAAGAACTGAACATTTCATCAATAGAACAATAGACGTAGCAGAAATGCTTGTTGAATTTGTTCATAAATGGCCTGTATGTCCTGAATGTGGCGAACCGCTCTATCTAACGTTCCCAGATAAAAGAATCAGGAACCTTATGTTTTTTGTTTGCGGAAATCATACCTTTGTTCATTCACCGCTTGCAAAAAAGTTATATGTTGTTTTTGATATCCCTATTTCAGATAAGAATAGTGAAATCCTTTACGCTGGATTTAAGCGGGATCTCGAATACCAATATAAGCAATCGCTTAGTGGTAAGCCATATTCCTCAGACCGAGACAGGAGATCAAAAAAGAACTACGAGCTAAGAAGAGCTCAGAGTGCAAAAGACAATTATTATGGTGACATTCGTGAATAACGAAATAGTCATTTCTAAGCCCAACATAGTGTGGGCTTTTTTATTTCCTCATTTGCAGTACAATCGGAATATATGAAGGTTATCTATCTTGGAGCAGGAACATTTTGGCTGACAGAGGCAATTTTTGCTCGAGTTAAAGGTGTGAAAGAAGTTATTCCAGGATATATGGGAGGAGACACTCCCAACCCCAGTTCAGAAAGCGTCGCGACTGGTACCACTGGTCATGTTGAAGTCGTTAAGATTTTATATGATGAAACTATTATACCTACAGGACAACTGCTTCGCATATTTTACGCCATGCACGACCCGACAGCGCTGAAACATTCTAGTCACGGCATTGGGTCACAATATCGACCAGTTATTTTTTATACAGACGAATTAGACGATGAAGCGATAAGTAATGGAAATGGCTCTGACATGAGCATCATTCCTCGTATTGTTCAAGAGGTACAGGAAAGATTGCCGGAAGATTTAGTAGTCACCACTCATATTATGACTGCCAAGGAATTCTATGCCGCAGAAGAATATCATTATGGCTATTTCCAGCGCAATCCCGAAGCGGCGTATTCTATAGAAATCATTGCTCCAAAAGTTCAAGAAGTACAAGCAAGGTTTCCTGATAATTTTTAATATAATTCTTAATATATTCTTGAGTACACATTTTTTATGATGAGGAAATGGATGCCATCTGCTATACTTATAGTATGAGTGCACCCTATGATCCAGAGTACATCACGTATTTTGCAGAAACTGATTATCGCAATCAGCGCACACGCTTCGGTATAAAAAGTCGTGACCGTACTCGTCACATGTACGTTATCGGAAAGTCTGGTGTTGGTAAGTCTACACTACTTGAAAACATGGCTATCCAGGACATTACGCACGGAGAAGGCTTGGCTGTTCTTGATCCTCATGGTAGTTTCGCGCAAAAAATGTTGGACTATGTTCCGGAACATCGTATCAAAGACGTGGTATATTTTGCCCCGTTTGATACTGAATACCCAATTTCATTCAACGTTATGGAAGATGTCGGAGCAGACAAGCGTCACTTTGTCGCTTCTGGTCTTATGAGTACCTTCAAGAAAATCTGGGTTGATGCCTGGAGTGCTCGTATGGAGTACATTCTTAACAACATTCTTTTGGCGCTGCTGGAATACCCGGACGCCACACTGCTTGGCGTAAACCGCATGCTGTCCGAAAAAGCCTTCCGTGACAAGGTTGTTGCCAATGTTACTGACCCTGGTGTAAAGGCATTTTGGGTTGAAGAGTTTGCAAAGTACGGCGATCGATACATGCAGGAAGCCGGTGCCGCTATCCAAAACAAAATCGGTCAGTTCACTGCCAATCCGTTGATCCGTAATATCATCGGTCAGCCACGATCCAGTTTTGATATTCGTGAAGTGATGGATACGCAGAAGATTCTGATTGTAGACCTTTCAAAGGGTCGTATCGGTGAACAAAATACAGCCTTGCTTGGAAGTATGATCATTACCAAGATTTATTTGGCTGCAATGAGTCGTGCGGATGCTACGCCTGCACGCTTGGCAGAATTACCGAACTTCTATTTCTATGTCGACGAATTCCAGTCATTTGCTAATGAGTCATTTGCTAATATCTTATCTGAGGCTCGTAAGTACAAATTGGCATTGATCATTGCACACCAATACGTGGCACAAATGGAGGAATCAGTTCGTGATGCCGTCTTTGGTAACGTTGGTACCAGTGTCAGCTTCCGTGTCGGTCCGCTTGATGGAGAATTGCTTGAGAAAGTTTTTGCTCCGCAATTTACCGCTAATGACCTGATCAATCTTGGTATGGCGCAAATTTATCTGTCACTGATGATCAATGACATGGGCTCACAGCCGTTTTCTGCTCGAACCTTGCCACCATCACCGCGCCCAGCTATTACGTACAAGAACGATGTTATTGAAATTTCTCGTACCGCCCATGCTGCCCCACGAGATGTTGTTGAAAAAAATATCATAGAGTGGTTTGGCAAGGATACTGCTCCCGCTGCTTCTGGTGGAGATAAGCCACAGCGTCGCTTTGAACCTCAACCATCCCAACAGCCACAACAACCACGCCCACAAAACTCATCACCTGCGCCGCAGTTTTCAAAACCTGCAAATCACACACCATTCAAGAAAGCCTTTACTGCCACTCCTCCTTCTGTACAAATGAAAGAGTTAGCTCCTGTTGCTCGGGTTATGCGTCCTGTTGCCAAGGAAGTTATACATATCAAGAAACCCATTCCAGGAGTAACTATTCAAAACACGGCCGTTAGTCCACAGCTTACAGAGCTGCTGGCTTCTTTGGATAGTAGTGAAATGCCACAAAAGCAAACCGTAACTCCAGCTGCGCCTGTGATTCCATCTGCACAAACTCCATTTACCGGCGAAAAGACATTACGTGATGCCATTCCACCTGTTAAGATGGCTGAGCGTGGTCCAAGTGAAAAAAATCGTGACCTCCTTAAGGCTGCTTTACAAAGTGCCATAGGAACTGCTGCTCCTAAGGCTGACACACCACCAGCAAAAGCCCCTGAGCAAAAAACTGCTTCTGTTCCTACCGCACAGCCTCAGGAAATCCCATATCAAACACTCCGTAAGATATTAGAATAACCTCTTAATTCAATATGAAATATTTTTTAGCATTCTTTTGTAGTGTGCTTTTTCTCCCGTGTCTGGCATTTGCTGATGTCAAAATCAATGAAGTGGCATGGATGGGTACTTCTACAAGTCAGTACAGTGAATGGATAGAACTATATAACTCCGGTTCCTCAGATATATCACTTGCAGGGTGGAAGCTATACAAGGCAGGTGATGAAGCATTATTTACACTATCAAAAACCATCAAAGCGGGAGGGTATATGCTCGTTGAGCGAACGACTGCCTCAGCTCCGGATGCCGTACCTGGTATCAATGACGAATCAGGAAGTTTCGGCAATGGGGGGTTGAGCAATAGTGGGGAAGACCTGGCCTTAAAAGATGATAAGGGAAATGTTATGGATAGCTTGTCATATGCAAGTGGTTGGCCGGCAGGAGACATCGCCACAAAAGATACCATGCAATGGAACGGCACAACGTGGATTACTGCTCCCGGTACCCCTGACATGCAAAATGCTGCAGTTGCCGATGTGCCTCCTCCTACCACAAGCGGTAGTTCTGGCTCACCCACCTCCACTTCAGCGAGTTCTTCATCTAATACATCCAGTCCATCCAAAAATAGCGCTGGTTCATCTTCTGGCACAAAAACTACTTCTACAAAATCGAAACTAACTGTTATGGTACCAAAGAACATATTTCAAGGAGTTCAAAATGAATTTGATGCTACGGCTACACTGTCCGATACATTAAGGACCGGACAAGGATATTATTATTGGAATATGGGCAATGGCGTGACATACATGCAGACAACATTGTCACCGATTATGTACACGTATCCATATGCTGGCACGTATACCGTTAGTCTCTCATATTACGCATCAACGCTTTCAGCGCAGCCGGCATTACAAGATACAGCGAATGCTGTCGTTACTGTTCCAACTGCAACGCTTGCCGTAGTCGATAACGGTTCGGCATTACAAATTATCAACAATGGTACCAAGGCTATGAATATAGGGCAGTGGCCTATCAGTACCACCCAGGGAAACCGAGCATTGCCACCGATGACCATTATTGCTGCCAAAGCACATATTACTGTTACGGCTCAATTGCTCGGATTGTCACGGTTTCAAAATCCTGTATTACATACGCCAGATGGGGCAGTAGTAGGGAGCAAGAAATAATAAAAACAAAACACGCATAGAATGCGTGTTTTGTTTTGGCCTTGTTTTACTCCGCTACATTTTAAGGTGTAGCAGGAGTAACTTTCATGGAAGGAGTTGTTGGAGTCTGAGTAGATGCCGTAGTCGTATCTAATGGAGCGCTAGCATTTGTCTGGACAGTACTTACTGCTGTGTTAAGCGTGTCAATTTCATTTGAAATGATCTGAGCTTCCTGACTTGAAACTTTTTGCAGTGTTGCATCAACGGTCTTGATAGCATCGGCTGTACCGGTTACATTGGCAGTAGTACTACCGTTAGTAGCATTGTTCTGTAGTGCAATCTTATTTGCTTTCAGGGTTTGCTCAAGAGAAGCGGCTACGCTTAATGCTGTATTAGGAGCTTGCGCACTAAGTGTTGTAAGGTCGTTTGAAAGATCAGCAACATGGCTGTTCAATGCGTCTTCAGCGGTCTGCTGTTTTGCAGGAGTAAGGGAATTGGTTTCAGCAAGGGTTTGGATTTCGTTAACACGATTCTCAATACGATTTTGCTGCCACACTACCTTTTCTTCAGGAGTCTTTAAGAACAATCCTTTAACTTCCTCATTAACGTTTACCTTAAATGAGTAGAGTGGATCACCTGGCAATGCATTATTTGCAACAGCAGAAACGCTACCGGCAATAAAAACAACGAACAGCATACTAGAGAGGGCAATGCGAAGACCGTGCTGTACTCCTCGCTTGAAGAATGATTCGGTCACCAATACTGGTGTTGCCATAACGATACGGGCAGCATGCGCGCGCATCAAATTGCGCTCTTCTTCATTGAGTGAGATCTTCTTAAGATTCTTTAGTTTTGCTAATTTGTTTTCCATGTGTTGTTTTCTCGTTGCTGTTCTTCCTTTTCGTCAAAACGGCTGCGCAATTTTTTGACAATGCGATGAATGCGAACAGTCATGGCATTTACACTTTTATCGTACAGTCTTGCGATTTCCTCAATTGGTTTTTCTTCAGTGAATCGGAGGAAGATAATCTGTTTGCTCTCCTCGTCCAATGTTTCAATGAGATCGCGTACTGTTTCGATGTCGTCATCTCTAAAGACTTCATCTACTGTTTTGTTTGTTCCTGGATCAAAACCGCTTTCCATGAGCGTATCAAGAGAGGCAGATTTTGACTTCTTGAAGTAGTCGATCACGGCATTACGGGCAGTTCGGTATAGAAAAGCCTCGTCATGTTCTATAGTTTTTCCGGACGCAAGGTACAGCCAGGTCTTGGTAAAGGTATCTTGGGTGATATCCAAGGCTACGGCCCGATTGGTTACCCGAAAGTAAATAAAGCGGAAAATAGCGTCTTGGTTTGCCTCTACCATGTCAAAAAAGTGCTGTTCCTTACTGTGAGACGAATCATGAGCATCCATATTACAAGTATACACAATAATAGGGCTTTACGGGACTTTTTGTTATACTTTTGCCATGGAAAACAACGCTAAAGGCAAAAAAGTAGTCATTGTAGGGGGTGGTTTTGCAGGTATAGAAGCTGCCCAGTATGTGGGTAAGCATACCGACGCAGAAGTGATTATGGTCACCAAGAACCCTTCATTTCAATATTATCCGAGCTTGTACCGTCTTGTCGTAGGTGCATCAGTCAACCAGGTTTCCTTGAATTTAAGAGACATTCTTCCTAAAAACGTACAGCTTGTTATTGATACATATACAAGTCTTGATCAGGCAAAGAAAACTATTACGCTGCAAAGTGGTGCAGAATTGGCATATGACTTTTTGGTCCTTGCATTAGGAAGTGAACCAAATTATTTTGGTATTGTCGGATTACAAGAAAACGCCAAAGATTTTCTTTCTATTAATAAAGCATTGGATCTAAAAAAATATTTTAACGATACGCTTATAGCAGCAAAACAACTACCAGAAGCAGAAGCGCAAAAGAAACTTCATACTATTATTGTTGGTGCTGGCCCTTCCGGAGTGGAGATGTCCGGTGCGTTGCAAGCGTACCTCGTAACACAGGCAAAGAAAATCGGTCTCGATAGTAAGTTAATCTCTGTTGATCTTCTGGATTCATCGGTACGAGTATTACCGGCAATTCCACCAAAGGGCTCTGCATTGGTTGAAAGGCAATTGAAAAAAAATGGGGTGAACTTTATCGGTAATCACGGAGTAAAGTCTTATGCAAATGGCGTAGTTACTGCTACCGACAAAAGTACTGGTACTGAAATTACCACTGAGATTCCTGCAGGTACCGTTATCTGGACTGCCGGTACAAAAATCAATACTGCGTTTTCTACCATACCAAATGTTGTCATGACTGACCGCAAGCGTGTGCAGGTTTCTCCAACGCTGACATTGCCAAATGATGACAGTGTTTATATTGCCGGTGATGGTTCAGGTACGCAGTATAGTGGCTTGGCACAAACTGCCGTTGATCAAGGACGATATGTTGGTAAGGCCATTGCTGCACGATTGAAAGGTCAAACAGTGGCTCCGTACGAGCAGCGTCCTGGTATGTTCGTGATCCCTGTTGGAAAGTATTGGGCAATTTTAAATTACAAAACAGCTGTCCTGAGCGGATATCCGGCGTATCTCGTCCGTATCTTGGCTGACATTCAGTATTTCTGGAGTATCAGCTCTTTGGGACAAGTATTAAAAATGATAAGAAAACACAATGAAAACCGATTGGGATAATGTAGCGGAATGGTATGACAGTTACTTGATAGGCGATGACACGTATCAGGCGGCTGTTATCGCTCCTAATATTTTGCGTCTTATCAATCCTCAAAAAGGCATGCGCATTTTGGATGTCGCCTGCGGTCAGGGATACTTCGCACACCTCTGTGCGGAAAAAGGGGCAGAAGTTGTTGGGCTAGACCAGTCGAGTGTGTTGATCGAAAAAGCCAAAACCGGAGCAAAGGAACACGAATTATATATAGAAGGGAATGCAGAAACATTGGATGCGTATAAGCTCGAAACATTCGATACTGTTTTTTCAGTGTTGGCATTTGAGAATATCAAAAATATTGCAGGAGTTATGAGTGGTATCGATCAGGTATTGAAAGACGATGGATGTCTTGTCATAGTATTGCTTCATCCTGCATTTCGCATCCCACAGCATGCTGATTGGGGATACGATGCCAAGAAATCAGTGCAGTATCGCAAGGTAGAAAAATATCTTTCTGAAATCACTATTCCAATCGAACTGAAACCATTTAAAGGTGCACAAACAAAGAAAGTAGAAACAGTAACATTCCATCGGTCATTACAATGGTATATGAAAATGTTCCGGAATGCTGGTTTTGCCATTACCAATATTGAAGAATGGATATCTCACAAAAAATCCGAAGCCGGTCCTCGTCAGCACGCCGAAGACACTGCCCGAAAGGAAATACCAATGTTCTTGGCTTTGGAGCTAAAACGGCGCTAGTGTTGATTTTATTCCTACCCAGAAGTATAGTGGGAAAAACTAAATCCCACGCACATGAAAAGAATAAAGATCGTTGGATATATAGTGATATCCATAGCAGTTATTGTTTTTATAACCAGCTGCAAAAGAAAAACAGCGTTAGCTGTACAGTATCCTGATAATGGATGCCAAAGGGAAGATACCATTCTTAATGTTCCGAGCACGCTCGATGGTAATACTGTTTTTTGGGTACAATATAAGCCTGCTAAGCACAAATATTGTTACTTGAATAATCCAGACAAGGTAAAATCAAAGAAGCAAATGACGTTCATTCGATTTGTTGGTGAGTAGTAAAAACAGAAATGCCATTCCGCAAGGAGTGGCATTTATTTTGGCAGTATATTGACTTTTGATTGCTTAAGGCTATAGTGCAGAAAACAATTTGCACTTTTATGAAAGATGAAACAAAAATTATCTCGGACTCGGTAAAACAATCAGAGTCCATGAACACTCCGCGCATTCTAGCAATAGTGCTGGTAGGAGCCTTTTTACTAGCTATTAGTTATGGGGTTTTCTTTGCTCCTGGCCAGCAGGCTGGCTCGGTTCATAGTGTCGAGGCATATTATTCTGACTCGACGATAACATCCAAAGAAATGACCACGGTGGATAGTGTACCGAACGACGTGTCAGACGGCACATCAATAACTGTGTATCAGGAAGGGGATCACCTTGTGTACAGTAATGACGACAAGCATAAGATGCTGTACCACGTCACCATTGCCAAGAGTTTGGATGATAAAAACCAATAAGTAAAA
>JARIGO010000023.1 GCA_029288805.1 Candidatus Nomurabacteria bacterium
ATTACCACCTATACTGTCTAAATCAAAAATAGCCTACTTATTATGGATGCAGATCGTAAAAGATATTCCAAAAACATCACGATACACTCTGGGTAACAGCATTGATGAGCATTTTTTATCAATGCTTACGTTTATATATACTGCCACATACCAGTCACCGACTGAAAAGGTTGTTACGCTTGCAAAGGCAATTGCACATTTGGACTTGGTAAAATTTCTACTTTCAATCGTATGGGAATCCCGAACAATAGGAAACAACCACTACGTGAAATTATCCGCTGATTTGGATGAGATCGGTAGAATGCTAGGAGGGTGGAGAAAAGGCTTGATACAAAACAGATAAAAGAAAACTCCTCGACATGCGAGGAGAAGTTTGTGTTTCTAACCAGAACACCATCACCGGCGTTCCACTCATTGTCAGGGTTGACCCGGTTAACGTTGAGGTTCAGGTTGCCATCATCGTTGCGCCAGACATCCAGCCTGCAAGGTGTTGTGAATACTGTTGCCCGTGTCACTGCCTTTCATATGCATGAAAATGGCTGTATATAATTCGGAACCTATAAGTTCTCTAACGGTATTCACCAATAAAAACTTTTTAATTAAAAATTATGCAAGAAAACACTATGAAAAGCATTTCCGTCCATATCCTACTTCTTGCATTACTTACGATGAAGAAATAAGCCGTAACCGATTTCGTATCTCATTCGTACATGCAGTATATAAAAAAGACCCTTCGTAGCCAAGATTCAAAGAATCTAAGTTACAAAGGGTCGAGTGAAAGAGTTATTCTCCCAAGTTTTCATTGCTAACCAGCACACCACCACCGGCGAACCACTCACGGTCAGGGCCGACCCGGCGAACGTAGAGGTCCAGGCGGCCACCAGCGCCGCGCCAGACACCCAGCCTGCAAGGTGAACTTTCATACCGGTCGGCCAAATAAATGATAACGCCGGTATTGTTTTTTTCATCAAGCTCGCCAGCAGCAACCAAAGCGGTTGCTCGTGCAATGGCATCACTGAGGTCGTATTCCTGATATGCATCCATCTGCTTACAGCCGTCAATGATCTTTGCATGGGTAATGCTCTTAACAAAACGAAGGAGCCTGCTAGGACCAGCAGTGCTGCCAATCTTAGTTTTGGGAAACCATCCAGTAATATCACTGTCGATATAGACATCGGTAATACCACGATCAGCCGCCGCCCTCTTGAAGTCTTTCAGTAGGCTTTTTATAGTAGCGCCTTTGGTCGGAGCGGTGACGGTAATAACCCTCGAAGTTTTAATAAATACTGTGCCTATAATTTCAGCAGTTTTAGCTGCGACATTACCGGCGATTTTCAATAATTGCTGAAGCTCTTTTTTAAGACCTTCATTAGTCGTAGTGTTTACGACTTCCGTTGCTAAAGGAAATTCCATGATGATATTGAGTTTTTTATGGGTTTTTACAAAGTACTATATTGGTCTTTATTATAGCACTTTTGTAAATAAAAGTCAATATCCTTAGAGTACTGGCTCCCTATCTCCTTTCTTGAAAAATCTTCCTTCGAGGGAGTATTTGTCATAACCATGAAAGATAAAGGCAAGGTTCACACCGATCAGCACGATGTGTGGCCAGACCACTTCACCAAAGAATGACAATGATAGTGTCAAGAAGATCAAAAAGAATAATGCAGTAAAGCGAATCTCAACACCAAGGACAAAGAATACTCCGATAAGGGTTTCAACAATCAATGCTCCGAGCACGACGAACAACGCTGGGAAGTGAAAGTAATTTGTAAGGTGATATTGATTTACGGTATCAAGTGCGAGCTCACTATGAAAAAGCTTGGCATACCATGAGGCGTAAATAGCTGAGATACCGAACAGTACACGCAGTACTGGAAATGCATATGGTTCCATGCGATCTCTAAATGACTTACGCTCGTCAGTTGCAACAGTTGGTTTCGCGAAGTATCGATCGAGTGACCACAATCCCCCGCCTAGTATCAAATTGGCAACGATTTCTCCCAAATAGTTCACATACGTCAGCATGTATGTCTTATCGACATAGACTGCGATAAGGAAAATTATCAAAGCTAGAACGGCACTTTCTCGTACAAACAGTCCCAAGAGCAAAAGAATACCAATGATATACAGCACGACCTGCAGTATCACGGCATGACCTCCCACCAACGTACCGAGTGGAATTTCCGGACCAAACAATGCCTTATAATACGCTGCAGCAATAAGACTAAAGCCTAAAGTAAAGCGCGCGATGATTGGTGCGAATCGTTTTATTTTCATCAGTACCGGATCAAGCCATTCTTCAAGTTTTCGAGAAATAGACAATAGGAAAATTCCTACAACAAGAACAACTCCTACTATTGCGGCAACGGTGAAAGTTCCGTAGTCGGTCACGATGAGCTTCAAAGGATTTGGAGATGGGTGCGTAACATCATGCTGCACCAATGCAGGACTGAGCACATAGACCTCATGAGCAAACGTAGTGCGGACCGCTAGAAAACATAGTAGTACCGCTGAGAATAAAAAGAATAGTGTTTTTTTGTTCATATGTATTTTGATTACTTTTTACTTTTAATATGCATGCGTACAAATGCAAGAATTGAAAATGCCAGTGCAATGATACTGAGCGTCAACGCATAATTTGCAGGCTGTGAAGACGTTGGCGCATTAAGGTCATCTATGACATTGGTGGTAGAGTACGGTCCACTCTGAGAAAAATCAGGCTTTCCGGTAGCATCTTTTGGCTGGTCCCCCTTATCCAAATCCCATGACACTATAGTGCCGTCTTCATATGTTTGATATGCCTTCCATTGCAATGCTGTAGCCGTAGTGGGAACTTGGGCGCTAAACAGAAAATCATCACGCTCATTTGCAGGAATATTTCCGCCAGTCCAATCAATTTCCTTCTGACCATCATCATCGGTCTGCACACTGATCTTCCATCCCTGTTTTACATTTGGCGTGACATAGTTCAATCCGTCAGGAAGTACTAACCGCAACTCAACGGTAGCCATAGGTTTTTCTGACGGTACTCCAACGCTGAATGTTTGGAATGCACCAATGTTAACCTGAGCAGGCGTTACGACAACGTGAGCAAATGTTGGCGTAGCGATAGCGACAACTCCAAGCAAAACCAGCGATGCGGTAAAAATGTGTTTCTTAGTCATGATTTATTTTATCACGTTTTTCTGCCCGTAAGTCGCGTGCCACAACAATACCTGCAAAGACAATGGCGATGCCGAAAAGAATGTAATGAACGGTATGGCCAGCAAAGAGACGCTGCCACCATGAAGCCGTTGTTGTGGGAGCAGCTGTGCGATCAACACGCATACTGTACGTGATAGTGAATGGCTGAAAACTTTTTCTTGGTAGTGGCTCCCCTGTTAGAACAATGCCATAGATAGCCTTTGTGGGAAATGTGAAGTTTTCAATAACGGTATTATTCCCTTCATTACTTTCAGAAACTTTTTCTGACAATAGCGTTTTATTATTACTGCCAATAGTGAGCATGCAGTTACAATCTGCCAATTGAAACTTGCCGGTAGTGTCTTTTAGATAAAAGGTCAGCGTGGCAGGTTGTCCTACGTATGGATTGTCATCTGGATCAATATGCAGCACTGAACCAATGGTGTTATCAATTTGCAAAAAGTGTGCAAAAGCGATGCGTGTGCCTGTTAATATAAATGCTCCGACAAACAGTATGAAAAATAGTTTTTTGATATTAGCCATGATGATGCCCTCCTATGACGAGGATGTGCAGTTGGTAAAAAGAGAAGATGACACTAAGAGTGATAATAGAAACTAGTAATGTGATAAGCCAGCGTGGGGTGCCAGGCATTTTGGTAAAGAGGTATTTTCTTGTTGAAGCGGCATATAACAATAAGAGAACTAAAAATAGTATCAACGGTACTACGGCATATACACCTGAGAAATTTGTGTAGTTTGAACCAATAAGCAATACGTGGACAATCAATGCGCCGATAGCAAGATAGACAAAGCGATGAATGATTTTCCATTTGGGACCAAGGCACTGCATCATCCAATTCCATGATGTCGCTGCCATGATGCTAAGAATAAGTAGCGTTACAAAACCTGCGATGACAGAAATCAGCTCAAAGGTATTGAGAAACGGTAATCCCCTAAATCCTTGCAGCAGTCCAAAAAAAGCAATGCATGAGTGCAGTAAGGCAAAATAAAAACAGGCAATACCAAGCCCGCTTAATGATTTGTAATATTGTTGTTTATACGGAAAGTTTGGAAAGACACGATACAACGGTCCTGCTAACACTGCCTTGAACAATAAAAGAATGCACAAAAATCCGTACCATTCCTCCAGCTGCACCAACTGTACATTCACAGATCCCGCAGTTGCCACTATATAAATATAACTAACAATGCTTATCACCAATGCTGCCGACAAAATCCAGGTCTTTTCCCAATTATTGTCAGCAGTGTTCATAAAGGAAGTATATCACTACACGCCGAGAAGGTGTCGCACGAAGGCAGTGCTTTTGACTTGATCAATGAGGAAGAAGTCTATGATTGCCGCTACTACGACAAACAATACAGCACTCCATGGTATGGCAGTGATAAAGAAACCGAATGCAGAAATAGTAAGAGCGAATAACAAAGAGAATGATGTGGCAACAACCAACGTCTTACTTGGCGCCTTTGCCCAGGCATGCAGCCATGCGCGGATGGCATACAAATTTGCCTTACCGTAAAAGATCAGTGCGAGATATATCAATGTTCGAGCACCAGAGAGAGAAAAGTGTTCAATCACGCCAAAACGATATGTTAGGAAAAGCAGTGTGATCGGTACACAGGCAATGATAGCGGCACCTGCGGCAAACCGTCCAATCTTCCATTTGGCAGGACGTGCAACATGCGTAGTATCGTCCACTGCCATAGCCATGGTAACGAAGTCGTTGGCAAAGAGCAGCAAGACCGCCAGCAATGGAGAAAGTATGTATGAGCGCGTTATGAAAAATAGTACGGTGGTAAAGAGTGACACTTCGATAGACTTGATGATCTTATTCAAAGCCCAGGTGCGCAAACGCGCGTAGACTCTGCGACTGACACGCACTGCGCGTACTACTCCCTCTAGCCCACTACTGGTCAGAATGAAACTAGCCGCTTGCTTGGCAACATCCGTGGCACCAAAAACAGCAATACCAACTTCCGCCTGACGAAGCGCAGGAGCGTCGTTCACTCCCTGTCTCTTATACACATCTGACGCTGCCGACGACCGCATACGAGTGTAGATCTCG
>JARIGO010000022.1 GCA_029288805.1 Candidatus Nomurabacteria bacterium
ATAGCGGGCGCCTTTTGATTTTAGAACAATTCCTTTCCGGTCATACTTTCTGGCTTTTGTATATCAAGAAGCTTCAGTACTGTTGGAGCAAGACTGGTGAGGTCTCCTCCGTCCACAAGCTCCAAGCCTTCTTTTGTAACAATGCACGGTACTTTGTTCAAAGTGTGAGCAGTGTGGGGTACGTTGTCAGTAGTATCGAAGTTCACTTCCGCATTGCCGTGGTCTGCGGTTATGATTGCGACGCCATCTTTTTCCAAAAGTGTCGCAATCACTCGTCCCAACTGCTTGTCTGTCTCTTCCAACGCTTCCACAATGGCAGGCACGTTGGCAGTATGGCCAACCATGTCAGGGTTCGCAAAGTTTATAAAGATGAAGTTCGTACCGTCATTGATGCGCTTAATAGCCTCATCAGCAATACCTTCAGCGCGCATTTTTGGCGCAAGATCGTGCGTCGGTACGTCCTTACGACTATCAAGCAGGACATGTTCTTCGCCGGCGTGAGGTTCTTCCTTTCCCCCGTTTAGGAAGTATGTGGCATGAGGAAACTTCTCTGTTTCTGCGATGTGAGCCTGAGTCATCCCAGCTTGTGATACTTCCTGTGCCAATGTGGCAGCCAAGACTTCTGGTGGAAATGCTACAGCGACATCGTATTTGCTGCTGTATTCAGTCATGGTTGTAATAAACAGATTCTTTTCTGTTTGGCGTTTCAATAGCGCTTCGGTCATCATGCGCGCACGGTCTGCACGGAAGTTAAAGAAGAACACGCCGTCATTCTGACTGATAGGATATGCCGTACCGTTTTCGTCAGTGATAACAATTGGCTCCATGCGTTCATCGTAGACACCTTCGGCATGCAGCTGTTCCATGATATGAGATGGCTGCAATGTATGAGTTGTGCCTTTTCCTTCAAAAAGCGCATCTTCTGCTTTTGCCAAGCGATCCCAGTTATTGTCTCGGTCCATGGCATAAAAGCGACCTGACATGGTTGCAATGCGCCCTACACCGATACTTTCAAGCTCATGCTCAAGTGTCTTTAGAAAGCCTCCTGCTGACTGTGGCGCCGTATCACGACCGTCAGTAAAGACATGCAGATATACTTTTGAAACATTTTCCTTTTTACATGCATTCAAAAAAGCCACTAAGTGATCATGGTGTGCATGAACACCGCCGGTACCAAGCAAGCCAAGGACATGTACTGCACTGTCATGACTTTTGACATGAGCAAATAATTCCTGGATAGCTGATAATGAGTCGAATTCATCATTGCGAATGGACTTAGCAATGCGAACAAGGTCGGTATCAAGCGTACGTCCTGCACCAATGGTCATATGACCGATCTCACTGTTACCTACCTGCCCTTCAGGAAGCCCTACTGCCTCACCACTAGCTTCGAGCAATGTATGTGGATATTGATTCCAGTACTGATCAAAGTTCGGTGTCTTGGCAGTAGCAACGGCATTATTGGCAACTTCCTCCCTATATCCCCATCCGTCCAAAATTATAAGCACAACTTGTTTATTCATAGCGGTCACAGTATACACCAAAATGATATACTGTAGACATGACAAATAGAGAATTTTTTATCGAAATATTGAAAGAAGAAGCGCCAAAATTTAGAAGCATTATTGAAGCACTCCCTGAAGATAAACATGGTCACAAAGTGCATGATCGTTCTCGTGAGGCTGGAAACTTGGCTGCACAGTTGGGTATTCAGTGGAAGGCTATTTCTGGCATCGTGACTAGCGGCACACCACAGTTCAATCCACATGATATGGAAAATCAGAGCAAGACGGATATGCTTGCTGCCCTTGATGAAGGCATGCCGCAGCTTCTGAAAGACATGGAAAGTGTTTCCGATGAAGAATGGGAAAATGGCGATGCTGGTTGGGGCGGTGCTCCGACTGACAAAAAGTATCACATGGCATGGATGTTCCTCTTTGACGCCATCCATCACCGTGGTCAGCTATCTACATATCTTCGCGCTATGGATGCCATCGTCCCAGCGATCTACGGCCCTTCTGCAGATTCGCAAAAATAGCACGCAAAAATCCCTAAGTATATAAAATAAAAACGACTCCATTACACATGTTGTAATGGAGTCGTAATAGTTAAATGTCAAACTTTAGAATTCTTCTGGCAAAATGGAGCAAGAAGTTCTTTCTTGATGCTAAAACCTTTAGCATTCATTTGAATTCCTCCTTTTGAAACCTCGTCAAACGCAAACGTAATTACTGCGCTTCCCTTTTTAGGAATAACGTAATTATCAAGTCTAATCTCGCTCAACAGTTGATCCAGTTCAAGTACTTGCCTTCGCAACTTATCAAACTCCTCTTTCTGCGCCTGTTCGATTTCTGTTCTTAGTAGCTTTTTGTACTCACTAAAAACATCATCGGATGTCCTTGCTGTTTGAGGTTCGTTTTTCGGCTGCGCGGGTTTCCTCGAAGCAGATTTTTGCCTAATTTTTCCAGTTGATGGCACAAAGACACCTCGAGCGCTAACTCGTACCTTATCGTTTGCTTCCATTAGCATGCTAGCGGCTAAGGTAGCCTGGTCGGTCGTTTTAAAATATAGAATTCTATACTTACCCTCTGGTGTCTTCCTTGAACAGGTATTGGTAAATCCAAAATCCTTGTCAGCTCTAATAGTCTTGAGAAGTGCCTCAATATCAGGAATGGGTTTTGCGACAGAAGGTTTGGCAACAGCTTCTGGCGGTGCAGGCAGGGGCGGCAGCGGTGAAGCGGGAGGTGTCTTAGGTTCAGCAGGAAGGGCGCCCACGGCTGATTTAATTAAAATTTTTACGAGATAGAGCTTAGCTTCCGGTCTTTGAAACTGGATGTGCTTTCGGGCAAGCAAAGGAACAAATTTATTTGCATCATCTTTTGATTGAAACATTAATGTTATCTTGTGAGGTTCGTCACCTGGTGGGCAAATATAATATCTGCCTTCCAAAAGGTCTTTCTTTTCTACAACTTCATCAAAATGTGCTCCTTTGGCCAATGTCCGGAGATACTCTTTTACGCGTTCAAGGTCTTGAATTTTCTGTGTCATTTAATTAAGTTTATTTTAAGGTTCAACTTCGTTTTTCAATACATTACCATCTTTTTTAACAAAGTCAATTGATGGTAACTTAGTGGTATCAAAAAAGTCCAACATGGGATGTTGGACTTTTGGGCGTAATGCGCCTCATGTTCTCTTTTTTGGTCTGAATAATAACCTTTCTACAATGTGCGCCGATACTACTGCCATAACTATGGTAACAACAGACAGCATCACTTCGTTGAGATCTAAAAATGAATTTAGATTAAACAATAGCTTGTTTATGCACATGCCTATAAAAATGCAAAAAATTATCTGTATTCCTTCTTCACCATCCGGCTTTCTTTTAAAAGGAAAAAATAGGCAATACATAAGAAATAATGTAAAAAACGGTATGAAGCACCAATAATCAAAGCCTTTTTGAATAGTTTGTGTTTTAATGCCAAATGTTTTATAAGGTATTACCCAATACAGTTTTGTAAGTACGATATATCGCCCTTTTAAGAAAAGAAAACCACTCGCACTATCAATGCTATTTCTTAAAGAATCCTTTATAAAATTGCTAATTTTATTTTTAGCATCCTCTCCAGATAAAAACTTGATAATTTCTTCACCAGCGGTATTGGCTGGCTTAATTATGATCTGCTGGGTAGTATCTGTCACAATTCGTGTCATTGTGAATGTCTCGTGTTGAATATTTATTTGAGTATCAACGGACATGTGTCGTTGCTGTGCCGTTACCCTTCCAAAAAGTAATATGGCTAATATAACAAGGTTCAATTTCATTTTTTCGATTTTCACCCATACTAGCCTATTGGTTGACAAAGTCAACGGTCATGGTAATCTCAAGAAAAAAATGAACCATGATAACGAAAAGACAAATAAACGCCTTGGAATATTTGATTATAAAATCAAAAGATTCAAGTGAATTTTTGAAACAGGTGTGTCTGCTTTTGATAGACCGGTCTGTTTTACTCTCGAAGGCAGTATGCATTGAATTGTCCGAACCAAGATTATTTAAAGACCTTATCCAAATGGGAGCCCGTGGAATCCATGACATGCACAGCTCTCAGCTCTCAACCCATCTCGACGCTGTCATGAACGCCATGTGTACAAACTTTCACTTTTCCCATCATGTGGGTCATTATGACGAAGAAGGAAAATTCTTATCTCATAATTCAGGCGCGTATAAGTTTGCTTATACCATTTGGCTCTCCTCCAAAACCCGGGATCACTCGGCGGAAAAAATTCGCTATGATTACGAAACGATTAAGTTAATTGATCTTGTGCCGAAATTGTACATAGAAGTAGAAGTTTAGGCGGTAAAAACAAAGGCCGACGATTATATCGTCGGCCTTTTAATTTCTATCTAGATCTGGATTCTCGCTGTTTAATTTGTTTTTGTGAATGGATTCACAAAAACCGCCTTCTTTCCGAGATCTTCCTCGATACGAAGAAGTTCGTTGTATTTCGCAATACGGTCTGTACGAGACAGTGAGCCGGTTTTGATCTGGCCGGTGCCAAGACCAACGGCAAGGTGGGAGATGGTTACGTCTTCTGTTTCGCCAGAACGGTGAGACATGATCGACGTGTAGCCAGCCTTCTTTGCCATTTCTACTGCAGCAACAGTTTCGGTCACTGTACCGATTTGGTTTACCTTGATCAGGATACTGTTACAAATGCCCATATCAATTCCCTTTGCCAAACGTTCAGTGTTTGTTACGAATAGGTCGTCACCGACGAGCTGTACCTTTGCACCGTACTTCTTGGTAAGCTTTGCATAACCATCCCAGTCGTCTTCTGCAAGCGCGTCTTCAATAGATACGATTGGGTATTTCTTGAGCCAGTTACCGTAGTAATTAATCATCTGGTCACTGGTAAGCTCCTGTCCGTCACGTTCAAGAACGTATAGGTCTTCATGGAAGAGTTCAGTAGCGGCAACATCGAGCGCAAAGCCAAAATCCTTTCCAACCTTATAGCCAGCCTGTTTAATCGCTTCAGAAACAAGCACAAGCGCTTCCTCGTTGGACTTCACCGGTACAGCAAACCCTCCTTCATCACCAACAGTTGTTGGGTAGCCTTTTCCAGCAAGCACCTTCTTCAAATTATGAAATACTTCAGCACCCATGCGAAGTGCTTCAGAAAATGTTGGCGCACTAAGCGGCATGATCATGAATTCCTGCATGTCAGTAGACTGCGCGGCATGTGCCCCACCATTGAGCACGTTCATCATAGGCATTGGCAGCTTCATCTTTGTCTTCATCTTTGTGAGACTATTGAAATATTGGTATAGCGGCATGCCTTCACATTCTGCAGCAGCATGAGCGAATGCCATTGATACTGCCAAGATTGCATTAGCGCCAAGTACTGACTTTGTAGCAGTACCGTCCAATGCGATAAGCGCCATGTCCAAGCCTTCCTGATCAAATGATTTCTTTACGATTTTCTTCTTGATGATAGTGTTTACGTTTTCTACTGCCTTCAAAACGCCTTTTCCAAGGTATCGCTTCTTGTCTCCATCGCGAAGTTCAAGGGCTTCGTGACTACCGGTTGAAGCACCACTTGGTACTGCAGCACGACCAAGGACACCGTCAGAAAGTTCAATGTCCACTTCCACGGTAGGGTTTCCGCGAGAGTCTAATATTTCACGAGCATGTATATAAGATATGGTGTGTTTTTTCATAGGGGTTCAGTATATCAAAAACTATTAAATTTTGTATAATTGGAGCAGTGAACGAAACCTCAACAATCATTTCGCACATTTCAGCATTGTCATATGGTGGAGTTTTTGTACTATCACTGCTCGCAAACGTCGTGGTGCCTGTTCCAGAAGAGGTGGCACTGCTTGCTATTGGATACGCTAGTCATGCTACGGGCATGAGTTTGCTCCTCATTATTCCTATCGTTATGTCAGGACTGTTGATCAGCGACCTTATACTGTATTACTTCTCACGCAAAGGAAACAGGCTGGTGGAAGGCTTTTATAATCGTATTTTCCGGAATCGCCTTGCAGACCGCAAGCAATGGCTAGAGGATAACGTGAACAAGGTTATCTTCTTCTCCCGCTTTCTGGTTCAGCTTCGTTTCCTCGGCCCGTTTTTTGCCGGCCAAACAAAGGTTTCCTGGAAGACGTTTGTCATGTTTGAGCTGGCGGCACTAATCATTTATGTACCGCTTGTCGTAGGCGCAGGATCATTATTTCATAGCAGTATCAAGAACATCATCAGTGGTATCAATGTCGTTCGCAATGTTGTCCTTATCTTCTTTGCCGTCCTCATTCTTATTTCTCTTTATGAGTCAATCCGTAACCGAGCATTTGGGAAAAGAACAAAGAACATCTCCAACCGAAAATCCTCTTAAGAAATTAAGAGGATTTCGTGAGAAAACTGTCATTTATATTTATTTTGTTTTGAACGAAAGAATGTATGAGTTTGGTGTATAGTTGGTATTTTTGTATTAGGGCTAATAATCTGTATTAATTTGTAGTATTCAGTTGTTATTCAATTGTGAGGTGTCGCTCTGACACGAGCGAAGTCATGGTATATCGAATTAATTATATTGTGTGGAATAACGTCTGAATAATACTGAAGGTCGTTCCACACCATTTTATTACGTTGCCGAAAATTATTTCTTTCAAAAATAGTCTCTCTGATGCTGTGTCGGATATCGATAGTATGTATTTACTTGGTTGTCCAGTGAATCTTGGGTCAATGCATAGAATAATATGCCTATAATGACGCTGCAGGCCACGCTGACAAGCAATAATTGCAAGGCGGTATGCCTATATCCACGGTGCATTTTTCGCAGTAATGAAATGGTAATGGCTGAAAAAAGACCGAATGACACTACCCATAGCACCGGTACCGCCGCTGCAAAGGCCATCGGATGAGACTGCTGGGGTGCAAGCGGTAGCCATGGGTTGTGCAAAATGCCATATATGATTCCTGCTATGGTATAGCCTCCAAGAACGGTGGTAATAACGCCTGGTATCCATAATATGCTGTTACGCAATGCGAAATACCACTTTGGTCGTGGCGTAACCTGCTTCTGCTCAATGGCCGTAAGAATTTTTTCAGTTGTAGGACTAATTGGTTCCATGTTTTGGTAATTTTTTTTGTAATTGCTTCTTTGCTCTATTTATACGAACAGCCACGGTTCCTGGTGGAATTCGTAAGATGTCCGCTATTTCTTCATAGGATTTCTCCTCAAAGAATCGTAGTAATAAAATTTCCTTGTACTTGTCATCAAGCTTGTTGAGAAGTTGTACCATTGCTGCCTTCTGCTCCTCGTTGCTAAACCGAGTGATATGGTCTTCTTCGGTAAAGAGCTTGGACATGATATCGTGAGCGTCATCATCAAATGAAAGCGTTGCCCGTCTTTTTTCTCGACGATACCAGTCAATCATTTCATTGTGCGCAATGCGATAGATCCAAGAAGAGAACAGCAGTCGCGTATCGTACTCATTGATGTTGCGGTAGACCTTTATGAAAATATTTTGCAACAAATCATCGATGTCATCACTGGTAGCGGCACTGCGACGGCGAATATAGTGCGTTAGCTTCGGCACATAGCGCTCAACCAGTTCTGCGAAGTATTGTTGATCCTTTTTGCACTCGATAACAAGCGCTTCGTCAGAAAGATGGTTAAATGTGGACGACATCTTATTATTATACGCTAAAATCTGATAAAATCTTACTATGATTAATTATATACAAGCCATTATCCTCGGGGCACTGCAAGGTGTGACCGAATTATTCCCTATTTCCAGCTTAGGCCACAGCGTTATCTTGCCCGCAGTATTGGGTTGGCATATAGATCAGAGCAATCCTCTATTCGTTATTTTTCTTGTAGCGACGCACTTTGCCACAGCACTTGTCTTGTTCGGTTTCTTCTTTAAGGACTGGGTACTCATTATCAAAGGATTCTTTCGTTCTCTAAAAAATCGCAAGATTGAAAGTGGTGATACATATGCAAAGATCGCATGGCTGATCATTGCCGGTACTATTCCTGCCGGGATCATTGGTGTGCTGCTCCAGAAAAGACTTGAAGCCTTGTTTGCCTCAGCGATGATTGCCGCAGTGTTTTTGATATTGAATGGTTTCCTTTTGTATGCAGCTGAAGCACTTCGAAAAAGAAGTCTCGTTCAGCAGGTTGTAAATGCTGATACTGGCATCTCCATGATGTCTTGGAAGCAAGCCATCGAAGTTGGTCTTGCACAATGTCTTGCTCTTATCCCCGGCTTCTCACGCACTGGTTCAACACTTGGCGGTGGTCTCCTTGCCGGTCTATCTCACGAAGAAGCGGCACGATTCTCATTCCTTCTCGCTACCCCTATCATCCTCGCTGCTGCTGTATTGAAACTTCCCGGCCTTATTCATCTTCATACTGGCCGCGGCCCTATCCTTGTGGGAGCCCTCGCTGCCGCCCTTGCCGCATTCTTCTCCGTCCGCTTTCTCACTAAATACTTCAAAAAAAACACCCTCGCTCTATTTGCACTGTACTGTATTATTGCGGGTATTGTGGCAATACTAATTTTGCATTTTTAAAGTTCGGAAAACTTGTTCTGAGCAAATAAAAAACCTGATCGTTCGTATAAAACGATCAGGTAAAGGTTAGTTAAGAAAAATACCGTTCAAGTTTCTTCGTGACTTTTTTTGAGGGTCAAAAGTATTTGCTGTACAAATTACTTCTTCCCCATGAGAATGAAATTTTTGAAAAACACTCGTTACGCTCTCAGTTAATTGCCTTAAAACAATTTCATCATTTGGATTGTTCTTGAATTCTCCAAAAATTTCGAATACAACGTCAGATTGAGGGTCTTCGTTTAATTCGGGTTTTGGGAAAATAACAATCACGTGATTCTGCTCACCAAGCTTCAGTTCTGGAGTAGCAAGAACTGTATCTATAATTAACTTGCGAAGCTCATTGAGAGTTTTATCATCACGGCCTTGTTGCGAGCACCATAATTTTATTACAATCATTAAGTCAAGATTTAAATGTTCAACTTGTTCTTATTATATAACATTTTATTAAAAAAGTCAACGTTATGTTTTACCGTATTTATATGCCTTATTTATTGCTATAATCAGCTCATACAAACTGTTAATATATTTTTTACATATGGCAATAATTTTATTGGGAATTTTAGGGGCTGTTATTAGTGCGGTGCTTGGTACGTTGTGGTATTCAAAGGGCACGCCGATGGGAAAGATTCAGTTGGAGTCAATTGGCTTCACCAAGCTTTCCAAGGAGGAGCAAGATGCGAAGATACAGGAAATGAAGCCAAAGATGTGGAAGTCATACCTTGCGCAGCTCGCTTTGTCATTTCTTACATCTGCATTTATCGCTTTTGTAATGCAGGAGCAAAAAGGTCTTGGCACTGCAACTATCTATGGAGAAATCGGTGCGGTATGGCTTTGTTTCGTTGTGCCATTGGTTGGCCAGGCATTGCTATGGAGTAACGTTGATCCAAAATTGCGCTGGAAGAAATTCTTTTCTGAATCATTCTTCAATCTCGTGACATTCATAGTGATCATCTTTATCTTTAGTTTCATCATCTAAAAAATAAACGAAAAAGGCCGCCACAAGCGGCCTTTTTGATATGGTATACTGTCGCCATGAATAACAAAAAAGTAATCGTAAGCGTTGTAGCAGTTGTTGCTGTTGCCGCTGCAGCTATCGGCATTGCTGCATCAAACAAAAAGGCGCCGACACCTGTTACCAGTGTAACTTCAACAGGTTCAGGACAGACCACTACCACTACTTCTGATACTACTGCCACTTCAACTACCACAACTCCTGTGGCAGATAAAAATAATGTTGCGTATAAAGACGGTACATACACTGCAACTGGCTCATACCAGTCTCCAGGCGGTCCAGACAAGGTTGGCGTAACAGTGACATTGAAGAATGACATCATCACTTCCGCTTCTGTAACACCAATGCCTGGTGATCGTGAATCAGCGCACTACCAGTCACTCTTTGCCAGTGGTTATCAAGCTGTAGTAGTTGGAAAGGATATCTCTACCCTACACCTCGACGCAGTATCTGGCTCATCATTGACCCCAATTGGTTTCAACGACGCTATCGCTCAGATCAAGGCACAGGCTAAGGCTTAAACTTTATGAATGAAGTGTCTTTTGACTTCAAGGCTATTGGTACTTCTTGGAATATAAAGTTTGCTTGTCCTGAACAAAAAGATTCTGAACAGCTTATATCGATTATTAAGGATCGCATTGCGGTCTTTGAGCAAAATTATTCTCGCTTTCGCGAGGATTCTTTTGTTGGGCAGATTGCACAAAAAGAAGGAGTGTATGAATTGCCTGCCGATGCAGAAAACATGCTCGGTCTCTATAGAAAACTTTACGATATTTCTCATGGGAAAGTAACGCCACTTATTGGAGAAGTGCTGGTAGCCGCTGGGTATGACAAAGACTATTCTTTACAGCCAAAAAGCCCCATCCCCACTCCTCCACTGTGGGACGAAGTCATGTCCTACAACACTCCATTTCTTACGGTTACAAAACCGGTGCAACTGGATTTTGGTGGCCTTGGCAAGGGCTACATTGTTGATATCGTGGCAGAGCTATTCAAAGGTCACGATATCCATGACTATCTGATAAATGCCGGAGGTGACATTGCCCAATCTTCAGTTGGAGGCTCAACCTCCAAAGTGGGCTTGGAAGACCCAAGTGATGCTACAAAAATTATTGGCATAGCAGAGTTGCTTAACAAAAGCATTGCCGGCTCATCAGGCAATCGTCGCAAATGGGCACAGTATCATCATATTATTGATCCAACCAACACCAAGTCTCCTGAACATATTGCAGCATTATGGGTTGTGGCAGACAGCACCATGCTTGCGGATGGATTAGCGACAGCATTATTTTTTATGACTCCAGAAGAACTCCTAAAGGAATTTGATTTTGAATATTGCATTGTTGCCGCGGATCGCACGGTAAAGCGTTCAGATAATTTTCCGGCAGTGCTATACTAATCTTATGGATACAACAACACAAACTTCAGCAAAACCTTATTGGCACAATCACGCTCCAACTATTTTGCGTGTCGCTATGGCACTACTGTTCCTATGGTTCGGTATCAGCCAGATCTCAGATCCGACTTCATGGATTGGTTTTGTACCTCAATCAATCGCAACGCTGACTCACTTGAGCGTTAATACCCTTGTCATGATTAACGGTACGGCAGAAATAATTCTCGGTACCATGCTACTCCTTGGTCTTTGTACGAGAGTCGTAGCATTTCTATTGTTCCTTCACTTGCTCGACATTACCTTCACTGTCAGTCTCGATGCCATCGGTATCCGCGACCTCGGTCTTGCCATTGCGGTCTTCATTGTCTTCTTGAATGGCTGGGATTACTACACATTGGATAGATACATCCGAAGTTAAGACTAACCATAATAAAAACTGCCTTACGGCAGTTTTTTGTTTGTACCATGTTAGATTCTTTCAATCATGATTTTTATCTCTTCTAAGGATCTTGTTTTTCCGGAGACAGCTATTACGTCCGCCGAACCCCGCATGGCAGTAAACACATTCTTAAATGCGGGCCACACCTTACCGGTGATCGCCATGACATCCTTAGGGCAAAAATTGCCAAATGATTTTGAGTATCCTGAGAAAATAATAGTTTTATTTTCTGCGTCGAACACAACCTTTCCCCCTCCATTTGTAATGACGCTTTGCAAATCATTTTTTTGCATATGGAATAAAACCGCCTGAGGATGGTAATCGAAAGGATGAAAGACTTCCATGAACAGGATTTTTAATTCCGCATCCTCGCTCTCTTTTAAGATTACAAATTTGAGATCGAGGTCAAAACGTGGTTGCAAACGTTCATCAAAATACTGAGCCACCTTTTCTATCAAGATAAGGTGTGCTCTTTTTTCTTCTATTGTTGACATTGCCTTTTGTTTTTTTAGTACCTTACTCTCTGGTATTGACGAAGTCAAGTAATGCTGTAATACCACACCTTAATACGATCCAAGGCAAAGAAGTATGCAACCATGACGATAATGATTGTTAGTACGACGAATAATGACAATGCTACGAAGTGGAACCAATGCTGAAATACTGAGATGTAAATGACACCGAGGGATACGATAAACGCTGCAATAAAGGAAAAGTTCAACAGCTTAGACGGTTTCTTGGCTTTCCAGAAGAATCCTTTGTTGCGAACGGCATAGAATGCAATGAGTGCAATGAACGTGAAGAAGACATAGAGGCTGGTTTGAATCACTGCGGTAGGTTGATAGCGAATGATCATGAAGTACAACAATTCAAACAATGCCGTTGGTACGCCGAAGAGTAATGAGGCATGCAAGACTTTCTTAAGGTCATGCTTTTCAGGACTGACGACTTCACTTGTCTCTACGGTATCGGAATAAATGGTAACCAATGGAATGTCAGTGAGGACATTGGTAAACAAAATCTGGATCGGCAGTAATGGCAAGTTCTTTGAGGAAAGATACAGCACGGCCAATGCTAAAAACGTTGCAAAGTTATTGACCATACTGTACATGATGTACTTATTGATATTTACGAAAATAGTACGGCCATACTTGATGCCGTTGATGATGACTTCAAGGTCTTTGTTAAGAAGTACGATGTCAGCATTTTCTTTGGCAATATCGGTAGCGGAGTTTACGGCAATAGCCACGTCCGCAAGCTTCAGTGCCGGAGCATCATTAATGCCGTCTCCTTGGTAGCCTACAACATAGCTCTCTTTCAATACTTTAATAATGTTGTATTTTTGTGTTGGCGACACGCGAGCAAAGACGTTGTTGTTCATGACTGCCTCCTTAAACGCTTCAGGTGATAATGCATCAAGCTCGTCTCCGGTATAGACCATACTGTGTTCATCTACTAGTCCAATCTGCTTACCAATGTATCCTGCAACTTCCTTACTGTCCCCTGTTAGAATCTTAATTTTAATGCCAAGCTTTTCGGCGTCCTCAATGGTCATCTTAGCGCTTTTACTCAATGGGTCACTAAAGCTCGCATAGCCAAGAAAGCCCAGGTCATGTTCGTCCTCCAGCATGTCGTACGAGTCAGTATACGTGATTTGTTTGTATGCCAGTGAAAGATGATGCAATCCTGTAGCACCTTCCTGGGCAATGGTTTGTAAGTACTGATCCTTTTTGTCAGCAGTGGTAAGGCCTAGCAAGATATCAGGGGCGCCAATGACCACTAAATAATATGTATCGTCTGAGGCGTTATGCAGCACTACGCGACGACGTTTGTCATCGGGATCAAAGGGCAGCTCTTTGACGATACTGTATTGCTTTGCCTCGTTCTTACTATCTTCGGAAACATACGAAATAAATGCGTCATCATATGAATTGACAATGCGGCGCTTGCGCTGCTTTAGGACTGCGATGGTAGCATACGCAAAGACTTGAAAGAGGTTTGGGTCAGCACTTTCAATATGCTCAATGACCATTTTGTTTTCGGTAATGGTGCCGGTCTTGTCGGTACAAAGCATGGTGATACTGCCGAGATCCTCTACGGAAGACAGGCGCTTCACCACGACGTGTTTCTTTGCCAGTTTTAACGCTCCGCTTGAAAGCGAAACGGTGGCAATGACGGGCAGGACTTCCGGTACAACTGCCACAGCCATGGAAATAATAAAGATAAGCAAGGTTGTAATATGCAGCGGGCCTTTTGTGAGAAAGAGCTTGGCAATGAAGACCAATACCAATGCGATGACCACAATACGAATCAGTACGGTACTGAAACTTTGCAATGATTTTTCATATTCAGTTACCTTTTTGGTTTCTGTAGAAAGTTTTACGATGTTACCAAATGCTGTATCGCTTCCTGTGGCATACACCACGCCGGTAGCCTCACCTTTTTCAATAGTACTGCCGGTGAAAATAAGACTTTCGTCGCTAGTCAGTGCGATAGTAACAGCTTTCTTTGTAACTGGTACGGACTCACCGGTCAGTTGTGATTCGTCTACCTGCGCATTATCAGCTTCAATAATACGAATATCAGCTGGTGCAATATCGCCTTCTCGCAAAATTATGACATCTCCGGGTACTATCTCTTTTTGATCTAGCAGAATGACTTGCCCATCGCGCTTTACTCGCACAACGCTACTAATAAATTGTGAAAGCTTTTGTATGATTTTTTCTGACTTATATTCCTGGAAAAATCCAAGCAGCGTATTCAATAACAGAATTGCTAAGATAACCGTTCCGTCAGAATAATCCTTGATGCTGTATGAAATACCACTGGCAATGATGAGCAGATACACCAATGTGTTTTTGAATTGCTGCAATAGAATATTAAAAGCACTCAGAGACTTATGCGGCAAGATATTGCTCCCGTACTTTCCTGCACGACTCTTTGCCTCATTCTGACTAATACCTTGCTCCGTACTTCCCAGTGCGGCAAAAACCTGCTCCAAGCTTTTGCTCATGACGTCATTTTTCTCCATGGTGTAAGTATATAGTAAAACTAGGGACTTTTTTAGGCTTGAACAGCCTCCAGTATTCGGAGCCAGCTCGTGAGCCTCACGAGACACGATCTACCCCCTCCCTCTTGCCATAGTCAAGGCTAAGCTGTATGGTGAGGAAAACTAAAAAAGGAGGTTCTTTTGGAAACAGTACAATTAACTAGCGAATTGATGGCGTATTTTCATATTGCCGCACAGTTTGCACAGAAATCCACGTGCAAAAAAGCCCATTGCGGGTGCATCCTTGTAAAGGATGGGAGGGTTATAGCAGGAGGCTATAATGCACCTCCATTAGGTGACGTTGAAAACCAAAAGTGTGACTATGTCTACCCCGCTAAGCGAAAAAGGCCGCAAAACGACTGCACCTGCTGCGTGCACGCAGAATGGAGGGCAATTATAGACGCGCTAAGAAGTGGCAACAGCGCGGACCTTGTGGGCAGCACGCTGTATTTCACGAGGGTCGATGAGTTTGGCAAAAAGTATTTTGCACCAGAAAAGTACACGCCCCATTGCACTGTATGTAGCAGGTTAGGGCTTGATGCCGGCATCAGCACCTGGGTTCTATGGGGTGATCCCGAGCCAGTGATGTATGGGGCAAAAGAGTACAACGACCTGTCGTATCAGTTTCATCTAAATGAATGACAAAAAAGGGAAAGCAGTGCTTTCCCTTTTTATTTTAAACAGGCTCGGACATCATCCATCGTTCGGGGCAAAAATAAGAAAAGGTCGCCATTGGTTGGCGACCTTTTTAGGATGATTATTCGTTAAACGATGTTCTCCTTTTTATGCACTTTAAGTAGATTTCACTTGCAGCCTTTGGGTTATTTTGAGTGAAATAACGAGGCATTTTTTGCAGCACCTCGTCCTGGAGAAGCAACTCGTCTATCTGCTTTTGATCCAGGGTGTTAAGGACTGCATTTAATAAATAATGAGAAAATCTCATTTCCTCATCGAGATCTATTCCTGATATTAACGGCATATTTTTTGATTTTTCCCTACTCTACCCTCCTCCCTTGCCAAAGTCAAGGTTTGGTTGTATGGTGAAGAAAATTTAAAATTATGAAAAGGTTACCTGTTTCTCTAAGGCTTCAAGAGCCAGATTCTATTGATTGCGGAGCTATATGTGTTCAAATGATACTTGAATACTTTGGAATAAAGAAAGATGCCAAGTCGATTATTGAATGGCTTTCATATCACCCAGGAGGCGCCTCTGCTTACGATTGCGGTTCCTTGCTTCTTAAGGAGAAATTAAAGGTTACAGCCATCACTGCTCATCCTTTTTTATTTCCTCCGGATATTGCCCCCAAACTTACTTCTAAGAAAAAAGTTATTGCGCTACTGGAAGAAAAAATGAAAAACAAAAACATTAAGAGATACATCCCGACTTTTAAAGAAGGGTTGGAGAAATTCAAAAAGTTTTTGTTGGACGGCGGTAAGCTAACAATAGAAATACCTTGTTTCTATGACATTCAGGAGGCTATTGATAAAGGCTCCCCTGTCATTGCGCTGTTATTCGGAAACGCTCTCGGTACAGATCAGGGCGCATATCACTATGTCGTTGTTTCTGGTTACGATAAGGATTTTAATGTTTTTATCGTAAACCCACTTCCCGATTCAAAGCGTGAGGCACATGGTTTCCTTCGGAACATTTTTTCTATGCTCTTCATTCATCCACAACTCAAGATATCGATAACGGAACGTTATTAGTAATATCGAAGTAAGAAATCAAAAGCCGCCTTAATAAAAATAAAGGTGGCTTTTTTTATTTGAGACAGGTTCGACCTTCGCCTTAGTTTTGACAAAGGCGTACTCGTAATGTACATTGCAGAAAAAATAACAATGAAAAAAGAAGAGTTACTATCGTTCAACTTAGGTCCTGTGTATTTGGACTATTTGCAAAGTTTCAAAAGAGAGCTTACGTCAGTGCTCACAAGTGACGGTCGGATATCCGCAGAGGATCTTATCATCCAGGAAACATTTCAAAACATTGATTCTGCGAGTTCAGCTTTAGTGCTGAACATGAAGGATGCGTATGATGAATTTCAGGTTTACATGAATAACCGCATGAGCAGGGTCTTGTTCACTATCGACGAGCTTGATGTCCGTAACGTTTCAATAGCGTTAAAACGTTCTAAGTCTGATGGTGGCAGAGCATGGTCACAAAGAACCTTGTCAGAAATTATTACCCAGGGCGACATAGTGGAAACCATTATCTTATGGATTCAAGATGCAAAGCTCACGCCATGGGCAGAAGAGCACTTCACGTTACGAGAAAATCAGTTCGTTGCAGATGAATGCTAAAAATAAAAACCGTTCACAAAGAGCGGTTTTTTAAATAAAAAGCCGCTTATTTTCATAAGCGGCTTGAAATATTCAACGAGCGCAGTCCGTCATACAAAATGCATACCAAACATGTTTGCCTGTAAGTTTGTCAGGGATATTGCCGTTATAATTTAGCACTGAGTTTGTAATTTCCACAGTGTCATAACATGGCATAGTATCTTTTTGGAGACTGTTTTGTATAGTGGAGACCACTAATACCTGCGAAGGGTTAGCTTTCCGAAATGCTACATGGGCCTTCTGCTTGTACAAAGCGATTAGTACCGCCCCGTCTGCACCATACAGCTCATTTTGTTTGCCCCACTCCAGTGCTTTTTCGAAAGGAATCCCATAAGGCCAATTAACAAGTAGGATAGCCTCCTGTTCCGTGCCTTTAAAGCCATATTCAACCAATAGACTCCTGATTAAATACAGTTGGGCGCCAGTACTATGTGCTATTTTTTTAAGTTCGACAAAACGCGAGTCGAGTTCTTCATCAGATAGGATGATTTTAGTTTCCATGTTTATTTTAATTTTTATTAAAATAACATTAAAAACTAAAGAGGTCAAATACTACTTAAGGTCAGTACGGATGACTTTGATGTCCTTGCGGGCTGCGGCTAGATCAGTAGCAATGGCCTTGCGAGCGGTTTTTGCTGCAGCAATTTGAGTTTTGTTGGTAGCTTCTACCGTCTTGTCACCCATGTCTGGCTTTAGACTACTTACGGCATTGATGAGATTCTGGCTTTGTGT
Organism: Candidatus Nomurabacteria bacterium; assembly: GCA_029288805.1. Classification (GTDB taxonomy): domain Bacteria; phylum Patescibacteriota; class Minisyncoccia; order Phycocordibacterales; family UBA9973; genus UBA4124. The sequence continues at coordinate 17,590 of JARIGO010000022.1, forward strand.
CTGAGCATCAGTAAGCTTTGCGGTAGCATCGGCATATGAGTCATTCTCTGCCGTAGTCTTGAGCTTAGGCTGTAATTTCGCCAGCGTAGCCTGCAATGTAGTGATACTGCCCATATCATTATCGACAGCGGCAATAGTAGCGTTACTTGGCACTACAACCATGTAGATACGGTAATCCTTTGTAATTGAAGCATAGTCTGTCTTTAGCGTTGCAACATCGGTCTCGCCGTCAATCTTGGTCTTTAATGCATTCATAGCATCAATAGAAGACTGAATATTGGCATTTAATGATGCGCGCTGTGTATCTGACAGGTGCTTGAACTTTGCAAGACGTGCAGATAGCTTGTTAAGGCTGGCAATGCGAGCGGTAATTTCAGTGTCAGATTTTGCAATGATTTGTGGCGCTGTAGGTGCAGTAGAAGCGGCAGAGGCAGAATGGATACCGAGAGCAGTGATACCGAGAGCTAGAACAAGGGTTGGAACAATATATTTTTTCATGTATATGTATCTAATTAATAATAAGACTCATCTATAATACGCAAACAGTATAAATTTCTTTCATGTTATTTCTTATCCTCATTTCCCCATTGCCATTTTGGCTTTTCACCTTTGACATAACAAAGCGCTATGAAGAGTATCGTAAGGATAATGACGCTAATCAGGCCTTCCCAGCCAACTGCATCAGAAGTATTATTTTGTTGTACTTTGGTAACGGTAAAAAAAATAGCTCCTATAAATACCAAAAGTGAAAGCCACCCCTGCCAGGTTATTGGTGTCCAGCCCCAGCCATACCGTTTTCGTTTGAACCAATAGTTTTTCATGGTGTAATTATATCATGCACCCAATCACCCCACCAGAACGTACTATATGTATATGTCATCCCCAAAACCTATATGGTATGATGGCTGTCTAATATATTTATGGGCGATTCCCTTTCCATCATCATACCTGCATACAATGAGGTCCAAAACCTACAGGTTCTGATCCCTGAAATCAAGCAGGTACTTGCAGATTCACATATAACAAACAGCGAGATCATCATTGTGGATGACGGCAGTACTGATGGTACCAGTGACATTTTGGCAGAAAGTCCAGACACGCTTACGATCATTACGTTTCCAGAAAATCGAGGCAAGGCTTCCGCACTGCAGGCAGGCTTTGAAGAAGCAACTGGCTCTATTCTTATCACCATGGACGCAGACCTTCAGGATGACCCAAAGGAAATTCCTCGCTTCATAGCAAAAATTCATGAAGGATATGACGTAGTGTCTGGCAGAAAATTCCACCGTCTTGATTCATTCATCAAAAACCAGACTTCAAAAATTTATAACCGATTCACCTCAGTCATGAGTGGCGTTCACCTTCATGATCATAATTGCGGCTTCAAGGCGTATCGTGCGGAAGTGTTGGATCATATCAAGCTTGATGGCGAGTTACATCGATACTTGCCAGTACTAGCAGCTTCACATGGCTACGAGCGCATTACTGAGATCAACGTGAACCATCGCAAGCGAGCCTTTGGAAAAACAAAATATAACTGGAGCCGCTTCTTTTGGGGTATAATTGGCTTTGTTGATGTTGTCATCAAGACTAACGGCAAGGCACTCTATATAGTGCGTAAGTTTTCATAATGATGGGTATATACATAGAAAAAATAATAAAAACATTCCTCAGCCCGTGGGTATTGTTCGGACTTCTCTCGCAAGGAGTATTCTTTTTTCGTTTTGTCGTACAACTTGCACAGTCAGAAAAACAAAAGAAAGTGGTTGTGCCACTTGCTTTCTGGTATCTCAGTATTCTCGGAACACTGATGACACTGATTTATTCATTTCATATTAAAGACGTCGTCTTTATCCTCTCATCATTCCTGAGTTTTGCCATTTACTTCAGAAATATTTTTATTCACAACAAGGAAAAGAATAATACCTATCTCAACGAAGCGCCGGAATAATTACTCTACGTGAACCTTAATATCCAACCGTTCGTTTTTTAGTTTCAATGTCAAAGCCGCAAATGCGCCGACAGCGACAATGATGGCTGATATCAAGAACACGTAGTTGTAAGCATCGATTTGTGCCTTTAATTCAACCAGCGTGACGTACTTTTGAATATCCAGCGCAAGGTGGCTATTCAAGACACTGAGACTGTTGATATGCATCACATTGTATTTGGTGCGGTTCGTAAGCAGCGTGCCGAAGATGGCAATACCAAATGCTCCCGCTACGTTACGAGCCAATGCAAGAATAGATGAAGCAATGCCAATTTCATGCTGATCAACAACAGAGGCGATAACGTTGGTACGTTGCGCCATACCAAATCCTAGTCCGAATGCCATGACACATAAAGGGATCATAAGACTGAGTGCCGTAGTCTTGGGATCAAGGAATGAAAATAGATATAGTCCCAATGCCGCTACAATGGTACTGGCAAAGATAACGTATCGAGTCTGCACCTTCCCCATCAATGCGCCACCGATTGGTGCTGCAAGCATGAGTGCTGCAGCCATCGGTATGAAGAGATAACCGGCTTGTGTAGCATTGTACCCAAGAAATGTTTGGGCAAACACCGGCAAGAGAAACAATCCTCCCATCATGCCCATGAAGACCACGAAGTTGTTAAGCAAGGTGTTAACGAATGCCGGAATCTTGAAGAATCGCAAATCAACAATTGGCTCCGGAACGTTTTGTTCAATTTTAATAAACACTCCCGTAAGTACCACGATAAGGAAGTAGCAAATAAGGCTGCCGACTGAAAGCCATCCCCATGTTGGGCCTTGGTCAAGTACCAACACTAATGCTGAGAGCATGCCACCGAGTGACATAGCGCCCCACCAGTCAAAGTATGTTGGTTTATCATTTTGCTCAGAACGCGACTCATTGATAAAGCGTATAGCCATCAGCAATCCTACGATACCAATTGGCAGGTTTACCAAGAACACTGAACGCCATCCGAAATGGTCAATCAACGGTCCGCCGATAAGCGGGCCGAAGACACTGGCTGCCGCAAAGGAACTAGACCAGATACCGAGGGCCTGGGCACGCTCTTTTTGCTCCTTGAATGTCACCGCCAAAATGGCCATGGCTGTTGGATAGTCAGCGGAACCGGCAATAGCCTGAATGACACGGAAGACGATCATTGATGGCAAATTCCATGCAAGACCAGCAAGCACAGAGCCTCCGATGAAGATGGTAAAACCTAAGATGTAGACTTTTTTGCGTCCAATAGTGTCGCCGAGCTTGCCCCAGATTGGTACGAAGATGGCGTTGGCCAAAATATAGGCAGTAGCAATCCATCCTGCCGCGCTGACAGTGATGCGGAAATCACTAATGATATTTGGCAGTGCCAGGTTCACAATGGTTTGATCCATGCGCCCCAAGAACGTACCAACAATCACTGTTAGCAAAATCCACCAGCGAAGATTGCTCTTCTTTTGAACTGTCTGCTCGGCGGTTGGTTCCATATTATTTTGTATAGACTGTTATCTTTGCTGACATGCCATTCTTGAACTGTGGATGTGCAGCAATATCGTAGCGAACCTTAACGTCGAATGTGCGTGTTTCGCGTTCGTCAGAAATAGTGAACGCTACGCCTGAATCATTTGACGTTGGGCTAACTTCATCAACGACGCCGGTAAACTTTTCATTACCAAATGCATCAACGGTAAATGTTACTGGTTGACCAACCTTGATGTCAGCAAGACCCTTGTCTTCTTCAAGCGTACCAACAACGCGAAGCTGTGTAGGGTCAATCATTGATACAACGGCGCTGCCTGGTGCGAAGACTTGCCCTGGAACATTTTGGGTATCAATAACGAGACCGTTGATCTTTGATGACAAGATTTCATCACCAACGCGAGCCACTGGCTCATCAACAGTCACGGTGTCGCCCGGCTTTACGTATACTTCTTGTAGGATGCCTTCCGCTTCAGGACCGATTGCAATGGTAGGGGCTGTAATGACTGACTTATCAATAGAGACATGAGAAGACAAGGACTTCCATACGAGCAATCCGCCGAGTATTACGCCGATTACGACGATACCGGTAAGGCTTTGCACCCATGGCTTAGAGAAAACTGATTTTGATTGATTTGGTTCCATATTATTTGGTAGTAAGACTAATAACGGTTTGGCTGGCATTGACTGACTGTCCGACTTTGAGATCAGTATCGATAAATGACACAGTGCCACTTACTGGCGCTACAATAACATTGTTCTGGTATGCACCGAGTGCAGTTTGGTATGCACCTTCAGCGCTATCGATAGCTGCCTTTGCAGTATTTGCTGCAGAAGAGCCATTCTTACCAAGGTTGGCAGCATACTGACTGAGTACCTGGTCACGTGTAGTAACTGCGAGGTCATAGGCATTTTTATTTGCCACATAACTTGCAGATTGAGTGTTAGGAATAGTTACTGTCCATTTTGTTGCCCCAGAAAAACCTTGTGCGAATGTAACGTACAGACCGCATGTTCCCAATGGCTGTGGAGTGTTGAAGGTGATTTGGCCACCGCCTTTCTCCAAGCCAGCATAGGTAAATGAGAATCCAGAATTTGCTCCAGATGGATACGGACTAATGACATAACTACCGGTTGTGTCACAGGTATACGTGCCACTGATAGTTGGAATATGACTGTCGTCTTGTACTGAAGGCACAGCAGCCAAGCCGCTTGAGAGCAAGGTACGATATGCGTTTTCTACCAATGTGTCCTGCTGTTTCTTGGCATTGGCATAGGTCACATCAAGTGAGGCGTATTGCGCCTGAGCAAGCTCAAGGGCACCTTTGGCCTGAGTAACGCTACCGAGAGCGGCATCAGCCTGTAATGTTGCCAATACTTGGCCTTTGGTAACATGGTCACCAACCTTTACGGCTACCGCAGCTACGCGGCCACCCTGGGGAAAGGCAAGATCAAATTCATTGTTTGCTGAGTTGGTAACGATAGTACCGCTTGCCATAGGGGTGGTGTCAGCGGGAATGTTCACTACTGGCGCCTTGCCGACAGAACGATACAGGAAAAATCCTCCTACCGCCGCAATGACAAAAATCACTGGGATAAGGACTTTGGGATTATTAAAAATTGATTTCATACGTTTATTTTACGAGAGTACTGATAATATCTGACAATTGTTCTTTTTGTTCGTCACTTAATTTCTTTAGCAGAAGGGTGAGCATATGGGTTTTCTTTTTTCGCAATGTGCCATGCAATTTTGTGGCCTTGCCGGTCAAAACAACTTTGACGCTGCGGCGGTCACCGGCACTGGCGTCTCGCTTTACCAATCCGTTTGCAACCATACTGTCAATAATGGTCGTAACTGAAGGAGGGGTAATGCCGAGATGCTTGGCGATATCCTTCATACCCGAAGAGCCGTGTTCCGATATATAGTGCATGACTTCCAAATGAGAAAGCGAGCAGTGCAAACTGCTTGTCTCCTTTTTGTACAAGTCTCCTATGGTCTTTTTGAACATGGACATAAGATCTTGTAAATGCGAAATATCTAATGTTTTATTGGGTTTTTTGGACATTATTTAGCTAAACTAACTATTAGCTTTTCTAATAATATCCGAAAATAATTATTTGTCAAACCCCAGCATAAAGAATATATAAAGATTCTGCTTATTTTATCAAGGTTTTTTATCGTTATTTTATATCCCCTATCCTATACTGTGATCATTAATTTATTTTATATATGAGAATTTTAGTTGTTGAAGACGAGACCGATACCCAGGATTTTTTGAATGAACGATTGAAGGAGAAAGGATTTGCCGTTGACGTTGCAGATACCGGTAGCCGAGGACTGTACTATGCCAAAACCAATGAGTACGACCTCATACTGTTGGATTATGGCCTACCAGAGAAAAATGGTTTTGCCATTTGTGAAGAGTTGCGAATGGATGGTAACACTACTCCCATCATTATGATTTCCGTCAGTGATGCCGTGCAGTACAAAATTCGCGGGCTAACAACCGGTGCTGACGATTACGTTTCGAAACCGTTTTATTTCGAAGAGTTATACGCTCGCATCCAGGCCATCTTGCGCCGACCCACAACGATACAAAGCACTACCCTTTTCATTGATGATCTTGTATTGGACTCTGCAAAGCAAATTGTCTTAAGAACGGACAAGCCTATCTATCTCACGAGAAAAGAATTTGCATTACTAGAACTGCTGTTAAAGCACAAAGGTGTGGTCGTAACTCGCGGCATGATTATGGAACACATCTGGGATCTTGACCTTGACCCGTTTTCAAACACCATTGAAACGCATGTTCTCAACCTGCGGCGCAAGATTGAACATCCTGAAAAGACCAAGCTCATCCACAGTGTTCCAGGGCGTGGCTATAAAATCGACCTTACTCGATAAAGATATGTTTAAAAAAGTTTTATCCCGGTTTTATCCCCCGTTTTGTATGATCATGTCAGAGCTATCAGTCGAATAGCTCTTCAGAAAAATCAGCAGTACCGTATGAAAAAAGTTATAGAAAATCTTCTCACGAATTCGCAATCCCGTAATAAAAATGACATAAGTAATCTTGCATATTCCCAGGCAGAATTTACGCCATGGGAAGGCGGTGAATAGTCATCGACACAAAATGAATGCCAACGCTCAGCTAGAAATATCTTTTCCCAACAAGAAGAATATTTTTGAGCGTGGTATTCATTTTGGCTATAAGGTATGTATTAAGCCCTTGTCAGAAAATGAAGACACCGGGCGCCAGGAAATTATCCTAAATACAATTTTATGTGGATTAATCCCTCTCCTCATTATTCTAGACGCTTTTGTTCTAAGGGCGGAAATTGCTAATGGAGTTACGTATAGGGGTTTTTCCTTCCTATCGTTTACCATAATCATCTCTATATTTGTATATCTACTAATATTGTCTAGAAGCGGCTACCATAAGATAGCGAGTTTTATCCTGTTATTCTTGTATTTCTTAGCTACAACCTACGGCGCCATTCATTGGGGCGCAGAGCTACCGTTAGTCTCAATAAGCTATATTGTGATAATCATTATGTCGAGCATATTGTTATCTACAAGGTCTGCTTTATACATAACAGTATTTTTGTCCTTAACAATAATATCCATTACCTATTTCCAGGTAAACAATATTTTTCACCCGCTTCTTGACTGGAAGCAAAATGCTGTAAGGCAAAGAGACTCCGTTGAGCTTTCAATATTCTTTTTTCTTGTGACAATTGTTTCCTGGCTCTCAAACAAAGAAATGGAAAAGTCGCTTGTCAGGGCACGAGCTTCTGAGAAGGCGTTACAGGAAGAACGTGATTCGTTGGAAATAAAGGTTGAGGAACGAACAAAGGAGTTGCGAGACATGCAAAAGGATAAGGTTTCCCAGCTATATCGGTTTGCGGAGTTTGGGAAACTTTCGAGTGGTGTATTTCATGACCTCATGAATTCCCTCAACGCAGTGGTGGCAAACGTGGATCGCCTGGAACACAATCGTGATCACCTGCCCGAAGCTCAAGCATATATAGCAAAGGCCGTGCTAAATGGAAGACGTATCACAAACTATGTGGCAGCAGTGCGAAAACAAATAGCAGACACTGACTCGCTGAGTTATTTCTCGGTTGAGAAAGAAATACAGGATGCATTGGACATACTGCAATTCAAAATGAGGCAAGCGCAGGTCACGTGCACTCTGTCTATAACGAAAGATGTCATATTGTATGGTAATGCATTGAAGTTCTATCAAATCATTCTGAATCTTGTAGGGAATGCCATAGATGCATGCGAGGAAAAAGAAGACGGCCATATAGAAATCATGGTTACCAATACTGATACGCACGTCAGCCTAGCAATCAAAGATAGCGGCTGCGGTATTGATAGGGATGTTTTGGAAAGTATCTTTAATCCTTTTTTCACCACAAAACCATACGGCAAAGGCATTGGCTTAGGACTATCAAATACAAAGGAAATCATTGAGAAGAATTTTCACGGCATCGTAGCAGTTGAGAGCGAGTTTGGTATCGGTACGACATTTATTATCACTATTCCCATACAACATGCAGACACTACACCAACATCATGACGAAACGAATGTCTTTTATGCGGCGCTTATTGCCTCAATTACAGGAAGCTCAAAAAGCATAGCTTTTTTATTGAAACAAAAAAGCTCGCAGTGGCTATGGAAATACAATGATAGTTACCCATATGATCTTGATGACACCTGTGTTGCGCTCAGGGCTATCTATATGTACAGGCCGGAGTTGGTTACGGAAGAAGTATTGGTGGGTTTTGTCAGACTGCTTGTGGAACAAGAATCCCGTGTTGGCGGTCCGTATTACACATGGATTACGGAGGACAAAAATACATGGTCAGATATTGATATTGTAGTGAATAGCAACATTGCCAGCTTCTTGGCATTGTTCAATATCACCACACCTCAGCTACAATCTTATTTTGATACTTGTATACGGGAGGGCGATCTCTCTTCCAAATATTACGATAGCGATATTGTCGTTATATATTTCCTGTCACAACACTATAAGGGTGAGCGCACAAACATTCTAAAAGAGGTATTGTATCGCCATCAGAATAGCCATGGATACTGGAATACGACATTGCACACAGCCATGGCCTGTACGGCATTGTTACGATTTGGAGAAAACGTTGATACGCTTGCAGCTGCTCAAAAATATGTTGCTGAGCAATACCAAGGCAAAAATTATACAAATGATCCTGTATTCATTGAGCGTACCACAAGAGACTCAGTTACCTACAGTAGTTGCAATGCATATACGGACGCTTGCTGTTTCGAGGCGTTAGAATTGCTTAAGCAAAATAAACAGGCTGCCGAACAAACACATAGTACCCCGGAAGAAATATTTGTTGAAAATACATATGCCGTCTGTAAAAGCTATGTTAGTGACCCTTTATTATCACAACAGCTCGCTGCGGCTTTAGAACAATTATCGATTAAAGACCCTGCGCATGAGATACAATTGCTTCCCTATTGTTTTGCAAAATGTTTGAAGCCTACAAATGCTGTTCCGGACGACATTGTTCAGTCCCTAGCGATCGCAAATACCCTGGGGTGGATTGGCTATACTATGTACGACAAATTATTAGATGCAGAAACAGATGTAGGAATGTTACCACTGGCAAATGCATGTATCCATATCATGCACGGTATTTTTAACGAAATCTGCATAACAGATGAAATGAAAACCGTTGTCCATAGAATTCTTAGCGGTATTGAGACAGTCACGGCATGGGAATATAGATATTGCAGAATTGATGATGCCGATCCATTGCCGACGTATGGTGACTATAAGGCTTTGGCACATAAGTCATTAGGTCATGCCTTAGGCCCTATACTGCTAACGTTACTATACGATAAACCTGAACAAGCGGCATATGTGGAGGAATTCTTTATCCATTACATCATAGCTCGGCAACTGAATGACGACGCCCACGACTGGCTTGAGGATTGGAAACGAGGATATGTTAACAGTGTCAGCGTGGATTTACTCAAAGTCTCTAAGAACACGGAAACGCTTCAGAAGCTTTTTTGGGAAAAACATATTGATGTCGTTACTAAAAGAATATTGGAGTACATCAAACATGCTCGCACTGAACTGAAAAAGATTACCGTCATTTCTGAGGTAACCTTTTTAGAAGAGTTGTTGTTGCCTTTAGAGCGATCTGCTCACCAAGCTATTCTTGAACGAGACAAGACCAAGCGTTTGCTAGAAGCTTTGTCCACCTGAAGTATTGCTGGTATTTGTAGTGGTCGTTGTACTTTGATATGTCGTTACAGGGGTACTGGTAGTCGTATACGTAGTATGAGTAGTAACCGGAGTAGTGACAGTAGCTCGTACTGGCACGGTCTGCTGCACTGTGGTTGCTGGGTAATAATATACGCTGCGAGGTACGAAATACACTACCAAAATAACAATAAGGATAATAATCATTACGATAATAAGGGCGCGGTTTGTATGATCATGCATATAATTCATTAAAGCATATCTTTCCGCGCGAGAAAAGTGGTATAATAAATGCATATTAAGATAATAGTAATACTATGAATGACGACACAGAATACGTAAATCCTCAGGACATTGACCCCGAAGAAGATCAGAACGGTGACCCTATTGATGAAATAGAAAAAAACCAGGACGAGGAAGGTTTTGTTGAAGACACCTCAAAAAAAGCTCTTCGCAAAGGCATTGAAGGTAACGATGATAACGCTCAAGACGAAGACCTTGATGAAGAAAACTATTAGTCTCATACATGATACGCTGTCACACTGGCAAAACAAGCGCGCCTCTCGCATGGGAGCGGCCATTTCCTTTTACGCTATCTTCTCTATTGCCCCATTTTTTATTCTTATCATTAACCTCGTTAGTGCTATTTTTGACCGTGCAACAGTGCTTGCTACCGTTCACCGAACATTGCAAGGTGCCGTAGGTTCATCCCTAGCCACTGTTATTCAAAGTCTCATAACAGGACTACAGTATTCAAAAGTAGGACTGATCGCAACCATAATCAGTATTGCTGTTCTCGTTATCGGTGCCATTAGCATGTTTTCTGAGTTGAACAATGACCTCGATGAGCTATGGTATGTCATTCCCAAGAAAAAGCTTGAGCTTACAACGTGGCAAGCAGTATCACGCTATGTCCGTGAACAAGTATCTGTCTTCTTTTTAATACTATTGTGCGGACTGCTTTTACTTTTTTCTGTAGCATTTACGGTCTTTCTCTCATTGGTACAGCATAGTGTGCCTATTATAGAGTATGTTGTTAATACAGCATGGCTATTGTCAGCAGTCACCATCTTTTTCACTGTATTTTTCAGCACTATTGTCATCACTCTTGTCTACCGCATCCTGCCTGAAACAAAGCTGCCTTGGAAAGAGTTGATTTTAGGTGCGTTTATTACGACAATTTTGGTACTAATCGGTAAGTTTCTTATTTCCTGGTACATCACTTCCTTCAAGAAAACCAGTGGTTTCGGTACAGCAGCCTCATTCGTCGGCTTCCTTCTATGGGTGTATTACACTGCCCAAGTGTTCTTCATCGGCGCCTCCTATACTTTCGTTCGCTCCAAGACATCGGGCTATCTTTCAAAACAAAATAATGACTAATCTTTTTAACTAGTACGCTTTGCGTGCAGGAGCATTTCTACCGCATCTTCGAGTGAGCCAGCGGCCTGTATTGCGCCACCGTTGACGAAGAATATTTCATCAGCGTTTTGAATGGTATTAAGCCTATGAGCAATAATGATCTTTGTAGTATCTTGTGGCAATTTTTCGATCACTTCTTCAAGTAGTCGTTCAGTAACCGTATCGATGTTGGCAGTAGCCTCATCAAGAATAATGACATCGGGCTTGCGCAGCACGGCGCGAATAAAGGCAATGAGCTGTCGCTGCCCCAGACTGATACTTTCAGCATTTTGCTTCACTTCCGTATCAAGACCATTTTCAAATTGGCTAACCAATGACGCGAGGCCTGCCTGCTCTAACACGTCATTCCACTGTTCCTTCTTGTACTCCTTATAGAGAGGATTTCCGTAGAAGATATTTTCGCCAATGGTTCCGCTAAAGAGAAACGGTTCCTGCAAGATGAATCCGATTTTTTGAGCTCGAGTGGTGTCATCAAAGCTGCGAATGTCGGTTCCGTCCAGCAATACTGTACCCGCACTTGGATCGTATAGGCGCGCCATCAAAAAAGCGGTGGTGGTTTTCCCTCCTCCAGTTGGTCCGACAAGCGCATAGGTCTTGCCTTTTTCAAGTGACAAAGAGACTTCATTGAGAACATGCTTGCCTTCAACGTACGTAAAGCCGACATTTTGGAATGATAGTCGAGCGGGGCTGTCAACGGTGACTTCTGCAGACACTATTGGCATGTCACTGGCAAGCGACGTGATAGCGGAGATGCGACCCCAGCTTGCCATGGCAGTCTGAAATGTTGACCACAGAGATGCCATTTGTCGCAACGGGTCATATAGACGACTGATATATGTCAGGTAACTGACAAGAAAACCCAAGGTGAAGTTACCGATCAGTATGAGATGGATACCGTATACAAGCACAATAAGCTGAGCAATGCTTGACGCAATAGTATAGATAGCCACGAAGACATTGTTAGCGATACCGGCGCGAACAGAAGTGATGAAATTTTTATGGTTAGCTTCTTCGAATCGTTCGCGGAAATAATCACGACGGTTGAATGCCACAATGGCCTTGAAGTTTCCAAGGCTTTCCTGAATCTCAGCGCTCATGCCGCCAAACTCCTTCAAGCTGAGTCTGTTCTCCTTTTTAACCCATGGATTCAATACCTGGGTAATGATCAATACAACAGCCAGCGGTATTAATGCCAATAAGCCGAGCTTGAGATTGATGGAAAGAATGAAGACAATGGCACCGACAATAACGAAGATGCTGCCGATGAACTGCATTAATGACTGAGAGAAAAACTGGTTGAGGTTGTCAGTGTCATTGTTGATACGAGAAATAAGATCGCCCGCCTTATTCTGATTGAAGAATGCAATTGGCAATTGCTGTAACTTTTCAAAGACAGTATTGCGCAATGAAAAGAGCAAGCGCTGCCCAACCCCGCCCATGGTCTTGGTTTGGATGTAGGTCATGATAAATGCCACAAAATACACCAAAAGTATGAGACCGCTGTATACAAGCAGGCCATGCACTTGCTTGGTCTCAATGTATTTGTTTATGGCAATACCAATAAGTAACGGGGCCCACAAGGTTAATCCTGAGTTAATGATGATGGCAGAAAATGCCAAAACCAGACGACGCTTTTCGTACTTCAAAAGCGGCAACATTGTTCTTATTGCCTCAAAGACGGACGTTTTTTGTTTGTCGGTATTAAGTGTGTAATTCATTTTCGTAATGGTCAGTGCTTTGCTGTGACTGATAAATTTGTACGTATTCAGGAGAGCGTTCCATCAATTCAGCGTGCGTGCCTTGTGCCAATAATTCCCCTTCCATGACGACAAGAATATTGTCATATGATTCAATGGAGGCAATTTTTTGCGTAATGGAAATCAGCGTGAGGTCAGGGTAATTCTTCTTTACATTGGCAAGAATATTCTGCTCGGTGCGGGTATCAACGCGAGCAGTGAAGTCATCAAGAAACAGTATTTTGGGGTTAAGTGCCAACGCTCGAGCAAGCATAACACGCTGCTTTTGTCCTCCTGATAAACTGGTACCCCGTTCCGATACGACAGTTTCCAAACCGTCCGGCAAGTTCTTGATAAGATCTTCGAGTTCAGCGGTATCAATAGCCTTCTGCAGGTTTTCTTCCGTCACGGCAGAACTGAAGGCGATATTTTCCCGTATGGTCGTATTAAAGACGATACTATCCTGAAAGACAAAACCGACTTGCGCATGAAGGGCGTGCTGATCATATTCAGTAATCATGTTGCCATCGTACAAAATGCGTCCTTCTGTCGGTATCAGCAATCCTGTCATTATATAGAGTAGCTGCGTCTTACCTGCCGCCGTAGGGCCGACAATGGCATTTCTGGTGCCTGGAGTGACACTAAATGAAATATCATCAAGCACTGATTTGTCTCCGTAGGTCATAGTAACTTTTTCTACGGTTATTGCGCCTTTTAATGGAGTAGTAATGGTTCCGGTTTCTTCCGGTACAGGCGCAGACAATACCTTATAGAGACGCTGGTATGAAGCATTGGCACGAGCAATAACATTACTCATAAAACCGATAATCAAAATTGGGAATATCAAGATAGCAATGTATGCATTGAATGCCGTAAAGTTACCAATGGACATGTTACCAAAGATCACTGCGCGTCCTCCCACGTACACGACGATAACCACGGCCAAGTTTGCAACAAAACTTATGATAGGAATAAGAGCGGCAAAAAAGTTAACAATGTTCAAACCGTTATTCTTTGCTTCAGTATTTACAGTAAGAAATTTCTCATATTCATATTGCTGAGAATTCAATACTCGAATCAACGCAGAACCCAGGATACTTTCATTAATGACCTTGTTGAGACGATCAATAATACCCTGCGTCTTTAAGAACAACGGCCTAACTCTGCCGAGCACCAAGAAGAACGTTCCGCCGATGATGGGAATAATGGCAAGAACGTACAATGCCAGCTTCCAATCAATAGTGATCAACAAGACGCTGACGCCAACAATGATAAATACTGAGGAAATAAGTGAGACGATTGCCTGAGAGACAAAGACCTTTATGGCATCGGAATCGGATGTAAGGTTTGTCAGCAAGACTGAAGGATTGGCTTCCTGGATATATGAAAAACCTTGCATGGAAATGGTCTTCATCAGTCTGTTGCGCAAGTCGCGTGCTACTCGCTCTGATGCGTAGGTTTGCATGATGTTCTGTGCGTAGGTAAAAATAAAAATGCCGATAGCGGCAGCGCTGAATATCACAATGGTGCTATGAATGACGAGTGTGCCGGCCGTAAATTTATCCAGTGAGCTGGCGATGAGCTTTGGCACCAGCAAGGTAATACTGTTACTGACCAAAGCCAAGATGACAAGAACAATAAGCAAACCCCTGTACGGCTTCAGGAGTGAAAAGAGGCTCGGTGCGTGTTGTTGTTCAGGTTTAGTGCTCATGTTCAAGTGCGATAGCAATGGCTTCTGCAGCTATTTCTCGTGCTGCCTCCGGCTTATAGAAACTTCTGGCTTTTTCTGCCATAGCGTCATAGTAATCTTTACGTCCGAGGATCAAATCTATTTCGTTTTTTAATACTGATGGAGTGAGATTCGATTCTTCGATAACGACGCATGCCCCGGTACGTGCATAGTGATAGGCATTCTTGCGCTGATGGTCCCCATGAAATACTGCGGCACTACCTGGAATGATAATAGACGGCTTGCCCCATGCTGCAATTTCATAGATTGAAGATCCTGCACGAGAGATGATAACATCCGCCGCTCCGCCAAACATCTTGGTTTGCAAGTCGTTGAAGTATGGAAAGATCTTGTAGCGTGTGCGCTTTACGTCATCACCAAGCAAGACTTCCGCATCGGTTTTCACCTCCTCAAAATTCTTCGGACCTGTTTGATGAATGATCTGATAGTGTTGGACTAACTCAACAACAAGTGACGTAATGCTGTCATTAATGATCTTTGCACCAAGCGAACCGCCGATAACGCCGATGGTTGGAATACTGTCATCAAGCTCAAAGAATGCCTTGGCACCTTCCTTGGCAGAAAAAGCGATAGTCTTGCGAACAGGCTGACCAGTAATAGAAACTTTCTTTTCATCGAAATACTGTGCGGCTTCTGGATATGACAAAGCTACGCGTCGTGCGAACTTGCCTGACCATTTGTTTACGCGACCTGGCACGGTATCAGACTCATGAACGATAACTGGTATGCGCAAGATGCGAGCTGCAACAAGCACAGGAAAGGCTGCATATCCTCCCTTACTGATAATGACATCTGGATACAAACTAAATAGTTTGAAGATAGCGCCAACAACACCAAATGCTGTCTTAAAAATATCAACAAAGTTTTGCCATGAAAAGTAGATGCGGAGCTTACCGGCAGTGATGGGAATATAGGTGATGAACTGTTCGTCCAGCTCCTTTTGGTTGTATGGAGCGTTGGACATGTAATACAGCTTGAACTTGGCAAACTTTTCCTCGTCAGCAATGCGGTTCAATTCTTCCGCTATGGCAATAAGCGGATAAAAATGTCCTCCAGTCCCCCCTCCAATCAACAAGATTTTCATACGTCTGTATATTGTAGCGATTTTAAGGAGTTATAACAACATGAATTGACTTTTTATAAAATAAATGATGTAATCTTCAAAATTATTTGAAATGGAAAATTTAAAACTTATAGGTGCAATTGTTGGCTTATTGGCTAACATCCCTCTTTTTATCGCTGTTTGGAAAGGATTAAAACAAAACTTTTCCACCTGGATGCTATGGACAATACTCGATATCATCACCACCGTCTCACTTATGAGGCAGCATGGAAATTATGACCTATCAGGTATATACGTAGTAACTTCCTTTAGCATGAGCATGCTCTTATTGTTTAAAAAGGAAATATCATGGGAATTAACTGACACGTTAACTGTTGCTGGGGTTTTTATTTGTTTGGCTGTTTGGTATTTCTTGGGAGATGAAGCAACTACTATTGCAAGTACAGCAGCTGTGGTACTCTCAAGTTTTCCGCTGATAAAAGAGACATTCTGCAAGCCTGATGGCGGGGCAACAAAAATTTATTTTTATTTTTGTATTGCCAGTTTATTGGCACTTATCGGCGGTGATGATTTTAGCATAAAAGAATCATTATATCCTGCTGCTACATTAGGTTTTAGTTCGGTGTTGACCATACTGTCGTTAAGGAAAAATCCGACTCTAAAAGTTTTTAAAAGCCCTTCTTAGGGCTTTTTTCTTTATGCGCTTTTTTGATATCTTGAAACATTTAAGACAATACCGGAAGCAAAGAGGGCGATGGCAAGAGAGGTTCCCCCTTGGGAGACGAAGACAAGTGGCACGCCGGTTAGTGGAAAGAGTCCGACAAGAGATGCCATATTGAGGAAGGATTGTGAGACGAGCACTGTCACGATACCGACGACAAGATATTGTCCAAACATGTCTCGAGAATTAATGGCAATTTTGTACCCTCTGATAGCCAGGAAAACATACAACACTACAAGCAATGCACTGCCGATAAAACCGAACTCTTCACCAATAACGGCATAAATAGAGTCACCTTGCGGTTCAGGCAAGTAATTGAACTTCTGAACGCTTTGCCCCAGTCCTCTACCGAGTATTCCTCCGCTACCGATGGCAATAAGACCTTGCTGGAGCTGATATGAGGAGCCTTGTGCATCACTGGAAGGATTGATGTACGTTTTGATACGACTCATGAGGTATGGGCGAACGAGTGCCAAAAGCAAAATACCGACAAGACCAACAACAACGATAGAAATAATCTTCTTCCATGACACCCCTGATACGAACAGCATGCTACATGCTGCGGCAGTGATCAAAATAAGACTTTTGGTATCAGGCTGAAGCAACAATGCTCCGGCAACCAATCCAAGCATGACTGTAAACGGCAAAAGCTTGTATTTAAATTCCTCTTTTTTCTTACTGGTCCATGCGAGCCATGCTGCAAAGTACGTTACGAATCCCAGCTTTAGTATTTCTGCGGGTTGAAATGATACGCCTGCAATTGAAATCCAGCGCCGGGCACCGCCGTGCCTAAACCCTAAGTGCGGAACAAAGACTGACAGTGTTAGCAGTAGCGTAATAATGAAGATAACAAATGCATTGTTACGCCAAAAGTGATAGGGGATTTTTATTGCCAACCACAACAACGCCATGCCACCCACGAAACCAAGGACGATCTGGGCAAATAGCACCCCGTAAAATTTCGCGTCACTTTGCGCCAGGATACCGAGAGAGGCAGAGACAAAAGAAATAATTCCGATTACGGAAATCAGAATGACAAGGCCAAAAAAGTACGTATCAAATTGTTTTGGTTTGACGACGACTGACATATTACTTACTAATGATAACAATTACTACGCCAATGATAGCCGCTATGATGGAAACGATCCAGTAACGCATGACAACCTTTTCCTTTGACCAGCCCAAGGCTCTGAAATGATGATGCAATGGTGCGATCTTAAAGACGCGTCGCTTGCCGCAATACTTGTATGCGCCGACTTGCAGTATCACTGAAACAGTCGTAGCGGTTAATGGCAGTGCAATGATTGGTAGTAGCAGTACTGTATTGGTAAGAAACGCTATAACGGTCAGTACTACGGTCAATCCAAGCATGCCGGTCTCACCCATATAAAAACGTGCCGGAGGAATGTTGAACCAGAGAAATGCCAAAATGCCTCCTGATATGACACCGCACAGTGCCGCAATATCAATCTGGTGCTGTACGGCGGCGATGACTGCGTATGCGGCAAAGATAATGGCCAAGACCCCGCCTGCCAAACCATCAAGCCCGTCTATGACTGAGGTGGAAAAAACAGCAAGCATCACGATGATAAAAAATGGAATGAAGAGCCATCCGAAACTAAAGATGATATGCGTAAACGGAATGAGAATGCCGGTAACGCCAAGCTTGAAATAAAACCATGACCCAACGGCAATACCGATAGCAACAATCATACCGATCTTGACCCAGCGATTGCTCAAGACATCACTGGATTTGTCCTTCAATGCGCCTTTTACCTGCAGCAAGTCATCAGCAAGACCGATTAAAGATCCCAATAGTAATGCACCGATTGGCACTACTGTCTGACTTTTACTGAAGAAATCCATTTTTTGTGAAAGATCTGAAGGAAAGACTTTTGAAATAACCCAAATCAATGTCATGCAAATAAGTACGGATAACCAAATGATAACGCCACCGACACGAGGAGTAGCAAGCTCTGCGCTGCCGTCATGCACCTTTTTAAACTCATCATTAGTAATGTCATGTTCCTGGGCGCGATTATTCTTCTTCCACAGTTTGTACTTGTACATTTGTGTCGTCAGTGTTGGCGTTATGAAAATACCGATAACGAATGCGAGCGTGGTTGGTATGAAGATTTTAATGGCGTCGAGTAGCATACTATTCTTGATTTAAAAGCGTGGTTATCTTAGCTACAGTTTCGGCGTACTGAGGCAGCTGATCAGTTTGGGAAACACCAAAGTGTTCAAGCAATGCTAATGTCGGATGATATGTTATTGCACGACCGTTACCTTGAGTTTCAATCAGTCCTCTGATCTGTAATGCACGTAATGAATATGATGCATTAACACCACGGATCAATTCTATTTCCGCCTTTGTGGCGCCTGGCTTATAGACGACAATAGCCAATGTTTCTGCACTGGCCTTGCTGAGCTCTTTTTGGAGCTCTTCCTTACGAATAGTCTCAAGCACCGCACTGAATTCTGGTCGAGTAGCCAAGGTTACACTGTCCCCTTGCCTGACAAGCATCATGGCATGGCCTTCGAAATGTTGTGAAAGTGTCGCAAGCGCTTCCTCAACAGCTTCCTGAGTAGCATCTAAAAGTTTTGCCAATCCTGAGACAGTATATGAATCAGCAGTTGCGAAAAGAATGCTTTCAATTGTGGTTGATAGGTTATTCATAGGAAGCTTCTGCGGAACTAGTATCAATCGGCTGCGCATCAACATTCTTTTGAAGTGAAATATCCTCAAAGAGATTGTTTTGTTCAGCCGCTATTAGTCCGCGTCGTACCAACTCTAGCATACCAAGAAATGAGACAATCGTGTAGACCTTCACGCTGTGGTCATCCTGATCCGGCGACATGACACGAATGGCATTGAAGCTTGTTGTCATGGCGCGTTCGATGCGCTCTTGTAATGTATTCAAAACTTCACTGATGGAAATAGTTTTGTAGACGCGTGCCTCTGGTTTCTTTGGAGCAGGCGGCGGCACGCGGCCAACCATATCAAGCACCAAGCCTGGCAACTGATCGAGCAACAATTTTTCATCTGGCGCAAAGACAACTCCGCTCAAGCGTCGTACGCCTTCGAATGACACTTTCTTGCCGTATTGTTTGGTAAGCTCACCGGCAACCTGCCCTACGATTTGATACAGTGCTACACGACGCTCAAGGTCAGTGATGGATTCTGTTTCCTCGGGTGTCAACTCGAGGTTTGGCAACAGTGAGCGTGCTTTTATTAAAATAAGCGTCGCCGCTACGGCCAAAAAGTTTGCCACCTCTCCAGGCTGCATACCGGCTGTTTGCATGTAGGTAATGAAGTCATCCGTTACAGCGGCAAGCGAAACGTCATTCACGAACAACTTTCGCTTTTCAATCAGTTCCAGAAGCACCTCAACCGGCCCCTCAAAGATCTCCTGCTTTATCTTAAACGTAGTGTCAGTTTCCATTTGCCTTCATAGTATAACCTCTTTGTAAGGCTAAAGATACTATTGTTTCGGCTTTTTTAGGACGATATGCAGTTCTTCTACCTGCTTTTCACTGATAGTGGACGGTGCGGACATCATTGGATCCTTTCCTTCTCCAGTCTTTGGAAATGCCATGACTTCACGAATGTTTGGTTCATTCAAAAGCAGCATCATGAGACGGTCAAAGCCCCAGGCAATACCGCCGTGTGGAGGCGTGCCAAGCTTGAATGCCTGTAGCATGTGACCAAAGTCACTTTCAATAGTTTCAACTGAGTGGCCGAGCAATTCAAAAACCTTGGACAATGCTTCGAATGAGTGATTACGAATAGAACCTCCACCGATTTCAAAACCGTTCAAAACGATATCGTATTGCGTCGTAAGGATACTTCCTACGGCTTCCTTGTTCATGAGATTACTCATATGCTCTTCAATCGGTCGTGAAAATGGATTGTGCGTATACGTCCATTCACCTTGTGCGTCAGGGTTGTCACTCTTACTGGTTGATTCGAAAAATGGAAAATCTATGACCCAGCAAAATGCGAGCGAGTTTGGATCTTCTTTGTCATTACGGATATCAGGACGGTCATTGCCATACTGCTCCATGGCGTCTTTGTATGAAATACGAGGAAATGGAATCTCTTGGATTTTCTTTTCAGGAAAGAGCTTTTGCACAATGTTGATGAGCAATGCTTCGTTCATCTGCATCACGGCTTCGCGATCCACGAAACTCATTTCCATATCAAGCTGAGTGAATTCGGGCTGGCGATCTCCACGGCCGTCTTCATCACGCATGCATTTTGCGAACTGGAAGTATCGTTCCACTCCACCAGTCATGAGCAGCTGCTTATACTGCTGCGGTGATTGCGGCAAGGCATAAAAATGATTTGGGTAGAGACGTGAAGGAACAACATAGTCACGCGCACCTTCAGGGGTAGACTTTGTAAGAATAGGAGTTTCTACTTCGATGAACTTTTGGTCATGCAAAAAGTCACGTACGTATTTTTGCACCTCATCGCGCTTTCGCATATTGCGCTGCATGCGGGCACTGCGAAGATCCAAGTAGCGGTGCTTCAAGCGAGATTCCTCACCTACTTCCTTGGTATCCACATTGATCTCAAACGGCAACGGTTCTGCTTTGTTTAAAATAGTAAGAGCAGTGATTTCCAATTCAATGTCACCATTCTGCTTGTCGGCCTGCACGTTGCGTTCTGGGCGCTTGTTGATGATACCCTCCACAGCTACGACAGATTCAGGACGGGCATCCTTTACAGCCTCAGCCATTTCAGCGGCGCGGTTTGGCAAAATAACACCCTGGATGTACCCAGTCATGTCACGGAAATCAAAAAAGACGAGCTTTCCCTGGTCGCGACGAACGTCGATCCAGCCTTTGAATAAAATAGTTTCTCCAACGTGCGCTCCCGCGTCACCAATATATGTGCGTTCCATAGTTCTCCCATTCTACCCGAAATAAGGCTTTTTTAAAAGCCTGGCCGCTTTGCAAGCATTGCATAGCACTGCCGAGATAAAGAAAAACTGAAGAGGAAATAAAAAAGCCCTGGAACTATGTCCTAGGGCTTTTTGTTCAACTAAACACCGATGCGTACATGGGGTTTAACGGAACACGATAGCTTGTTTGGCCTTCAAGAGGCATAAACGGCAGATCTTTTTTGGTAACGGTCAATGTTCGCATGGAGTACATGGGATCATAAGCACGATGCTCTACAGGATCTTTTTTCTGAAAGTGTGTAAAATGAAGAAGATGGACAACGCCTTTTGGCTCCTCATACAGTAAATGATCGAGGGTACGGTTGCATACGACGAAATCTATCGCGTATTTCTTTTCATCTATAAAGACCTTGTAATGAGAACGGCCACCTTTGATCCCGGCCACAACAACACCCATAAAAATTGCCAGTCCGGAGAATGGTGTTGCACAAATAGCCATCTCGCCGTCAGTAAAGTGAGGCCATACCTCATTAAATTTGCTTCCACTACCGTGAAGCAGGCACTGTTCGTGCAGAACCGCCTTGTTAAGTATCTCTGTATTGTTCATGCTGTTAATTTTTTATCATTATGAATAATTATCACTATTTGTCAAATATATTGCTTTCTTTGCATTGATGATATTCTTACTATATGCAAATACCCGAAAATGGCTTTTATTACCATTACAAACACGATGAAGCGAAGGGGTTCAATGATCATGCGTATGAGGTTTTTGGAATAGCCCGCCATACGGAAGAAAAAGGATTCTTGGTGCTATACAAGCCTCTATATGAAAACGATTGGTTTATTCCTGCCAACTACCAAGCACGTCCTTTGGATATGTTTAATGAAGATGTGATTATTGACGGAAAATCAGTTCCACGGTTTACAAAGATTACTGACCTGGAACTGATAGAAAAATTAAAATTAGTCAAAAACACAATATAAAAAGCCCAGAATATATCTGGACTTTTGTGTTAGTTCTGATTGATTGCAAATTCAGCAGCCTTATAAAGCTTTCTAAATATGCCTCCTTCGATAACCATAAGATCACTCTTCTTTCCGTTCTCAACAATTTTGCCATTATGTAAAACAATAATGCGATCGACGATTTTAAGTGACATGTAGCGATGTGAAATAATCAGCGCGGTCTTATCCTTAATGACAGTTTTATATTGCTCAACGATTTCTTTTTCTGCTTCAGGATCTAATGCTGAAGTGAACTCATCGAGCAAAACTAATTTCGGATCTCTCAGCATCAAGCCAGCCAAACCAAGTTTTTGATTTTGACCGCCTGAAAGTTTTACTGAATCCTTGAAAATCCTATCAACTTTCTGATGCAGCTGATTTGGGAGCTTTTCTGTGTATTCTTTCAAACCTACCCTCTCAAGTATTTGCCACACCTGAAAATCACTGCACGGATATCCAGGTCGCGTTGCTAGAATAGCTGATCTAATTGTCGTCTTGAGGGTGGTAAAATCTTGAAATAATGCTCCAGTAATGTTGAGCAGGCTTTCCCGTTTCAATAACCTAAGATCAATACCGTTAACACGAATACTTCCTTTATCCGGATCGTAAAAACGCAACAACAGCATGCCAATAGTGGTCTTACCTTCGCCGTTTTTAGCAATAAGCCCGATGGTTTCTCCCGGATTAATGACAAAACTTACACCTTGCAGTACGTAGTTTTTTGACCCAGGATACTTAAAGTACACGTCATCAAACTCAATGTGAGGAACAATAGTGTCATCAACATCAATCGCGCCGGAAACATCCTGAATAGCGGGAGCACTGTCAACGACCAGGAAAAAGTCCTCGGCTTTCTTGGATGCAATCTCCAAATCGATCAGTCCAGTTGTAGCCTGATCGAGGCTGTCAGACATTCGACTTATTGATCCAAACAGAATGAACAATGTGCCAACTGTGGCTTCATGATGCTCAACTTTTGTGATCAAGGAAAATACCATAAACGCCAACAGAGTATAGAACCACATGTTTCCCCAGTAATTAATAATTGCGAAGTGCTCATTGTTTCTATACTCAAAGAAATTTAACCTGCTTCGAATGCTGTCGAACATGCCGAGGAAATGACTGCGAGAGCTGTTTAATATGGATTCTTTTGTACCGATGTAGCTAGAGAGCGTGTCCTTGTAGCGCTGCACTTCATTCAATCGTTTTTCCTGGGCATACCTTCGAACCTTACGCTTCCTTGAAAAATACATCCGAGGCGTGATCATGGCGATTACTACTATGAAATACCACCATTCAATGAATGAAAGCATGACCGCAGCCACAATCACAGTGAGTACCGAAAGTATCAAATTCCATTCAAGAAAAAATATTTCCTGGATAGCGCTTTGGTTACGATTGGCATTGTTTAATGCGTCCTGCATCTGAGGATTTTCCCTGTCTTGCAAGTCAAATTTTGCATATGACTGCCAGTAAAACCTTTGTGTTTGTTCTGTGCTGATTTCTCGAAAGCGCAATTCCAGCTTTCTCCTTGCAAATTGCAGACTTCCAGGAATGACGTCAACAAGAAAGTTAGCGATCACGGCAATGATCAGTGGTAATCCTGTAAATACAGACTTCTGACCGACAATCCTGTTGGTCAACTGTCCGAACATCCACGAATCAACTGTCCACATCTGCGTAATGATGCAGGACAAGACAAAACCGATAAGAAATAGTCTCTTATTGGCTTTGTTATTGGCAAATAAGAGCGTGTTAGTGCGCCAGATCATCCTGATACTGGAAAGCGCCTTCTGTTTTAATTTCTTCATCTATTAAGTTTTTAAAGTATTTTGTTTTTATTATTATAACATATATTTAAATAATATCAATATACTTATTTCTCTACAAAAAAGGTCTAGCGAATTATTCGCTAGACCTTTTGGCTTATTTTGTTGCGGTGACAATAATATTTCTTGAGACACCGGAAGATAGTAGGCCATTTACTTTTTGTGGTTGATAATTTTTTAAAAACTTGATGGTAAAGCCGCTATGCTCATATAAGTCTACAAGTTCTTTCTCTGTATAATGAACAGGACGAAACGTATCACCTGCGCCAGCCCATACTGCGGAAAATATGCCGCCTGATCGTAATGACCGCTGCAAACGATCCATTAATAACTCAATGGTTACCTTTGAATTGAATGCAATCGACTTGCCATATATAAAGTCAAAAAATGACTCCGGGGCATCATATTCATCAAATGATGAGACAATTCTTTCCAGGCGCTTATCGTCTAAAGAAATAATGTCATTATCAAGCAAGGATATGCTTGTATCGACATTTATTACACAAGAGAAGCCTGCTTCATTTAATAAATAATTTGAGTTTACCAAACAGGCATCTCCTAAAATCAATGCGTTTTGTTTTTGAGAGACAAGCCTTGAAGTATTGATCATCATAGGTTGGACGCGGCCAGATTCACGCTCTTTAAGAATGGCCTTACGCCACGGATCTTTTGTTTCCATTAGTATTTATTTAAGGTGGATTTTTATAAATTATACTTAATTATATGAATAAGTCAATAGTTCTGTATTTTATCCTTTCATAAATTATCAAACGTAAAATTCCCGATTTCTCGGGAATTTAATTTTTAAGTAGAAGTAGACAGAAGTGCTTCACAGCCCTTTTTCTTCTGCTGAAATTCTTTTACCTTATCTTCAACGTCAGCAATAAGTTTTACGGGTGATTGCTTAATTTGCTCAATCTTCCGCGGGGCATCCGTGATGTATTCTTCATATCGTTCTATTTCGCTTTGAAGAAATTTATCCTGCCATACAGGATCATTTGAAACACGTATCTCAGTCTCCTTCCTTCTTTTTCTGAATATTTTTATGTTAATAATTATACCCCATACAGGAAGAGATACTAATACCACATAACCCAGAGCTCTTGTTATACCCTCCATTACTGAACGATTTTTCGTATCAAGAAACCCGTAAGAAAAGGTCAGATATGCCACTAGCAGCATCCACGCTATCGTGAGGACCAATAATTTCACAGGGTCGACAGGAAAGGCAATATTTTGGCCTTCTTCTGAGCAATACATCTGATACGCTCCTTTTTTAAGCCATTCAGGCTTTTCTGTATTTTCCATTGTTGTTTAATTTAAAGGTTTTTATTACATTACCATTTAATATTAAATTGTCAATGGATTATCTATGACATCAAGATCTGATTCTTAATTAGTTCTTTATAGTCTTCAGATGTTTTTTCTAATTCCTTATGTGTTCCCTGCGCTACAACTTTTCCTTTTGCTACTACAAAGATAATGTCTGCATCCATCACGGTTGAAAGACGGTGCGCGATGATAATAGTGGTTCTTCCTTGGGCACTGCGGTTTATGGCATCATGAATCAGCTTTTCATTGATTGAGTCCAGCGCAGATGTGGCTTCATCAAAGATCAAAATCTTCGGATCTTTAATCAATGCGCGTGCAATACCAATACGCTGGCGCTCACCGCCTGAAACCTTAATTCCCCCTTCACCAATAACAGTTTCCAAACCGTGATCCTTAAGCTTGGCAATAAAATCAGTAAGTGAGGCATCCTCAACAGCTTTTTGAAGCTTCTCTTCTGGAACTTCTGCATCTGCGGGTAAGCCGAACAAAATGTTTTCCTTAATACTGCGATCAAACAGGTCAATCTTTTGTTCAACATTTCCGATACGAGAACGCAACCAGTGCAGATTCATTTCCTTAAGCTGAACGTCATCAATCAAAATTTCTCCCTCGGTAGGATCATAAAAGCGACGCATGAGATTTACGATAGTGGATTTTCCTGAACCGGATACGCCGACAAAACCAATTTTTGCACCGGCTGGTATGACAAAACTGACATTAGAAATAGTATGCTCTTCTTTCTTATCATCGGTTTCAGATTCTTCCTCTTCTTCTTTTGCGGACTTACGGTACGGATATGCAAAACTAACATTTTTAAATTCAATTTTTCCTTGTAGGTCATCAATTATTATCCCATTTTCATTCGTATCAATATCCGGCTTGATGGTAAAGAGGTCAAACATTTTTCTAATTTCAACAATCTGAAAGAGCATTTGGCGTTGGGTACTCATAATATTCTGCAGATTTCCAAAAATCGCCCCTGTCCATGAAAAGAGCGTAACGAACATGCCCGCTGAATGCTTTCCAATAAGAATCAGATACACGCCAAGACCAAGGGTTGCGTACTGACCAACAAC
The DNA here is from genome assembly GCA_029288805.1 of Candidatus Nomurabacteria bacterium. Taxonomy (GTDB): domain Bacteria; phylum Patescibacteriota; class Minisyncoccia; order Phycocordibacterales; family UBA9973; genus UBA4124. Next base: position 44,150 of record JARIGO010000022.1, read on the forward strand.
TATCAGTATCCTGTGCAGGTAATAAGGTCTGAGGTAGCCCAGCCATCCGGAAGTGGCAAACTCGGTAACATCTTCAGCAAAGACATTGAAGTCATCAACCGTCTTAGCCTCCTGTCCTTCAGCGATAATTAACGTAGAGTTACGATATAACTCAGAAGATAACTTTGACTGCGACTGGTATTTCTTTCGAATCTGCTCTGCCTTTGGAAAGAATTTTTTATTACGACGAAGAGACACCCAGATATATACAGCCACAAAGACGGTTGCCACCGCAGCTACTTTCCAGTCAAAAATTGCCAATACTACCAATGTAACCAGGGATTGCAAGCCTGCAGGAAGAACATTATAGAGAATCGCATACATCAAATTCTCAAGAGAACTTTGTCCCTTGCTTATGACACTTTGCTTTACGCCGGAGTGCTCATTTATATGCTGACCGATTGAATAAGCAAAATTCTTATGCAAAGAATCGACGGAAAAAGCCTTTTCAATATGGTCATCAAGGTGTTTTAGTTCAGTAGCTTCTTTTAACCACCATAGTCCGACTGACTGAAAAAGAGAAACAACAAAAGAGATGCCCAGGAATATAAATGTGAGGCGAATATTGCCATGAATGACAGCATCTACGCCTTTACCAAACAAATATGGCGCTACAGTTCCGATTAACTGGATAAGAACAAGCATTCCTGTGATCACGAAAAGGTATTTTCGAAATGGGCGAAAAAAGGCAAATACCCGTTTTAAAAATGTTATGTTTTCATTTTGCATACTATTACTGTGTTAGCCCTATCGCTTCATACACGTCAAAGATTTTTTTCATGGCGATGTCGTTGGCTTTCATGGCGCCTTCGACGAGGATTTGCTGAACGAGTTTTGGGTTGGCAGCAAAGTAGTCACGACGAGCACGCATTGGCGTTACGAAGTCGATGATATCCTTGATGAGCATTTTTTTTGCATCACCATAGCCAAGACCTTTGGTATATTGGGCTTTTAATTCTTCTGAGCCATTAAAGAGCTTGTGAATCTGATAGATAACGAGTTCATCAGGATTCTTTTCCTCATCCTTACCACGAGAGTCAGTAGTGATACCCATGACTGCTTTCGTGATTTCTTCATCAGTACCAAATAACGGGATGATGTTGCCATAACTTTTTGACATCTTTTGCCCGTCAGTACCCGGAATGACTTCCACTTCTTCCAAGATAAGTTCCTTCGGTAGCTTGAATAGTTCTCCGTACTGATTGTTGAACTTACCAGCGATATCACGTGCGTACTCAACATGCTGCTTCTGATCCTTTCCTACAGGAACAACATCAGTGTTATAAAGCAAAATATCTGATGCCATCAGTACAGGATAATCAAATGTACCGACATTTACTTCTGCTTTCTTTGCCTCAGCATCTTTGAAGGCATGGGCACGCATAAGATATGGCACTGTTACGAGATTGTTGAATACCCACGTGAGGTTAGCATGAGCCAAAACATCAGACTGTTTGAACAATGTCACTTTTTCTGGATCAAGACCTGCACCCAAGTAGTCAAGAATAAGATCATGAGTATCTTGCATAAGCTTGTCCTTTGCAGGAAGGCCGGTCAGCGCATGCAGGTTCGCAATGAAGATAAAACTATCGTGAGTATCCTGTAAATCAACGAATTGTTTCAATGCGCCGAAGTAATTACCGAAATGCAGACGACCAGTTGGCTTCATGCCAGAAAATAGACGAGGTTTTGTGGATTCCATGGGGATATCATACCAAAAAATAAGGGCTTTTGGAAATAAGGAGAAAAGAGATGAGTTTTTTATCAAGAAGTAATGGTGATACAATAAAGGCATGTCTAAGTCTCCTATGGCCACTCACACACTTCGCATTCCTCCTCACGATCTTGAGGCTGAACAAGCGGTTCTTGGTGCCCTCATGCTTCGCCCGAGCGCTATTCACGATATTGTGGATTTGCTGACACCTGAAATGTTTTATGCCAAGAAGCACAGCATCCTGTACAAGACCATTATTGAACTCTCCAACAAAAACGAACCAATAGACGTGCTGTCTGTAGCTGCAAAGCTCAAGGAAAAGAAATGCTTGGAAGAAATCGGCGGTAATGCCTACCTTAACGAGCTTATGGGCAACGTGCCTTCTACCGTGAACATTCGTCACTATGCTGAAATTGTCTACAAAAAGTACGTATTGCGCTCATTGATCGATGCATCTGAAAACATTGCTACCATTGCCTACGATCAAAACGACATGGAAGTGACAGAAATATTGGATACTGCAGAAAAAAGCATCTTTCGTATTTCTTCTGGCATGAACACAAAGAATGCCTTTGTGTCTATTAAGAATTCCTTGATGGAAACAATGGAGCAGACCATTCGCCTCTCTGAATCAAAGGATGAAATTCGTGGTGTTCCTACAGGATATACGGATCTCGACGCATTGACTGCCGGCTTGCAAAAGTCCGACCTTATCATTCTTGCAGCACGTCCAAGTATGGGTAAGACAACGTTTGCCCTTGATATGGCACGTAACGTGGCATTGTCAGGCACTCCTGTCGGCATCTTTTCATTGGAAATGAGCGCGCAACAGCTCGTACAGCGTATGCTTTCAGCCGAAAGTCGCGTTGACGCCTGGAGTATTCGTACTGGTCACGGTCTTTCAACGCATCACTTCACCGCATTGCAGGAAGCGGCGAGCCGTTTGCAAAAGGCTCCTATCTACATTGATGACCAGGCTGGTAACTCTATCGTCAAAATGCGTTCCGTGGCACGCCGCCTCAAGAGTGAACACGGCCTCGGACTTATCGTTGTGGACTACTTGCAGCTCATGACTACCAGTAAGAGCTACGACAATATGGTGAACCAAGTGACAGAAATCTCTCGTTCATTGAAGCAATTGGCTCGTGAACTTGATGTTCCAGTACTTGCATTGTCACAGCTTTCTCGTGCCGTTGAATCACGCGGCGGTCGTCCTCGTCTTTCTGACCTTCGTGACTCTGGTTCCATTGAGCAAGACGCCGACTTGGTTATGTTCATTCACCGTGAAGACCGCTACAAGGAACAGCACGAAAAGGACAACATTACTGAAATCCTGATTGAAAAACACCGTAACGGTGCGGTTGGTATGGTGCAACTGCTCTTTGATGGCAAGACTACGTCATTCTTGAACATGGACAAGACGCATGTGCCGGTACAAAAGGCCGCATCTCTTGATGACTTCTAATATGCATAACGACTCAGTCGATCGACTCGCAAAACTCTTTTTGAAATTTCCCGGGATTGGTGAACGCCAAGCCCGTCGTTTTGCATACTTTATCCTGACCCAGCAGGAAGGCTATGTGGATTCGCTTGCGAGAGCGCTTGTAGCAGCGCGCACCCATGCCAATACCTGCGCGCGCTGTCTCCGCATCTTCGAAGGCTCTGTAGAATCTTCTGGTGGTCTCTGCAACATTTGTAGCGATGAACACCGCGACCAAAGCAGTATTGTTGTTGTAGAAAAAAGTCAGGATATCGAAAGTTTCAATCGCACTGACTATAACGGCCTCTTCTTCGTATTAAACGGCCTCATTCCTATCGTGCAAAAAGACATCATTGCCGGTACTAATGCCCAAAAACTTATTGATCGCGTACGAAAAGATACATCTGAGAATGTACTACAAGAAGTCATCCTGGCATTTCCTGTTACTCCAAACGGCGAACATACCGACAGCGCCATCCGCGAACTGCTCTCACCTATTTCCCTTGACCTAACCATTACCTCCCTCGGCCGCGGCCTCTCTACCGGCGCAGAACTCGAATACGCCGATCCGGCATCCCTTGAAGCGTCACTTAAAAAGCGAGAATAAAAAAATCAGGAGGTCGGACCTCCTGATTTTTTTATTTACGCGATAGCGTTAATCTTTACTTTGATGTAAGGCTGGCGATGGCCATTCTTTTTCATGTAGCGGCTCTTTTGCTTGTACTTGATAACCGTTACCTTTGGAGCGCGGCCTACAACGACAACTTCACCACTTACTACAACCCCTGATACGAGTGGAGTGCCGATAACAGTAGTAGCACCGTCATCTGTAAGCAAAACCTGGTCAAATGACACAGCGTCGCCTTTCTTACTTTCTTCCTTAAACTTTTCAATAGTAATAGTGTCGCCTACTGCTACGCGGTACTGCTTGCCTCCAGTCTTAATGACTGCAAACCCTGCCGCTGAGGCCTTTTTAGTTGTCTTTTTTGTAGTTGCCATATTGAGCCAATAGTATACCTAATTAAGGATATTTTGCAAGTATCCTAATAATGTTATACTGAAAACCATGATTTCCCGCTATACATACCACGGTTTAACCTGGGTCGACCTTGAATCCCCAAGTCGGGAAGAAATCCTCCATATTAGCGAAGAATTTGGCCTTACCAAGCTGGTCGAAGAAGAGATGTTTTCCAGCACTCTGCGCTCAAAAGTGGACCTCTATGACAACTTTATTTACCTGATCCTACACTTCCCTGTTTTTAACAAAAACAACAAAATGCGTAATGACCAGGAACTAGACTTCATCGTCGGCAAGAACTTTATCATTACTGTTCGATATGAACTCATTGATCATATCGGGCATTTTGCATCACTCTTTGAAAACATTGAGAAGATCGACCAAAACAGAAAGATTACCGATACCGGCATCATGTTCATGGAAATGATGAAGCATTTGTACAAGGCTTCTGCCAAACAGCTGGAAGAAATTACGAACCGCATTCCTGAAATCGAGCACAATATTTTCAATGATCGCGAGGAAGCCATGGTTAAGATCATTTCCCAAACTAATCGCAAACTCCTGGACTTCAAGCAGGCTATCCGTTTTCATGAACACATCCTTAACTCATACGCTTCGGCAAGCAAGCGCTTCTTTGGCGACAACTATAGTTACTATTCAGAAGTCATTATTTCTGAATTTAATAAAGTGAACTTCACCCTTGAAGGACATCATGACCTGCTCAAAGAATTGCAGCGTACCAACGACTCATTACTCGCAACAAAATCAAATGCCATTCTTAAGCGCCTTACCATTGTCAGTGTCATAGCAACAGTACTTGCTGCCATAGCTGGTTTTGCCTTCTTACTGCATAAATAATATGAAACTCTATAACACCAAATCTCGTTCAATTGAAGAATTCACGCCGCTTACGGACGGTATTGTCACCATGTATGCCTGCGGTCCTACAGTCTATGACTATACACACATTGGTCATATGAAGAAGTACATTGGCGATGATGTATTGCGTCGCACGCTGACGTTGCTCGGATATGACGTGAAGCATGTCATGAATGTCACCGATGTGGGCCACCTCAGTGACGACGGAGACGAAGGTGAGGACAAGCTTGAAAAAGGAGCAAAAAAAGAAGGCAAGACCGTATGGGACATTGCAGCGTTTTATACTGACTATTTCCATAATACGATGAACGCCGTAAACGTTCTTCCTCCTACCATTGAAGCGAAGGCTACTGACCATATCACAGAAATGATTGCCTTGGTTGAAAAGCTTGTAGCTGAAGGCATTGCATACGAAACTGCGCATGCTATTTATTTTGATGTTACAAAGGATCCTCACTACGGTGAGCTGTCAGGTCAGAAGCTCAGTGAAAAGGAAACTGCGGCTCGTGACGATGTCGTTATCGATCCTGACAAGAAAAATCCTGCCGACTTTTCACTCTGGTTCAAGCGTGTTGGCAAGTTCGCTGACCATGCCATGTACTGGCCTTCTCCATGGGGTGACGGCTTTCCTGGTTGGCACATTGAATGTTCTGCAATGGCCATGCACTATCTTGGCGAGACTATTGATATTCACACTGGTGGTATTGATCACGTACCGGTGCACCATGAAAATGAAATCGCGCAAAGTGAATGTGCGACCCACAAGCAGTTTGTCCGATACTGGGTACATCACGACTTCCTAAACGTTGAAGGCGAAAAAATGTCGAAGAGTAAGCAGAACTTTTATACTATCGAAGACATCGTAGCACGAAAGATCAATCCTCTTGCCACTCGTCTCATGTTCATGCAGACAAGCTACCGTAAGCCCATGAACTTCACCTGGGATTCATTGGATACCGTTAACCAGCAGTTTAAGAAGTTACAGAAATTTGCGGCCCATCATGACACTGTGGGCACTATTAGCGAGACATACAAAGCTGCCTTTATCGATGGACTGAGTGATGACCTAAATACTGCTAAAGCCATTGCAACCATGTGGGAACTGCTTGGCGACAATACCATTTCGGAAGAAGACAAATGGGCAACACTTTTGATGTTTGATACCGTACTTGGCTTGCAGCTTGATCAAGTTGAGAAGTTCAGCATTTCCGAAGAAGCATCATTGCTTGTTGAAGCTCGCGACAAGGCTCGTGCAGAAAAAAACTACGCCGAGTCTGATGAATTCCGCAGACAGCTCGAAGGCTTAGGATATGAAGTCCTAGATACCGCCGAAGGTACAAAGCTACAATAAGAAAAGACCCTCGTACAAAGTACAGGGTCTTTTTGTTAGGCAGCTATATGCCTTAATTCATCATAAATGTCCGGAGCAACCTCTTGAACAGCGGCTTCCCAGGCTTTTACCACTTCCGTTTCGGCGGCATAATGCTGTTTTGAAAAGTTAAACACCCTGAAAAAGTTATACTTCATATCTTCGGGATAGTTTCTCAAAGAGAGCATCGTGCGGCTGAACATTTTTTGAGTAGCAAATGCCTCAATGGCAGTTTGTGGATAGCCCATAAATGCTCCATACAAACGATGGTAATGGCTTTTAACAGAAGTTACCTTTGAACCTTCCTCAACAAGTTTGTAGAAATTTACCATGTTTTCGTAGGTATCGCTGATGCAAACGGTCGCCCTATAAGCGTCACTTACGTTCTTTTCCTTTTTTAGGCAATCGCAATGCAACCCAATGGTTCTAAGGGTTCTGAGAACATGGAGCGCAGGATCGTTGTAGGAAAACAAATCAAGTTCCACGCCTGAGCGATATCCTAACAGCAGTAATACAATCATGGCTTTAGGCTGAGATCCAATGCTTAGGTTCTGCAATAGCTGAATTTTTTCTTTAGTTGTCATGGGATATAATTTTTCCCAATTTTACCTCATTTACACGATATGTCAATTATCTTGACGTGGCTTGAGTAGCGGAAAGAGCTGTGTCTCGCGAAGTGGCTTGTCCACCAAAAAAGCAAAGAATCGTTCCCCGCCAATACCAAATCCAAAGGCTGGAGGCATGCCGTGTTCAAGCATCTCCACAAATTCATCATCTGACATCATGGCCTCTTCATCCCCTGACTCAATGAGTTGTTTTTGCAATGCAAAGCGTTCTGCCTGGTCCACTGGATCGTTTAATTCTGAGAAGCCATTGGTACATTCCGCACCCGCCAGGATAAGTTGTACACGTTCCGTAAGAAGTGGGTTTTCGGGCTTGGCTTTTGCCAATGGAGATACAAGCTTTGGCACGTCAATAAGCCATGCTGGTCCACTAATTTGCTTACGGCAGTATTTCCATAATGTATCGGTTAGACGTTCTTTATTAGCTCCCTTATAGCTCACGCCAAGCTCTGCGAGTTTCGCCTTCATTTCATCTTCGGTCGCTTCAAGAACATTGATTCCAGTTTTTTCCAACACAATATCTACGTATGAAATGCGAGGCCATTCTGGAGCAGAAAGATCAAAAGAATGTCCGCGAGTATTGAATTGCAATGTACCGAATGTCTGTTCCACTACCGTCTTAAGCATACGCTCTGTAAACTCAATGCCTTTATTGTAATCCATGTACGCTGCATAAAATTCCATGTTGGTGAATTCTTGCAAATGCTCTGGACTGGAACCTTCGTTACGGTAGACACGACCGATTTCAAACACTTTTGGAAAACCGGCTGCTAGTAAACGTTTCTGCCATAATTCACCTACTGAAATACGCATGTACACATCCATATCAAAGTCATTATGATGTGCTTGAAATGGTCGCGCTTCTGCCCCACCGGTTGTGACTTCAAGCGTTGGTGTTTCTACTTCCAGGAAGTCTTCATTAATCAAAAAATTGCGAATGCTCTGCCAAAACTTTGCCTTCTTGATAAACATGTCACGCAAGTCAGTGTTTTGGAGAATATCCAAGTATCGCTTCCGGTAGCGCTCATCATCATCCTTCAGGCCATACCATGCATCAGGAATAGGACGAAGACTTTTTGTCAGCATCTTCCAATCCTGCACAAAGATACTTTGCGCGCCCCGCTGGGTGGTATATGCAGTACCGATCACTTCCACGAAGTCACCGATGTCTACAGTATCAACAAATAAATCATAAATGGACTTATCCATTTCATCAGCCTTAAAGAATGCCTGGATTTTGCCAGTACCATCATAGATATCACAAAACGTAATGCCGCCCTGGCCACGCTTGCTCATGATACGTCCTGCCAATGTAACAATATCCTTGCCTGATTCATACAAGTTGAATCGGTCAATAAACAACGCAATGGTGTCAGTGCGATGTGTTTCAGCTGGATATGGATTAATGCCCTGTTCTTCCAATAACGCTTTCTTTTTCAGACGATCTGCCCGGAGTTCTTCTAGTGATGCCATATGGTACTCAGTATACTATATTCCTTCCTTTTTTAGTTCCTCTATCACCTCCTTGGCATGTTTGGAAAGTTTTTCCGGCAAGGTAATGTTCAACTTCACGATGAAGTTTCCTCGTTTTGAACCATGAGGTACGCCAAAATGTTTCAACACTACCGTGTCGCCAATCTTAGTACCAGCAGGTACGGCAACAGTCTGCTGACCATCTAATGTTTCAACTGCATAGGTTGCTCCCAGCAATGCGTCAGTAAGCTTAATAGAAAGCGTGCTGGTAAGGTCGTTTCCATTGCGAACAATTGTCTTATGAGGTGTCACTGAAACACGGACGTACAAATCTCCTGATGGGCCGCCTTTGATAGCCTCACCCATACCTTGCAAGCGAAGTGTCTCACCGTTTTGAATGCCGGCAGGTACTGACACCTTGATAGTGCGAGGTTCATTTACGACACCCTTACCCTTACATGTCTGACATGCTTCATCGGGAATCTTTCCAGTACCGTCACACTTATTACAAATCTGTGTAGTAGCAATAGAGCCGAGAATGGTACGCTGTACGCTTTTTACTACACCGTTACCATTACACTGATCACAGGTGTGAAGCTTGGTGCCAGGCTTTGCGCCATCACCATGACAGGTATTACACGTTGAGGGCTTGGTAATGCGAAGTTCCTTTTCAACGCCAAAGATGGACTCCTTGAAGTCGAGCGCAATGCTGGTTTGCAAATCCGCACCACGACGATTCTTGGCACGACGACTGCCGCCACCAAACATCTCTCCGAAAATATCGCCCATATCAAAACCGAATCCACCATCCTGTGTGAACTGTGAGAAATCAAACCCATCAAAGCCGCCACTGTATCCGCCTCCACCCATTTGTGGTCCCGCGGATCCAAACTGGTCGTACTGAGCGCGCTTGTTGTCATCAGACAGTATCTGATACGCCTCATTCACTTCTTTGAATTTCTTGTCATCACCGCCATTTTTATCAGGGTGATGCTTATGAGCAAGCTTGTGAAAAGCCTTTTTGATCTCTTCTTTTGAAGCCTTTTTTTCCACTCCCAAAATATTGTAATAGTCTTTACCCATATGTCTAATTATACCATGCAAAACAGCCGCTAAATGCGGCCGTTTTGCGAGATTTAGCTAATAAGTACGTATTATCGGTGTCGAAGAGAAACTGTCTTCCCTTCTGCCTTTCGCTTTTTCTTTGCAGCTACTTTGCGCTTCTTGTTCATAGTGCGAACACTATATCACAGACTAGGCAGAAGCGGTAGTGTCTTCTGCGGCCGCATCCTTTGCTTCTCCCTCTGAAGCCTGCCCTTCCGCTGGCTGAGATTCAGCATTTTGCTTATTCATGTATTCACCGATCTTCTGCATTTCAGTTGAAAGCTCGTGAATCTTTGCCTCGATAGCCGCCTTGTCTGTACCGTCCTTTGTAGTGCGAAGCTCGGCGATTTTTGCATTCACGCCCGTCTTAATATCTTCAGGAATCTTGTCCGCATTATCCTGTAATGCCTTTTCTGCAGTGAAGATATTCATGTCCGCAGTGTTCTTCACGTCAGCAAGCATTTTCTTTTCCTCATCTTCCTTGGCATGCAGTTCCGCATCCTTCTTCATGCGTTCGATATCATCCGGAGTAAGACCTGATGATGCTTCGATACGAATGGTCTGTTCCTTGCCGGAAGCCTTATCAAGTGCCTTCACGTTCAAGATACCGTTAGCGTCAACATCGAATGACACTTCAATCTGTGGCATGCCGCGTGGTGCTGGTGGAATACCATCAAGCACAAAGCGTCCCAAGGACTTATTGTCAGCCGCCATCGGACGTTCACCCTGCACAATGTGAATTTCCACACTGGTTTGGTTGTCTGAAGCGGTTGAGAAGACCTGTGACTTTGATGACGGGATAGTTGTATTGCGTTCAATCAGTTTTGTCGCAACATTTCCCATGGTTTCAATACCGAGTGAAAGCGGAATAACATCCAAGAGCAAGACATCCTTCACGTCACCTTGCAATACACCGGCCTGAACAGCGGCACCGAGTGCTACCACTTCATCAGGGTTAATAGTGAGGTTTGGTTCCTTACCGAAGTACTTCTTCACTTCTTCAACGATTTTTGGCATGCGAGTCTGGCCACCAACCAAAATTACTTCGTTGATGTCTGCAATCTTAAATCCAGACGCATCAAGTGCACGCTTTGTGATTTCGATAGAGCGAGTCACGAATTCTTCAGCCAATGATTCAAGCTGAGCGCGAGTCATTTTGATGAGCAAGTGCTGAGGTCCTGCATCAGTAGAAGTAATGAATGGAATGTTGATTTCAGTTTCAAGCGTTGTTGAAAGTTCGATCTTTGCCTTTTCTGCCGCCTCATCAAGACGCTGCAATGCAAGCGGGTCACCCATGACATCAATACCGCTTTGCTTCTTGAATTCACCAGCGATCCAATTCATGATCTTCAAGTCGATATCACGACCGCCCATCATAGAGTCACCGTCAGTAGACTTCACTTCGATGACATCATCAGACACTTCAAGAACGGATACGTCGAACGTACCTCCACCAAGGTCGAAGATCACGATCTTTTCATCCTTCTTTGTGTTCAGACCGTATGCGAGTGCAGCCGCTGTTGGTTCGTTGATGATACGCTTCACATCGAGACCGGCAATAGCTCCGGCATCCTTTGTTGCCTTACGCTGTGCATCGTCGAAGTATGCAGGCACGGTGATGATAGCTTCGGTGATTTTCTCACCAAGCTTCGCTTCCACGTCTGCTTTGATCTTTTGCAGGATCATGGCAGATACTTCTTCGGGACGGTAATTCTTATCGCCAAGCTTTACTAGAATGCCCCCATCAGGCCCTTTTGAAACCTGAAATGGAGAAGTCTTGATAACTTTATCCATGCCATGGTCGTCATACTTGTGACCCATGAAGCGCTTAATACCATAAATAGTATTCTGCGGATTGGTAATAGCCTGACGCTTTGCGAGCAAGCCAACAAGAATGTCGCCGTTCTTACCTTGCGCCACAATAGAAGGCGTTGTGCGTGCCCCTTCAATATTTTCAATAATTTTTGGCTGTCCACCTTCAATGATGGCAACAGCTGAGTTTGTAGTTCCTAAGTCAATTCCGATTATTTTAGCCATATTATGTTTAAAGAATTACGTTATTAATTTCAGTTTAAATTCAGTACTAATCTGTATTTCCTAAGTCAGTCCTTTCTATTGAATTTACAAGTATAACGTAGTTATACTTGTATTCCGCGATCGCGAAATACATGTTGATAGTATACCAATCTTCTGATACTATGCAAGTATATGGAACAGAGAAAACCCAAACCAAACTATTCAAAGAGAATATTGGCTCTTTTGGGTAACAAACCTGCTATTTCTATAGCCGATTTAGAGGAAAATCTTATATCCTCGCTCACGCTATCTAATGCTAAGCATGCGCTAAAGCGCTCGCTTAGAGGCCTAGAAGAGGCAGGATTGATCGAAACCCACCATTCTGGACAGCAGACCTATTCCCGCCTGACGCGTGAAGGTAAACGCAAGGCATACAGCATTAGTCTGGATCATGAAAATACCGTTTTTAACCCGGCATGGGACGGCAAATGGCGCATTGTCCTGCTCGACCTTTCCGAAGACCGCAAATCAGAACGCGAAGGCCTCCGTTATCTCCTCAAAAAAGCCGGCTTTATGTTGCTCAAAAATTCTGTTTGGATCTCCCCGTATCCGTTCGAGCATCTTTTTATGAACATCAAAAAAGACCTCGGGCTAACAACAGAACTAATGATCTTTGTGACAGATACATTAGACCCGGAAACAGAAGCAGCCTTTACTGAATTATTAAATCGTCTGTAACAAAAGCGCAACATATGGCGTATGTATCAATATGGGTATACACCCTGTTTTAGTACTTAATCCAACATACATCTATGTCTACAATAGTAAATAATCCGAATGGAACGAGTGATAATGGAAACGGTCTTGGTGTCCTCTTGGTAATCATTGTAATTCTTATAGTAGGCTTTCTTATTTACCGATTTGGCTTTGCTTCAAGCAGAACATCAGCTACGCCGTCTACCATTAATGTCAGCGTTCCTGACAACTCTAGTGGCAACGGATCCGGCGGAAGCTCCCCTGCCCAGCCGCAGAGTAGTACCACTACCACACAGCAAACCAGCACTCAGCCTTCGACTTCAAATCCAGCACAGCAGACCAACAGCACTTCAAGTAGCACAACTACCACTACGCACTAATCACCAGAATAAAAATCTCCGAGAGTTTAACTCTCGGAGATTTTTATATGCTATTTAACTTTATATACTGACACTCTCGCTGCTCGCAATACGGTATTGCCCAATTTGTACCCCTGCTGCAAGACTGCAGAGATTTTGTGTTCGAGTAATGCGTCAGTGGTTTCTGTTTCAGACACTGCTTCATGAAGCGCAGGATCAAAGGTTTCCCCTACCGCACCAAAGGCTGTGAAGTTACGATCCTTCAATACCGTCATAAGCTGCTGATAGATGTATTCCACACCAGTGCGCCAGTTAGCATCAACTTTCTCCCATGCTTCCTTATTGCTCATAGCCATAGAGAAACTATCGACAACCGGTATCAATTCCTCAATAAAATTTTCCTCTATCAAGCCGCGCATGCGCTTACGATCCTCTTCCTGGCTTTTCTGCAGGTTGGCATAGTCCGCACGTGAACGCTGCCAGCCATCCAGGTACTCCTGCTTTTCTTTTGTAAGCAGAGCGATTTTTTCTCTGAGATCCTTCGTCTTCTTGGCACCTCCGAGGGCATTTCCCTCCTCATCGCTCGCCTCAAATACCATATCCGCATCCTGGTCAATTTCCGTATGGGTAGCCACGTTTGGCGCCTCAATCTCGTCTGATTGCACTACTGAATTGTATTCATCGTCTTTCATATGGTTGATTATACAAAAAAGCACAAACAAAAACACCCCTTTCGGGATGTTGTTTGTTTTTAACGCTTTGACCACTGTGGGGCCTTGCGAGCTTTCTTGAGACCGAACTTGCGGCGTTCCTTTGAACGAGGATCGCGCTTGAGGAATCCTTCCTGCTTGAGCTTTGTCTTGTCAGACTCATCCTCTACAACGAGAGCACGAGCGAGACCGTGACGTACAGCTTCTGCTTGAGAGTGGATACCACTGCCCTTTACGTGTACAGATACAGCGTATGCCTTATCTGCAATCTTGAAAGGATCAGTAACGATCTTTTGCAATTCTTCTGTTGGGAAGTATGTAGCAAGATCCTTATCGTTGATCACATAGCTGGCCTTGGTAGCTGCACTGATGCGTACGCGTGCAGTTGCAGTCTTACGTCGTCCAATTGTTTCTGTATATTGTTTCTTTGTAGTAGCCATAATGTTATTCAGTGATAGTGAGAGCTTTCATCATCCCATTCTTAAGCTTGTTATCAGGAAGCATACCCTTTACGGCAATACTGATTGCTTCTTTGTATCCTTTCTTTTCGACTGTGTGAGCCATACTCAACTGCTTCAAGCCACCTGGATAACCAGAGAATCGGTTATAAAACTTTTCCTGAAGTTTCTTTGGAGAAACCTTAAGCTTGCCTGCGTTGATAACGGTAACAGTGTTACCTGAAAGCGCATTGCGAGCGAAGTCAGTCTTGTCCTTGCCAATAAGCAAAGCAGCTACTTCTGAAGCGAGACGACCGAGTGATTTGTTTGTTGCATCAATAGTGTGGTTCATATAATTATAGGAGTTCAATTAGAGCCATTGGACTTGCATCTTCCTTGCGAGGAGCAAGCTTGACGATACGAGTGTATCCACCTGCTCGTTCTGTGTAGCGAGGAGCAATGTCGCTGATAAGCTTACTAACAACAGTTTCGTTGTTGTAAAAACCAGCAAGCAACAAACGGCGAGCTGCAAGAGTAGGATTCTTGGCCTTAGTAATAAGCTTTTCAATATTTGGGCGGAGTTCCTTTGCCTTTGCTTCAGTAGTCACGATACGACCATGAAGAACAAGCGAAGCTGCTAGGCCCTTGAGAAGCGCGTGACGCTGATTGCTTGAGCGTCCGAATTTTCGATTGGCATTGTGATGTCTCATAATGGTTTACGTTAAGTTCCGAGAGTATACGGTATTAGTCCTTTAAAGACAAGTTGAACTGAGCAAGGGCTTCTTTGATTTCAGTAATACCTTTATCGCCGATACCGTCGATTTCAAGAAGGTCGTCTACACGCTTGCGTGCAATACCACCAACAGTACGAATGTTTGCAGCTGAAAGCGCATTCAATGTACGAGTTGAAAGTCCGATACTGTCGATACGATTTTTCAATACGTCAGTAACATCTACTGCTTCCTCATCAGATGCAGCTGTTTCTTCGTCTGAAATCATAGAATCCATTACTGGAGCCTTTGCAGTTGTCTGTGCTTGTATGTCAGCAATGATCTTTCCACTATCAACTGAGATGATAGCTGCAAGTTGTTCAATCATTGTCTGTACTGATGTTTCAAGAGCTTCTCGAGGAGAAAGTGTGCCATCAGTTTCGATTGTAAGTCGAAGGCGGTTAAAGTTAGTCTTATCCCCCACACGCATTTCCTCTACGTCATAGCTCACGCGACGAATTGGAGAGAAAATTGCATCCAAGAAAATAGTACCAATATCTGCCTTCTGCTTGTGATGTGCATCACGAGGCACGAAGCCAAGACCACGTTCGATAGTGATCTCAACATTCAAAGCGGCCTTACCGGTGATTTCACAAATGTACTGGTCTGTATTTGATACAGTTACTGCACCCTTGGCATTGATGTCAGCGGCAGTAACGATCTTTGGTCCTTTTACTGAAAAAGAAACTTTTGCTGGCTCATCACCAACAAGCTGGAAGCGAACGTTTTTTAGGTTTAGCAAAATAGTGATAACGTCTTCCTTCACGCCTTCGATAGTAGAAAATTCGTGTGATACGCCATCGATTTTGATAGCGGTAATAGCTGCACCTGGAAGTGAAGAAAGGATGATGCGTCGTAGAGAGTTACCGAGTGTGTAACCGTATCCTGGAACCAAGCCATCTATTTCAAAGATGCCTTTGTTACCCTCTTCAAGTATTGCTTTTGGTTTTGATGGAAGAATGATTTTTTGCTCGCTCATATAGTGAAATATAGTACCATTATTTTGTAATTCGTGCAACTTTGTGTTCTATTAACGACTGTAGAACTCAAGAACGGTTTCCAACTGAAGAAATGACTCTTCATTTTTTGGCTTAGCGACAACTTCTGCCTGAAGGGCTTCAGGGGTAAGCTTCAACCATTTTGGCCAAGTGTAATTTTTTACCTTAGTACTAAAATCCGTAAAGATTGGACTCTTGCGAGAACCTTCACGCACTGCAATAACATCTCCAACGTGTACGGCTTGTGACGCTACTGTAGATTTCTTCCCATTGACGGTGAAGTGCCCATGAGAAACAAGCTGACGTGCGAAGCGACGAGTATGTGCAAAACCAAGACGGTATACAACGTTATCAAGACGATTTTCTAGTTCTTCGAAGAGCTTGTCAGTTACAGGCATGCCCTTAACTGCAGTTGCACTTTTCACATAGTTTGAAAGCTGACGTTCACTGATACCATATGAAAAACGCACCTTTTGCTTCTCAATAAGCTGGGTACCGAAACCAGACAATGCCTTTGGGCGCTTGCCTTTTCCTATCTTTGACTTCTTTGCTTCAGATAGGAGGTACTTTGGAGTCTGACACTTTTCGTACACACCAGCTCCAAGGCGACGACACATTTTGTATTTTGCTGCTACATTACTCATACGTTTATATAATTACTATACTCTTCGAGGCTTCTTTGCCTTAGGACCATTGTGAGGAACCGGTGTACGGTCCTTGATTGATAATAGTTCGATACCAGGTGCAACGAAGGCACGAACCAATGGTTCACGTCCACTACCTACACCCTTGATCACTGCGTGTACTTCCTTGATACCAGCAGTTACGGCCTTTTCAGCCAATACTTCACCTACCTTTGAGGCAGCGAATGGAGTACCCTTTTTAGCACCCTTGAAGCCAAGTGAGCCAGATGAAGACCAGAAAAGGATATTTCCCTTTACGTCACTAACAACTGCCTTTGTATTGTTGAATGTTGCTTCAATAGCCAACACTGCTGTAGTGAGTTTCTTTTTTGGAGTGCGTCCAACAGCGCGACCGCGCTTGTCTGCGTCCACCAATTGTCCTTCTTGAGTTGCAATTCGTTTCTTTCCCATACTAATTATGTCTTACTTTCCTTACGGCGACCACTTCCCATAGTGTTGCGAACGTTACCGCGAACAGTACGAGAGTTTGTTTTTGTGCGCTGGCCGTTTACTGGTAATTTGCGCATGTGACGAACGCCACGGTATGCCTTGATATCTTTCAAGCGCTTGATGTTTGCTGAGATTTCACGCTTGAGGTTTCCTTCAATTGTGCGGTCTTCAATATTCTTACGAATAGTGTTTTCCTGGTCAACAGTAAGATCTGTTGGTTTTGTTTCTGGAGCTACACCAGCATCAGTAAGTACTTTCACTGCTGTTGCGCGACCAATACCATACAAAGTGGTAAGACCAATATCAAGTCGCTTTTCATTTGGAATGTTTATACCTAAAATACGCATATAGTACTAAATTTTATTGTTTCTGCTTGTGCTTAGGGTTGTCGCAGATCACCACTAAGTGCCGATTGCGCTTCACAATCTTACACTTATCACACATTTTTTTAACTGTTGATTTGATCTTCATAAAATAAAAAATTGCAGCTCAATGAGTCAAGCGGGAGTAGTATATACTATTTACCCTCTTCTGACAATACGTCCTTTTCCACCGTAGGGATCGAGCAAAACATCGACTGTATCGCCCACCAAAACCTTGATTCTGTGGAGTCGCATCTTCCCTGCGAGATAACAAACGAGAGTATCACCCGAATTATTTCCACCGACAAGTTCTACCCGAAACATAGTATTCGGAAGAGCTTCTTGGACGACACCTTTAACTGGTTCTTCTTGTGCTGACATTTGCAGATGACACTATACTAAATTTTCTTATACGGGTCAAGCATTATTTCACTTCTACCGTTATGCGATCTGATTTATACGGGAAATACGGCGCCCAAAACGGAAATAATGAGTATTGTGCCGTGTCTATTTCTTGAATTCCGCTTAAGGCACCCATAAATGACCCGCGTGATATGCCCAAAACGTCTTGTTTAACGGCATCAAGCGGTACGTTGGTAATGATGGTACCCGTTCCAGAAACATCAAGACTGATTGAGCTAGGAATGCCATTTGGATCTGTAGGCAACGCTGTCATTGGTGTCACATGAATGCCTCCAAGATCCGGAATGCTCACGTCGGGATAGACATGGTCACTGATAGCTTTTGCCGCTATTGCCTGCTCAAAACCGTCTCGAGGAACAAGGTATGACACCATAGTACCTT
Organism: Candidatus Nomurabacteria bacterium; assembly: GCA_029288805.1. Taxonomy (GTDB): domain Bacteria; phylum Patescibacteriota; class Minisyncoccia; order Phycocordibacterales; family UBA9973; genus UBA4124. The sequence continues at coordinate 62,194 of JARIGO010000022.1, forward strand.
TCAAGGTAGCAGAAAACTGAATAGTATTTCCTTGCAAGACGGTGGCATTGTTATCGATGGCAGTAAACTGCAGACTTGGAAACGTTATAAGGTTGCTTGGAATCTGTGAACTGGTTTCTCGAGACAGTTTCTCTTCCAAGGCTGCCTGCAGTGTTGCCAACGCTTGTTGTTTGTCAGCATCAGAAAGAGTATGCATTGCCCCGTTTTGTCCACCCGTGATGGCACCCGCAGAGCTAGCGTAAAAAGTTTTTGAATTAGCACCTGTCCAACCGCTAATGGTAAATGTAGTGCCGTCGGAATTATACGCAGGGCCAACACCTGCGGCAGTGATGGCTACCGTTGCACTGCCGGCAGTTTTTTTGTTACCAGTTCCCGTGTACCCAGGAACACTGACCGTGGCAGTAGTCACATATTTCTCGCCATTGGCGCCAGTTAGCGTGGTGCCGCTGCGTACAGTCTGACTCTTTGTGCTGTATTGATTGAAAATGACGGCCTGACCGGTAGCCTTTGTGGTACTAGTAGTCATGGCTGAACCAAAGACCTGACGCGTTACCGAGTCAGTTACTACCATAGTTTGGAATGACAGGCGGCCCGGATCTGCAATGTTTTGATTTTGCACGTCGACTTCGGTATCAAGCAGTGAGAATGGGATTTGGCGCTGAGTGACGATAACCTTGGCATGCACAAAAATCATGCCGCCAAGATAGAGCAAAACAATAAAAGCCAATGCTCCTCCTACGATAAAGATTTTCTTCCATCGAGAACGTGGAGACTCCTCTATATATGTCTTTTCTATAATGCGAGGACGGCGTGGTGGCTGAGCAGGCAATGTCGCCTCCTTGTCCAAGTCATGCTCGCCTTTGTCTTGGTGATCCTTGCGAATCACGTCATAGAGTTTCAATGCCATATCAGTATTATATCAATCGTTCAATAAAAAGCGCGCCGAGTGCCAAGCCGGTATCAGGTTGCTCCATGCTGATAACCTTTATAGAGGATGAAAGGTTAAGAATGTCCACAAAATGCACATCAATCTCTGAAACGGCTGCGCTATGCAGTAAGAACGGATCGGTACTGATAGTTTGACTAAATACATTTTCAAAGCGATGGTCAGACACAACATAGCAATCCGAAGGAAATCGCACGCTGGTATTGCCTTGATCAACAAGCGCATGAAAACCTTTCTGCCAGGTAGCGGAAAAAGACTGTAATGCTTTTTCAATAACACGACCGTTATTTGGAGAAAGTTTCTTAAGGCGGTATGCCTCCACCAATGTGCGGGCTTCCATAAGACTGCCAGTCACATTGCTCAATGTGCGATAGAGTTCATATGTACCAACTGGAAATGACTGTTGGGAAATAACAGCACTGTTTTTTACAAATGCCACATCCGTCACTTCTTCACCAACATCAACGATGACGCAATCCTTGGCAATGCCGCCATTGTCACGAAGAGCCACGAATGCAGCGTATGAGCCAGTGGTAACCTGTATCTTTCGATCACCATAGCTCCGGCGCAGGATACTGGTAAAGCGTTCTGCTACAACCTTTGGTATAAGCGTGACATGGAGGACGATTTCAAGCGATTGCACTTTTTTGCCATACGGATCGGCAGTTTCATAGCCATTCAACAGCACATGCGAGAGTTGCTGTTCAGCCAACGCAAACGTATCTCCAAGCTTTTGATTGTCACCGTCAGGCTGTTTCAGCAAAAAGGCAATTTCCTTTTCAATAAGCGAGTCAACAAGACGCTGCGTGCATGAAAATGCCGTTGCTCTGTTGTATGTAATAGTGCGCGTGTAGGAGTTATACCACGGTGAACCCAATACTACCTGAATCATGGAAGGATGGTGCACATCCGCAGTGCGAACATGCTGTATGACGGTTTCCAATGTCTTGGCAGTGTCCTCAACAAAGCGCTCTATGGTTATTTCTTCCTCAAGACCGCTATCACGACGTTCTTGTACAAGGATAGTGACAGAATTTTTTCCATCGACGTGTTCAACCAATGCATGCGCACCACCAACACTACTCGAACTAATATCAAAGACAGCAACTGCAGTGCTTTTACTCATGCGTACAGTATAGCAGTAAAAAATATTTTTTTGTTGTTAATAAAAAATCAGGAGGTCCGACCTCCTGATTTTTTATGAAAGTGTTGCCTTGATGCGGCGCACGCCGGCAGCGACGGCTTCTTCTTTTTGAATCTTGAATGTTCCAAGATCGCCAGTGTGCTCAACGTGAGGGCCACCACAAAACTCTTTTGACACCGCATTTCCCTCTTTGTCTTCGATAAAGTACACACTGACAGTATCAGGATACTTCGTACCAAATTCCATTTCGGCACCGATCTTTTCCGCTTCATCACGAGGCATTTCACGACGACAAACCTGATGGTCGGCCTTGATCCATTCATTCACCTGATCTTCAACTGCTTTCTTTTCCTCATCAGTCATCTTGCGATCAAAGTTAAAGTCGATACGCAAACGCTCTTCAGTAATGTTACTTCCCCGCTGGTGTACTTCTGGACCGAGCACTTTTTGCAATGCGGCGAGCAATAAATGGTGTGCGGTATGAAGCTTCACGGTTATTTCGGACGTATTAGCCAACCCACCTTTGAATTTTTGCTCTGCACCTTTGCGTGACGCTTCCTGATGAGCCTTCATTTGTTCGTGAAAACCAGCCACGTCTATTTCTTGCTGTTTTTCCTGAGCAAGCTCAACGGTTAATTCAATTGGGAAACCGTATGTTGTCGCCAATGTGAACGCATCAGTACCTTTTTCAAATTCCTTTAATCCTGATTCAAGAGTTTTTTGAAACTTGTCCTCTTCGTCAGATATTACTTTTGAAATAACTAGAATATCTAAATCAGAATAAACGTTTTTATAGAGATCAACATAGTCAGTAACGGTATTTGAGACAAAGCGCGTAGGAAGTTTTAAGTTTCTAGCCTGCATAACAGCCCGACGAATCAATCGACGCAACACGTACCCCTGATCTTTATTAGAAGGAGTAACACCGTCACCGATAAGAAACATTGCGCTACGAGCATGGTCAGCAACAATACGAGCAGATCTTTCATTGTAATCAGTAGAAGCGAGCTTTATTGCGCTCATGAATGGTGCGAACAAATCTGTCTCAAACACATTGGACTTCCCTTGCACCATCATCGTAATGCGCTCAAGGCCACTTCCTGTGTCCACGTTCTTTTGAGCAAGCTTGCCGATTACCACGCCATCCTTCTTTTCATACTGCATGAACACATCATTCCAAATTTCCACGAGATCTCCACGGTCATCCGCTTCGACGTACTGTTCATGAGACAGATCACCCAAGCCATGAGGCGTAACATCATAAAACATTTCAGTATCCGGACCACACGGACCATTGTCTCCAGGACTCCACCAGTTGTTTTTTGCTGGCAGGAAATAAATGCGATGCTCTGGAATATATTGTTTCCAACTTTCCACCGCTTCCATATCGCGAGGAGCATTATCATCACCTTCGAAAACAGTAATATAGAGACGAGACGGATCAAGCCCAAGACCTTCTTCCTTTGAAGTGAGGAATTCAAAACTCCACTTGATGGCGTCTTCCTTAAAGTAATCACCGAGTGACCAGTTGCCGAGCATTTCAAAAAATGTCAGGTGACGCGAATCGCCCACATCATCAATATCGCCTGTGCGAACACATTTCTGTGCTGAGACAAGACGATTGCCCTGCGGATGAGACTCGCCCATGAGATATGGTACGAGTGGCTGCATACCAGCAGTATTAAAGAGTACTGATGGGTCGTTCTTTGGCACCAGCGATGCAGACGGCAAAATGGCATGCCCGCGCTTGGCAAAAAAGTCCAGGAATCGTTGTCGGATTTCGTTTGAGTTCATAATTAATACTTTATCAGAAAGACCACAAAAAGCCATTAGGCACGCTTCTGAGTCTTAAGCCACGCCGCATACTTTTGGGACATATCTTCAAAACTTTTCTTGTTGTTTGCAATAACCTCCTTACCGCTGACAAGCGTGATATGAGCATCTAGGTTAATAGATTTCTTATAGTGAGGCTTTTTAGAAAGGGTTTCAATTCGTTCCTTTGCGGTTTTTAGAACAGAAGGAATGGAACGGGTTACATTTCTTATATAGGGCATAGCAGAAAGTTTTTTACCAGTGGCAATTTTAACGAGTTCAGGAAAAGTTTTTGATGAACCATACTTCCAGACCTTTTTCATTTCCTTGGCTATGTGTGGATTGTCTACGATATATCCATACTTCTTAAAGAAGTATTCACGCCACTGCGAAAGCGCCAATTCCGCTAACGCATATCCCTGATATCCACACGCATTATCCCATGCATAAATATGAGGAACTCCCAGTACCCACAACGAATCAGCCGAGTAGTCGGAATACTTTTTCATTGCTTTCTTTGCAGCCGCAATAACCTTTTCTCCGGTAAGATTTTTTATTTCGTATACTTCTTTTTCAAAACCGCACACGCACATCAAACTCATCATGCCGAGCGGCTGTATAACGTGCAACGCCCTAACCCTCCGTTCAAAAAACGAAAATGGGTATATTTCCCCTGCAGGATTTTTAGCATACCGAGATCTCCATTCTATGCTTGAGAAGACAGTATCGAGAAACATGCTTTGGGTTTCAGCCCACGCAGTTGAAGATGGTGGGTATTCATTATTAACACAAACATCTTTCATCTCCACGTTTAGCAAGTGAGCGGCATGTCCACCTTCATGAAAAAGCGTTTCAAGACCCAAAGAAGATTGACCCGGTAAGCCGAGTACAACGTTGCATGTTAGCTGGGCCCTTCCAGGGATACGCTTCTTTCCCTCAAAGCGAATTGGTTCCGGCCAATGACAAAAGCCGTTGTCATATTTGCCCGCTCTGTCCAACAAATCAAACACCAACGCACTGCCTTGATATGTAATGCCAAGGGCAGCAAACGACTTACCCCATCGATCCAGGCTTTCTTCAAAAGGATAATATTGATCTTCCTCTTTCACAAAAGATCCAGCCATCATATAAGAAAAGTTCCACGGCTTGCGTAAGCCAGGCATGGTCTTTTCAAGCTTACGAATGTTTTCGAATCCATATTTTGTCTTTTCATAAATAGTGTCAAACAGCGTAAAGAGTTCCTTTTTGGTCATGCCTTCTTCAGTATCAAGCTTGAAAGCATAAAAATCCTCATAGCCCAATATCCTGGCATATTCATTACGCAACTGCACCAATGTTACATAGCGGTCTACACTTTCCAAGTTAAGCTTGGTCATGGCGTCAAAACACGCCTTGCGAACTGCTTCATCATCGGAGGTTCCTATTAATGACCTCATTGCATTTCTTGCTGCCTTTATAAATTTTCCAGTCTTGGGATCAATGTATCCTTCCTTGCGAGTAGCGTGCACCGTTTCAATTTTTGTTTCCAGTGCATTGATTTTTTCCTTAAGCGCACGAGCTTCTACGGGAACTTGGTATAGTGAAAAGAATCGCTGCCAGTATCCAAGTCGCTCTTTTGTTTCTCCGGTACTATGCTTGATATATTCATCAACTGCGTTTTTTAACATTTCATTAGCACGAAACTCATTGCGAGCTTTTGAGGCCAATTCTTTTTTGTCATTAACACTATGGTCACCCATAAAGCTGATCCAGAACAAGTCTTCAAATGTGGTGTGAATCTTTGAGTAAGTCGTATTGAGATAATGTAACAGCTCATCTGCGTTTTTCCATTTCATGCCGGTATTATAACACTACGATTCTGAAACAGAAAAAAGCGTGCCACTATGTGACACGCTTCGGTTATTTGTTTGGGATTTTAGTATCCGCCAAGGCCGCTTGAGATCGCGCACTGGGTGCTGCGAGGGTCGCCTCCGCGAGTTTCAACATGCGCGTTATAAGGTAATTGACCAGGGCTATAATAGACCCGCTCACGACATGAAGTGGTAGCGTATGGATCACAAGAAGAATATACGACACAACTCGACAGGCATGGCACGATGATAGCTGCTATCATCGCCACCAGGATAATTTTTCTCATCTATATGTTATTTTTAAACTGTCTATATTATAGCACTAGTTTATTAAAAAGTCAATAACAGCACCGCCAATGACTTTTTCTCCTTTATACATAACGATAGACTGACCGAGCGGTATGGCTTCCGTAGTTTCCAATCTGACAGTCGCAGTATCAACAACCTGAAGTGGCAATAGTGACCCGTGATATCGGATCTGCGCCGTGTACTGCCTCCCCGCTTCTGCTTCGATAAACCAGTTAGTGTCTCGTAATGCGATAGTGACAACATCTCCGTGGGCTTCGGTATTCTTGGGAGACTGCGAAACCGTCAGAATGTTTTTTTCAATATCCTTGGCAATAATATAGTACGGCGTTCGTTCAGTGCTTTTTTCCGTAATGCGAAAACCGTGACGCTCGCCCATGGTATAGAACCATACACCATCGTGCTCGCCTACTGTTTCTCCCTTTTCATTTACCACTATTCCCGGCTTCTCATCAATGTAATGCCGCAAGAAATCCTTCATATCAATATCACCAAGGAAACAAATGCCCTGACTGTCTTTTTTTGTAGCGGTAAACAACCCTGCCTTCTCCGCAATGACTCGAACGTCCTTTTTTTGTAAGTGACCTATGGGAAATTGAATAACCGATAGTAATTCTTTTGCAATCATCCATAAGAAGTAGGATTGGTCTTTTGCAGGGTCAGCTGCCTTAAGAAGCGTGTCACCGTCGGTGACACGTGCATAATGCCCCGTAGCAATACCATCAGCTCCATGAGTCCTGGCATAGTCCCACATGGCACCAAACTTAATGATCTTATTGCACAGCACGTCAGGGTTTGGCGTACGACCAACTTTGTATTCGCTGATCATATAGTCAGCCACGCCTTGCTTGTATTCCTGCTCCGCATCCAAAAAATGAAACGGTATGTCCAGGACCGCGCAAATGCGCATGGCATCGCGTTTTTCGTCCACCCACGTACATGGCACCCAGTCCGGCGCCCAGGTCTTCACGAAAATTCCATGCACGTCATATCCCTGTTCTTTCAGCAAAAAAGCCGCGACCGAGCTGTCCACTCCGCCTGATATGCCAACAAAGATTTTCTTGCCGTTCTTATTCACAAGACGATACTACCATACGTTATTAAAAAAGTTATCGTCCTCTCCTTTTGAGCTTGGAAATGAACTTTGCATACAGAACGGCATCCTTATGAAGCGAGCGCTGGGATGCGAATAGCATTGAGAATATTCCGAGAAAGGCAATAAGAATGGCAGACAGCTTATTAACAAGAACCATCTTCTCAGGATCCATGTCCTTCTTCAAAAATCCGATACCAATAGTCAGAATAGACCACCAAATAACTGCGCCGATAAACATACCCAGGACAATGAATCGAGCCTGCGTAAACGTAGCATTGTTAACGACTCCTAATTCTTCAAAGATCAAAATAAATGTCAGGATGGTGGTAGGGTTTGTAATGTTTAACAGAAAGGTTGTTGCGTATGAAGAAATCAGTGATGCCCCTCGTTTTGGTTGAACTACTTTTGTTGTTTCCTGCGGAGTACTGAAAAAAATCTTGTAGGCTATATAGAGCAAGAACAGCCCTCCTATCAGACGGATGGCTGTCTCATACTTAATGAGAAAAAATGACAGTGCAGTAAAGCCAAAAGCCGACACAATCCCATAAAGGGTATCAGCGGTTGCAGCACCAAGTCCTGCCATAAATCCGGACAGCCTACCTTCCTGTAAGGTCTTGCGAATGCAGTACAAAGCTACCGGTCCAATGGGAGCAGCGATTGATATGCCGAGCACTACACCTTTTAAGAAGAAATTCATGCTATTTCAAGTTCAACATTTTCTTGAACAGTTCGTACAGCGCATACGTATCAGCGAAGGCAGAGTGGGCTTTTTTGTTTTCGATACCGTAGTGTTCGGTCAGTGCCTTGAGAGAAAGCTTGTTCATCTCGTCATTATCTTTCATAACAGTAAACGCAATGCTGATGGTATCAAGCTTTTGGTAATGCATCTTGTTTTCAACACCAGTCTTCTTGAAAGCCTGGGTAATAAAGCCGTAATCAAATGCCATGTTATGCGCCACAAAGATAGCGCCTTCGGTTTTTTCCGCAAACAGTTTCATCGCGTCTCCGAGTGATACAGCAAAGAGCCAATCGGCTTCGTTGTATCCATTGACGCGCAATGCCGCAGGATCAGCGTCTTCTATATGTTCAGGGCGAATCTTGAGATCAAGTTGGTCAGTCACGACCAGTTCTCCGTCCTTGTACTTGGCAATGACAGCTGCCAATTCAATAATCTCCGCCACTTCAGGATCGAAGCCGGTAGTTTCTACGTCTATAAATGCGAGGGGTTGTGGAAGAATCATATTATTTTAAAAACTTTTGAATGTTTTGTTCATGCTGACTAAAGGTAGACGCATAGTGTATGCCGCCAGATGAATCGTGTAAATAGTAGAGGTATGGCGAAGCAACCGGATTCAATGCCGCCGTGATAGCCGCAAGACCTGGATTGGAAATTGGAGCCGGAGGCAAGCCTGCCTTTTGGTACGTGATAGGAGCAGCATCCACCTGCAGACGAATGCCGTCATTGATACGCTTCCATAGAATGCCTGAGATAATGCCTCTGTCATTATCTCCATGTGCTTCCTTTTCTATGATAGATGCCATGATGATAATCTGTTCTTCGCTATGGCCAGACTGAGCAATGGTAGAGCGCAATGGCGCCACTTTCCTTTCATATGTTTGCTGCATGGTTGCAATAACTTCCTGCGGCGTTGGCGTGGGGTAAAAGCCGTACGTATCAGGAAAGAGCTTGCCTTGATCGTCTTTTGTCAGCATGAGAAACGTTGCGGTATCAAATGAAGGAAAAACCTCCTTCAGGTGATCTGACATTTGTCCGGTGGTAAACCCTTCAGGAAATGTCACCTTTGTCCTATTAATGCCAAAATTCTTACCCGAGAATCGCAATGCGATATCAAGAGTCGACAACGGTTGGTCAAAGACATACTCACCTTCACTGATACGGGTATCGCCACCAAAGACATGCATAAAGATTTCAAACACGCGTGCGGAGTGAATGACACCGTCATGCTGCATTTCCACCGCAATATTAGGAACTGTTTCCCCTGACGTAACAACGATATGGTACGGCGCTGGAAATTTTGCCGGCGCTGAAATGAATGCCTTGTACATCGCTACTACGAAAACAACACCAAGAAATATTGTTAACAATGCCTGCGTTACAAAACCACGTTGAAGGGACTGCATACTATATAGGAAGATTTGATGGAGGCTGCGCCTTAGTTGCCTCAATACGCACAAAGCTTGAAGTCTCTGCTACTCGACCCGGTAGGTGGAACAATGTTGCCAACTCTTCGGTTGAAAGAATGTATGCCTTGCCTCCGTTGATTTCAGGATAGGTAGTGTATGTCTTTGGATTTTTAAGATCAAACCCTCCATAGAAAAATGCGCGCGCCTTGTATGCTCCCAACAAGTCTTTCTTCTTTTTGATAATCTTGCTGCCAGTCAGATCCTGCCATGGGAAATCAAATGCGGTAGCACCGTCAGGCTTGAAACCGTTATAGTCAGAAGCCCCGTACTGACGCACCATGCCAGTCACTCCTGCAATGCGATTGGCATCAAACTTGTCTTTCTGAGTGATATATATAGTACGAATACCCGCATCAAAACCGATCTTGCTTGCATTGCGCTCAATGGCTTCAATGACCATTTGTTCACCCTTCGTGGCACGACGCGTTGCAATGGTTTTTCCCTCTTTGTCTTTTTCCGTCAGGCTGGCATTAAAATCTCTGATGACCTGCTTAACCTTGTCGGTCCACGCCTTGTTTGACTCTTCTTCACCCTTGCTGTTCTTAACAGTAAACCGATTGGTGGCTCCACGTACCAAAATTTGAAACCAGATCTGTTCTCCCACGCCAATGGAGCCCATGAATTCTAGCATCGGCGTAATAGGATCGATACGCTGCTCTTCATCCAATGAGCCGACGGCGCGATCAAGTCCGTATTCAATATATGTCTTGATCGGATACACTTCCTCTTTGTTGGTAAGCGCAAAGTTACAACCCCACAACTGGATGGGACCATCCTTGGTAAAGTCCGGCACTGACTCGGTGTAATCCTCGACTTCTGTCACCTCTGCTTGTGGATACTGGGCGTAAACTTGTGATTGGATAATGCTCTTGAACTTTACTGACGTACGAATATAAAAATGAATGGATCCTTCAATGGAAACGATTTCAAGCGAGAACCAGTTGCGCACCGCTCCGCCCCAGTATTTTTGCAGCCAGTTGCCGTGTCCTCCTGTTTGGTACAAGGAGTTCAGCACAAGTTCCATAGCCAATGGTGATTTGAAAACTTCCTTTGGCGGCTTAACTTCAAGCAGAGTCCACTTTATGGAACGTAAAAAAAGCGTCTGAATGTAACTCATCCAGAGATGCCACGCCAAGTATGAAAGAAGGGGTATGGCAATGATCAGCTCGATACATTGAACAATGAACGAGGAGCTCGGGTTTTGCATGCTACTAGTATAGCATTGAGTATTTAAAAAGTGGTACCACTTCCACCGGAAACAGTTGTTTGATTGGTGATAACCGTAGTGTTACCGGGCAAAAGCTGAAGTTGAATGCGAGCACTGAGGGACGTACCGTTTGTCGCGGCAGGACTGCTAATCACGAGGTACGCAGTGGTGCTGTGCGCCACGCCCTGAAGCGGAATGACAGAAGAAAATGTGTCATCGCCAAAGAAACTCTTGTTGATTGGAATAGTGGTGTAGGCAGATAGCACTGAACCTGTGCTGTCTACAACGTATGCATTGAGTGCATCAGGCACGGCACTGACGTTAAGACATTGTGCAACATATCCGTTGACCGTAACGGCATTTGAAATCTGCTCTTTTTTTGTTGGAAGGCTCACGATAAGACCGCAGCCAGGGTTGGCAGTAACAACCTTTGTTGTTTTGGTAGCGGAACCTTTTGCAGGACCGATGACGGAACCAAGTGGAGTGTTAGTAATGGTTGTTATTAATCCAATAGCCAAGACAATGGCCAAGATTATTTCAAGTGCTCCCCATCCGCCTCCTCCAGCTGGTGCATCCGCCATATATTATTTCTTTGCAACCGTATAGGTGCCGTTATCGAGCTTGGTAAAGTATTTTGCGTTCTGAAGATTTACAAGAATTGTATTCTTCTTGAGGAAACGTTCCTTAAGTACGCGATCAACAACTTCTTCCTTTGTCATTGGGCCTTCCTTAACCAAAATTTCCTTGATGACGTCACGAACCACACCTGGTTTGTAACCCCATTCAGCCAAGGCATAGTAGCCGCGACCAACAAGCACGAAGCGAGGGTCTTTGATCAATTCATTGTGAGTAGTTGCAATGTGAGTCTTGCGACCGAATGTATCAACGATAGCCTTTGCCACTTCACGGAAGTGCATTGGAGAGCCATGCTTACGCATCATGAGGAATGCATAGTCCTTGATACCGCGAGTCTTGATATTTTGTGACTGAGCAGGACCCCATTCGCCCAGGGGGTTAACGCCGATCTTCTTTGAGATATTCAACCAACGACGAGCAATTTCCTCGTTTTTGTACTGAGCAGCTACGCCTTTCAATTCATCAAGAAAACGAGTTACGAGGTCATCCTGACTGAGCAATTCCTTGTCATCAAGACTCTTGTATACGCGATGAAGGGCACTGTGAATAACTTCTGACAATTCCTCATCAACAGTCCAGCGAGTTTGGAAGTGGTCGTCTTCCTTGAGCTTTTTGAACTCGTCACCGAGTACCATATAAAAACGAATGTGGTTTTGCACTGACTTATCCTTAGACACATAAGAAAGGAAGTCGTCTTCATGGACCATGGCGCCCATAGCTTCTACCAAGCCTTTGAGTTCAGTAAATACCTTGTGTTCAGCCTTAAACGCATCGCTTTTGCGAATGGCAGCAAGAGCCGCGTTTTCGATTTGACGAACGCGTTCACGAGTAATGCCATATTTCTTTCCGATTGCCTCAAGCGTCTTTGAATCCGCATTGTCTTCAAGACCATAGCGGTTGACGATGATGTCATGCGCGCGGTCCTGCAAATTTGAGAGCAGGCGCTTGCTGACTTGTTTAGGTTTAAAACTGATAGTTGCCATGTGTCTTTATTGTTATTTTTATATAATTATCTCTATACTTTATCATGGATATAAAAAAAGTCAAACTCTTGTCAAGTATCGCTTTGGGACTAGAACAGCCGTCTAATGTCCCCTATTGTCAGAATTACCATTAACAATAAAAGCAGTAAAAATCCAATAGCGTGAATGATATTAACGGTATTCTTGGAAAACTTCCTGCGGGTGATAGCTTCCAGCAACACTACTACCAACCGTCCGCCATCGAGGGCCGGAAATGGCATAATGTTGATAACTGCCAAGTTTACGGATATCGCAGCCGTAAATGCCAACAGGTAGGTGAATCCAATGCTTGCGGCACTACCCACTTCCTGAGCCAAACCAACCGGTCCGACCAGACTGCTTGCTGCGCTATTGTGATGGAAGATACCCGCAAAGAGACTTGCGAGCGTAGTGAATATTTCCCCACTTGTTGTATAGGTTTCGCTTACGGCAGTCTTGAATGATTGCCATAGAGACAGCCGTTGCTGCACTACTGGCTCAATAGCGAGACCGATAATACGGGTAATCTTGTTTCCGGTTGGGGTAATGGAAGTAGTGTGAAGTGAACCAAGGTGCTTGTACTGCACTGTCACCGGTCCTGCATTCTTAACGATTGCCTCATGAAGCGCCTCAGTTGTGATATCAGAAGTCAGTGTAGTGGCACCGACTGATACGCTACTAATAGTGTCTCCTACTGCCAAGCCACTTTTTGCAGATGGTGAATTAGCAACGACACTCACTACTGTCGCCGTACCATGATCGCTGGCTACTGGCATGCCGATGGCATATGCGGCGGTAAACAAGACGATGGCAAGCAAAATATTGCAGATCACTCCCGCTACGAGTACTGCGCTTTTGAGATACCATGGTTTTGATTCAAACTGCTTTTCTACCGGAGCGGTCTGTTCCAAACCATCTTCACCGGCTATTTTTACAAAGCCGCCGATGGGCAACGCATTGATAGAGTATGTTGTCTCCCCTTTCTTCCATGAAAAAATGCGCGGAGGAATACCGAAACCAAATTCATCAACGATCATGCCGCTCTTGCGGGCAATGAAAAAGTGACCCCATTCGTGTACGAGTACGGTTACCAACAGCACCAAGATGAAAATGAGTATGGTCATATATTAGCTTAAAATTTCAGCTTCCTTCTTTTTGAATAGTGATTCGAGATCATTGTTGCCTGTATCAGTAATTGCCTGTGCGTCATCCTTGGCATTGCGAGTCACGTCTTCCGGTAGCTTTTGATCCTTAACAGCGTTGAGAAAGTTTTCACGAGCCTTGCGAATAGTAATACGAGCGTCTTCAAGACGTTCCTTGGCGATCTTGGCAAGCTTTTGGCGAGTCTCACTGGTAAGTGCAGGAATAATGACACGGATACCGCTATCATCCACTGCGATAGAAAAACCAAGATCAGACGTATGCAATGCGCGCTCGATATCCTTGATCTGTCCCTTGTCCCATGGCACTACGCGAAGGGTCTTTGGATCCTCAATGGTAGTAGACGCCACGTTCTTTAACGGCTGCAATGAACCATATGCTTCAACCATGACACCATCAAGCAATGCCGGTGCGGCACGTCCTGTATGAATCTGTGAATATTCTTTTGCAAGCCATTCCTGTGCTTGCTTAACTTCTTGTTTGAAAGGATTTAAATCGTACATAGGATTGCAGTATAACACATGAGAGCTGCTGAGCAGCTCTCATCGTTTTTTTTTACAAGACCATACTGGCTGCGTATTCCAGTACGTACTTTGTTGGAAGATTGCCGGCAAAGAGCATACCCTTGGCTTTGTAGATGATATCCGCTTTCTGGGGCGTCTTACGCACGTAGGCTTCGAGCATGTCGAGCATTTCTACGGCTTTGGCACGACGCGTTGCAGCATCGTCTTCAGCATCACTGGCAAATTCTTCCTTGATCTGTGCTAGCAGCCCCTCTCTACTCAGGGGTCGAACCCCCAAGTCAGGAGATCCGACCTCCTGAGTGGCGGTGTGCAAAAGCATGACGCGAGAACGAATAGTGATCGGTACGAGATATGGATACGGCGTCATTAAAACAATAGTCGTATCCAGATCTGGTTCTTCGAGTGCTTTCAAAATAATCTGTGCGGCATCCGGAGAAAAGACGGAAAAGAAAATAATGTACAAACGATCAGTGCCAGTGCCTTCATTGACGAACTCTACCAATGCTCGAGCATGATCTGTCGTAAATCGTGGTACTGACAACGCGCTCGTGAACGGATTCTGAATCATGGCAGTCGCCAAAAAACTATCAAAGTCCTTTTCGCTGCTTTGTATGAGAAATGTTTTTTGCGGAGCGAGTATTGCAACGTCATCAATAGTCATATCACTATTGTACTACCGCTTTGCAAGAATGGAACGCTTATAGTCATCAAGGTGTCCAAGCAAGATACCAGTACCTTTCGCAACGCAGTACAGAGGATCATCAGACAGGCGAACCTTTACGCCGGTTTGCTCCTGAATGAGTTCAGCCAAATTTTTCAATGAAGACGTTCCTCCGGTCATAACGATACCGTAGTCGATAATATCTGATGCAAGCTCAGGTGGAGTATTTTCCAATACAGTCTTGATAGCCTTGATAATAATTTCCAATTCATACTGAATGGCCTTTACCAATTCATTGGTAGTGATAGTAAGCGTTTTTGGGAGACCGGTAACAATATCTCGTCCTTTGACCTCTCCGCTAACGTCGGGGCTAACAGGCAATGCGGAACACAATGTCTTCTTTACTTCTTCTGCTGTTTGGTCACCAATAGCGACATTGTACGTATGACGAATGTAGTCGATGATGGCTTGGTCAAACTTATTACCAGCGCATTTCACTGATGTTGAAGCGATGATACCGCCAAGTGAAATTACGGCCACGTCAGTAGTACCTCCACCAATATCGATGACCATGCATCCGCGAGGTTCATTAATAGCAATACCTGCACCAAGCGCT
Source organism: Candidatus Nomurabacteria bacterium (assembly GCA_029288805.1). Classification (GTDB taxonomy): domain Bacteria; phylum Patescibacteriota; class Minisyncoccia; order Phycocordibacterales; family UBA9973; genus UBA4124. Next base: position 77,359 of record JARIGO010000022.1, read on the forward strand.
GCAAGGATTGGTTCCTTTACAATGATGGCAGTACGCGCGCCAGCTTTCATGGTTGCCTCAATGACAGCGCGACGCTCTGTGGAAGTGATGCCAACAGGTACAGACACAAGTACATCAGGCTTGAAGAGCGATGTTCGACCCAAGGCTTTGTTGATGAAGTGATGCAGCATGGCATACGTCACGGTGTAGTTGGCGATGGCGCCATCCTGCATAGGGCGGTGTACAGAAACAGAGTCAGGATTCTTCCCCAACATGTCCTTGGCATCGTTACCGATAGCCTCAATAGTGCGAGTGGTACGGTTCACGGCCACCACGGTCGGCTCATTGAGCACAATGCCCTCACCTGCCATAAATACCAAGGTATTGGCAGTACCCAGGTCGATACCAAGCTTCTTTTTTCCAGGAAGTTTCCACATATGAATGACTATAGTATAGTGGCGTTAATGTTTATTGCAACAGTCATTCCTATCAGCAAAGGCATTCCTTTTGACACTCTGAGTTATTTCAGCGGTGAGCAGCTTGCTGTCGGTACCATTGTGTCTGTGCCATTTGGCAAGCAAAAGATCAATGCCATCGTTGCAGAGTGCCAAAATCTGTCCGAAGCCAAGACTGCCGTCAAGCAAGCCTCCTTTTCCATGAAAAAAATTTCCGCGACGGTCGGTCACGTGCCACTGCTTGGGGCCGTCATCGACGGTTTGCAGGACACTGCAGCCCGAACACTGACCCCGCTCGGCGCCATTGCGGGAGCTGTCATGCCGCAAAGTCTTTTTGAATACGTTACGCCCGAAAAAATAGTAACCGCGTCAGACGCGGCTTCTCTTGAAAGTGAAAAGCAGAAGTTTACCGAGACAAGTGTTGCCGGAACTATCGATACTCGTGCTGACTACTACAAGCGATTGATTCGCACGAGCTTTGCCGCAAAGAAAAGCATTCTCTTTATTGCGCCAACCATTAAAAACTTGGAACAATGGAAGACAACATTACAAAAAGGCATCCCGAAGCATGTAGTCAGCGTGCATAGCAAGACTACAAAAAAGGAATTGCGCAGCGCGTTTGCATTGATTAAGCAAAGTGACCGGCCGTTGATCATTTTTGCAACACCAGGATTCAGCGTCCTGCCTCGACATGATATTGGCTCCATCATAGTGGAAGACGAGAGCAGCAGTCTCTTCAAAACCAGCGACCGTTTCAAAACTGATCTTCGCATTTTCTTGGGAGCATTTGCCAAGGCTGCAGAAATGCAGCTGTACTGGGGAGACACCATTCCTCGCTTCGAGACATTGGAGCGTACCAAGAACACGCACATGCCTCGCACCTTTATTCCTGACAAGCTGACCGTCGTGCCAGTAGAGCCATACCGCACCGTACTGCCAACAGAAGTGGTAGAGATCATTCGCCATGCTGAAAAGAAAAAGAAACGCCTCTATATATATGCCAACAGAAAAGGCGTGGCGCCACTGTCTCGCTGTAGCGATTGCGGCACCATCGTGACCTGTGAAGTCTGCGGCTTGCCGATGGTATTGAGAAATAGACGAAATGCTGAAGGGCAAGAGGAACGGTACTTCGTGTGCTCGCACTGTACTGCCACCTTACCAGCGACACACACCTGTAGTTATTGCGGCAGTTGGAATATCACGCCGATATCAATCGGTACGGAAAGCATCCGAGATGCTGTTGCCGCATTGGTAGGAACAGACGTCATTACCACTATCGACGATGACCTGACACCAGACGGCACGACCATCGCTTCACTACTCGCGCAAAGTGAAAAGCAAAAGTTCACCATCATCATTGGCACTATCAAGGTATTGCCATTTCTCAAAAATATTAACTACTGTCTCTTTCCGTTTTTTGACCGACTGCTTTCTACACCATCACTCTATACGACAGAAAATACACTTCGCTTAGTAATGGAGTGCAATGAAAAAGCCGAAGACGGCGTGCTGCTCTTCACACGTCAGGCAGACTTTCCATTGATCAAGCAGTTGGAAACGCAAAAGCTCAACGCCATCATTCATGATGAACTGCAACTGCGCGAAGAAATCGGCTATCCACCGTACGGCAGCATCATAAAAATCAGCCTGACTATTCCTGAGGGATACAGACTCGCTGTCATAGAAAAAGTGCAACGCTTTGTAGAAAATATGGAAGCGACAATGATGCCACCACGCCGCATCAGCGCCGGCAGCATGAAAGTCCTCCTGACCTGGATTATCAAAACTACGGCCAACTACATAGAAGAGGAAGGTCCAACTCTCGGCGCATTTCTTTCCACCCTGCACTTCCCTTACCTAATCGAAGAAAACCCTGAAAGACTATAAGTATTGCGCAATATAAGAGCGCGTGTTATTATCTGACCCATGTCAATGACCAATGTAGAAATCAAGAGAAACGGGACCGAAAACGCTTTGGGTGTTATTCGTCGTTTTACTCGCAAGATGCAGGAATCACAAATCATTCCTAAAGTGAAAGGCCAGCGCTATGCAGTTCGCCCAATCTCAAAGCTTGCGGAAAAGAACATGAAAGTAAAGCGCCTTGCACGACGCGTAGAAGTTGAAAAACTCAAAAAGCTCGGCAAAATGTAATTATGATACTCGATACTGACACAATGACAGTATCCACCAAGGGCACGCTTCCACGCGTGCCTTTTTTGGCGATTAAGGAAAAGATCCTGGGAAAGAAATATGAGCTCTCCATTCGCTTCGTTGCTCCCGCTGAAGCGCAAGCGCTCAATCAAGCGCATCGCGGTAAGGATTATATTCCCAACACATTGTCATTCCCTCTTTCAGAGACAAGCGGAGAAATCATTCTTTGTCGTTCTGCCATGCGTCGCGAGTACAAGTCATTCGACATGGATTACGATACGTATCTCATTTTTATTGTCATCCACAGCATGCTGCATTTGAAAGGATACGAACACGGTAGTACAATGGAACGTAAGGAGCGAGATTTACTCGCGCTTTTCACTTAAAACATTTTTACAGAAAAGATGAAGCAACAACTACGCATAGGTATAGATATCGGAACGTCCATGACCCGAGTGGTGGCATGTGTTGATGACAGCGCTGGGGGTTTACCAAAAATCGCAGCAAGCAGTTCCGTAGAAAATACCGGCATGCGTCATGGATATATCACCAACCGTGATGAAGTAGCCCTAAGCCTGAGGCATGCATTGCAGGAAGTAGAAAAGGAGCTTGGCACAAAGATCAAAACTGCTGCCATTGCCATCGGTGGCGTTGGTATCTCTTCCGAGTATGCAATCGGCAACAGTATCTCTACTCGAGCGGACGGCATCATCAGCAAGTTTGATATTGAAAAAGCCATTCAGGATGCCGAGGGTCACATTGATCTCAAAAACAAAACTATCCTTCAGGCCTTCCCCGTCATGTTCAAGGTTGATGGCAAGGAAATTCCTGCTCGCCCCGAAGGTATTGCCGGCAGCAAGCTTGAAGTAAAGACCCTTTTTATCACCTGTTACCAACAGCATCTTGATGACCTTCTCGCAGTAGCACAAGAATGTGGTGTTCGTATCACTGGCTTCACTCCGACCCCCCTTGCTACGCAGAAATTATTGCTGACCGACCTGCAGCGCAATTTTGGTTGTACCCTGATCGACATCGGCGCAGAGACTGTATCAGTATCTGTTTTTGAAAATAATGACCTGACATCCCTCTTTGTCTTTGGCATCGGCTCGCTTGATATTACAAAAGACATTGCCCTTGGTTTGCGCGTCACACCGGAAGAAGCGGAGAGTATCAAGCTTGGTACCGTATCATTCCAGAACACCCCAAAGAAAAAACTTGACGAGATCATCGAGGCACGCTTGTCTGACATCTTTGAGCTGGTAGACAAATATTTTAGAAAAATTGGACGCAGCGGATTGCTTCCTGCCGGAGCCATCATCATCGGCGGTGGTAGTCGCATGCAGCTCGTTGAGACCGTAGCAAAGAACATGCTTCGCACACCGGTAAAAGTAGCGCACGTAGACCTTCCTGGTACCAAAGGCCCAGTCAAAGACAATCGTCTCCTTGTTGCGTACAGTATCGCAACTTCCAATGAAGAACCACAGCAGAGCAGTACTAAGAACAGCAACAAAGGCAGCACAACTGGCAGCATTCGCCGCTCACTGAGCCATCTCACCATCAAGTCTCCCGAAGGTGACGGCATCATCGACAGCATCAAGGCATTTTTCAAACAACTGATTCCATAGAAAAACCTCCGAATTAATCGGAGGTTTTTTAATTTGGTTTTTCGTAAGGCGTAAGACGCCGTGTTTTTTTGAATAACCTTTTTAAGGGTCTTACAGTTTTTGTAATATGACCACCTCCAGATGTTAGAAGTGATATTGGGGTTGGATTACCGCATAGCTCAGATTCGTTAATCCCATAAGGTCTAAGAATGCTCATAGCTTTTTAATTAGTTTAAATAAAAAATACCACTTTTATTGCCTATCGTCAATGTAATTGCCCTTTTGAAAGCATGTGGTACTATTCTGGGTATATAAATAGCCCGTGGAAGGGAGAGTGAAATATGCCAAAATTAAGCCCAGAAATTGAAACTGCCGCGCGCATCAAAGTTATTGGTGTCGGAGGCTCAGGCGGAAATGCCGTTAACCACATGATCGGAGGACGAGTTCGTTCCGTGGAATTTATCGTAATGAACACTGATGTGCAGGATTTGCATAAGTCATCAGCGGAAAAGAAGATTCACCTTGGTAAGAACCTTACGAAGGGTCTTGGTGCTGGAATGAATCCAGAAGTTGGTATGCGTGCTGCTGAGGAAACAAAGGCAGAGATCCAAGACGCAGTAAAAGGTGCTGACATGGTCTTTATTGCTTGCGGTATGGGTGGTGGTACTGGTACTGGCGCCGCTCCAGTCGTAGCTCGCGCTGCAAAGGAACAAGGCATTCTCACTGTGGCTGTTGTTACCAAGCCATTCTTCTTCGAAGGCAATCAGCGCATGAAAATCGCTGAACGCGGCATTGAAGAACTTGAATCTGAAGTAGACGCTATCATCGTTATTCCTAACGACCGTCTTTTGGCTATCGCCGGCAAGGACACTACATTCAAGGATGCATTCGCAAAGTGTGATGAAGTGCTTCGTCAGGCTGTTGAAGGCATCTCTGACCTTATCGCCTCTCCAGGTATCATCAACGTCGACTTCGCCGACATGAAGTCAGTGCTCACTGATGCTGGTACAGCATTGATGGGTGTTGGTTTTGCAAATGGTGACGGACGTGCAGAAAAGGCAGCTATTCAGGCTATCAACTCTCCGCTTCTTGATATCTCTATCAACGGTGCTCGCGGCGTGCTCTTCGCCATCTCTTCCAACGACGACCTCACCATGCAGGAATTCCAGGATTCTGCGAAAGTTATCACTGAGTCTATCGACAAGGACGCTCGCGTCATCATCGGTACCATCATGGACGACCGCATGAAGAAGGGTGAAATGAAGATCACCGTTATCGCTACTGGCTTTCCTACCGAAGGTACAAAGAAGCAAAACCTCTTTGGTACTAGTGCCCAGCAGATCTTCCAGCGTACCGCTGAAGCTCAGCCAACAGCGCAAGCTCCATTGCCACAACAGCAGGCAGCTCCTATGATTGAGCGCGAACAGCCGATTGTAAAACCAATGGTTCAAAAAGCTGATGTTCGTCCAGAACCTGAAACACTGGAACCAGAAATTGGTGACGAAGAAGATTGGGGTGCAATTCCGGCCTTCCTCCGAAGAAATAAGAAATAAGAAAAAGCCATTCCTGACGGAATGGCTTTTTTGTTTGGTTGTCTTACCAAGGATTTCCACAGCGTTTAAGCATTTCATTGTAATACTCCGCTGCTTCGGCTGCAGTATGACCTTCACTAATATCCGTGATCAAATCATTGGGATAAATTGAGAAGTTCCACAACTCCTCGTATTCAGAATCATTGTCTGCAGGATCCCAAAAGAACACCATCACTTCAATGCAGTCAGGATCTCCCGTCTTAAAGACGGAATATACTCTAAGACCGTTCGACAACGCTCTATCTCGGTACAACGCATTGGATATGTTTTGCCTTATAAGACGGTCTCGTAACAATGAGTAGTCCTTGCTTTCAATCGGCACGTGCTGATTGGCAGGTTGGATGATTTTTTGAGAACAGGATGTGGCTATAATACAAACTAGTACCAAAACCACGATTGTACTTTTTTTCATGGACGGATACCCTCCTTCGGTATGGTTTTACTTTTTATCATTGTGCCATATTTTATTTTTTATGAAAAATATAAAAAGCCGACACGCGTACGTATCGGCTTTTCGTAGGCCTAACACTGAAAACCATAGAGCCTGAGTTCTTTGGCACCGCTGACGTCCCTGGTTGATTTAAACTTCTTCGCAGGTTTTGGTTGTTTCCCGTTAATTTTAACTGTGGGTTGTGGCTGATTGGGAATGTATTTCTTGTCCATAATAAAAGGTTTTTATTACTTTACTGCTACTACAAAAAAGTGTCAATTATTCCTACTTCTGGACAGGTGGAGTATAATGAATCCATGAATTACGATCTGATTATTATTGGGGGCGCGCCGGCAGGTGTGGCTGGAGCTGTATATGCCGCTCGAAAACGCTTGAACACATTGGTTATTGCAGAGGAAATTGGCGGACAGTCAGCGGTGTCTGACACTATTTATAACTGGATCGGTACGCCTGAGATCAGTGGCCAGGGCCTGGCTGACAGTTTGAAGGCTCATTTGGAATACTACACAAAAAATGACAACACTCTTACCCTATCATTGGGTCATCGTGCTACAGCCGTTGCAAAAATTGACGGTGGATTTTCTGTGACCACAGACAAGGAAACGCACACGGCCAAAAGCGTGCTTATCGCTACCGGTTCTCGTCATCGTCACCTTGAAGTGCCGGGTGCCGCGGATTTTGAACACAAGGGTATTTTGTACTGTGCTACGTGTGACGGCCCGCTCTTTTCCGGCCAGCCTGTTGCCGTTGTTGGCGGTGGCAACGCCGCACTTGAAGCAGTGCTACAGCTTTCTGAATACGCCTCCCATGTGACACTGCTGCATCGCCGCAATGAGTTTCGCGCAGACGCTATTACCGTAGAAAAAGTGCAGCAGCTTTCCAATGCCACTATCCTTACCAATGTCACACTGACCCACGTTACCGGCTCAGCCTTTGTTGGTGGATTGAAATACAAAAACAATGGAGACGACACCGAGCAAGAACTCGCCGTTAATGCGGTCTTCGTAGAAATCGGACAATTGCCAAATACCGACATTGTGAAGGATGTCGTTACCCTTGATGAATACAACAAGGTCGTGGTTGACCCTACCAATCAGCGCAGTAGCGTTCTTGGCATTTGGGCGGCTGGTGATTGTACAAACGGCCTGTACCACCAAAATAACATTGCTGCCGGTGATGCAGTGAAGGCTATTGAGGATCTGTATATCTGGCTAAAGAAAAACTAACATGTCGGCATCGCTGATCCATTTCATAACAGCGTACGGGTATTGGGCAATTTTTTGGCTTATCTTTCTGCAGGAAATCGGCGTACCAAACCCTGTATCAAATGAATTCGTCTTGCTCTTTTCTGGATCATTGGCCTTCACCGGCTTGCTATCATTCCCTTTTATTTTTTTGACTGCAGTATTTGCGGATGTCCTTGGCGCTGCAGTGCTGTACGTAGTATTTTATTTCTTTGGCTCAGCCATCGTCAGGCATAAGCCGAAATGGCTGCCCATATCAGAAAAAAATATTGAACAACTGAAAAAGCCTCTCTCCAAATATGGCATGGGCGGTATTTTCCTCGGAAGAATGCTTCCTTTTGCACGTGGCTATGCCGCAGTGGCTGCAGGATTGTTAAACATCAAGCCGGTGAAGTTTGCCATGGCAGTCGTTGCTTCGGCACTGGTGTGGAGTGGAGGCTTCGTAACGCTTGGAGCCATTTTTGGTAAGTACTGGATACGGGTGGCAAATACAGCAGGAGGCATTGAGAAGGTATTTTTGGCCGCAATACTGCTCACTGTACTATTATTTATAATAAGGTATGCTGTAGCCAAATATAGATCTAGAAAGAAATAGCATATGAAATTTTCAATCATTATTCCTGCTCTAAACGAAGAAAAGATGATAGGACAAGCTCTTCAGGCCATTTTGACCCAAACGCACCAAGACTATGAAATCATAGTGGTAGATAACAACTCTACCGATAACACTGCGTCCATTGTGGCATCATATGCGCAACAACATCAAAAAGTACGCCTCATTCCCTGTCCTTTGCAAGGACTGCTGAATGCCAGAAATGCCGGCTTGCAGGCCGCTACCGGTGACATTATCGCTCAGCTTGATGCCGATAATGTCCCTCACTCTTATTGGTTGGAACATGCTCACCGTCATTTTGTGGACAACAGCCACATCGCTGCAGCCATTGGCGCATATGACTACGCTGACGCAATACAACGTCTGGGTGTGTTTCAAGGCATAGCGTTACGGTACGTAGGCTTTCTATCACAATCTCTCTTTTTTACCGTCGGTAATTACTACGTTCAAAAAAGAAAGTACGGTGCACTCATGCTAGGAGGAAATGCCTTTATTAAAAAAGAAGCACTCCAAGCTGTTGGCGGATACAATACCAGCCATACCTTCTACAACGAAGACTTGGTCACCGCTAGTGCTATTGCAACAGTTGGGTATGTGAAATTCTTTTTTGACCTGACAGTCAAGACATCAGCTCGAAGGCATGCGGAAGTAGGGTTTTGGAAACTGCAAAAGCGCTACAACGTCGGAACGTTTGATGTCCTGAGAGGCAGAACTATCACGAACCAAGAGGAGGAACACTATCATCCTCACTAATCTCCACACTGTGGAGATTTTTTTATATAAAAAATATATTTCGTAACAGTGACACTACGGTCAATGGACCGACACCGCCAGGCACCGGTGTGTACAAGAACGCCTTGTCAGCGCATGCAGGGTCTATATCCCCAACCAATTTTCCTGATTGCTCACTGGTTCCCGCATCAATAAGCACTACGCCCTCCTTTACCATGTCGGGAGTAATGCCATGAGGCACTCCGGTACCGGAAATGACAACGTCTGCCCCAAGCAGTGCGGCGCGTTTTTTGTCTTCAGGAGTTTCCATATCGATCCACGTATAACGAAGCTCCTGTCGATCAAGCATCATGGCAATTGGCTCTCCTACCAGTCTGCCCTTGCCAAGCACAACGATGTTCTTGCCAATCAGTATCACTTTGTGATGCCATAGTATTTCCTGTACCGCAGCGGCAACCGGGGGCGTACGTTCGGTCGTGGCATTACGATAATGCACTTTTGCATCCTCGCTGAGCATATCAATGTCATATGAAGTATCGATGCTATCAATGACCAAGTCGGTATCGATACCAGCAGGTAACGGCAACTGCACGACGATACCGTCGTACTGCTGTTCCATAGCTTCTGCCACTACAGCCAAAGCCTCAACGGTATCAGAACTGTCCTTTTGTACATGTACCGCTTCAATGCCCACCTGCCGAGCAAGCTTCATTTTCATGCCAACAAAGCTCGTACTGGCGGCATCAGTACCAAACTGAATAAAACACACACGCTTGCTGTTTTTCTGAGCAAGCGCTGTTAGCTCCTTCACTATTGCCTCTTTTATTTCTGCGGTATTAGTTGTCATGAATATTCTTTCTTAAAATGCTATCAATGCGCTCGGCCAAGGCCAGCATATCATCAGTCGTCTTGCCTCGTGTCGTTTCCGCTGCAGTACCAATGCGAATGCCTGAAGGGTCATTGGGTGTTTTGGTATCAAATGGAATGGTGTTTTTATTTACAATGACCCCCTCCTTTTCCAATGCATCGCTTGCGTCCTTGCCTGATATGCCACCAATCCAGGTATCGACGAGGAATAAGTGCGTATCTGTTCCTCCTGAAATGATACGCCAGCCTTTTTCCTGCAAAGCCTGAGACAGTGTCTGGGCATTATTAATAACCTGTTGGGCATACACACCAAACTCTGGCTGAGCTGCTTCATAGAGCGCCACGGCGATGCCAGCGATGGTATTCATGTGAGGACCGCCCTGTAAGCCTGGAAAGACTGCCTTGTTGATTTTTTCACTGTATGCCTTACGAGAAAAAATCAGCGCTCCACGCGGACCACGCAAGGTCTTGTGCGTAGTCATCATCACCGTATCCGCATACGCAAATGGACTTGGATACACCCCACCAGCAATCAGTCCCGCTATGTGTGAAGCATCGACGTGCAGCAACGCTCCACTTTCATCTGCAATGGCACGCAAGGCATCCCAATCAATGATACGTGAGTATGCGGTATATCCGGCTACAATGACATTTGGTTTTTCCTGCAATGCAATGGCACGCAACGCATCATGATCAAGCACTTCCGTTTCCTGGTCTACTTCATACGCAATCTGCTTCCACCATTTCCCTGTTTGTGACACTTTGTGGCCGTGCGTAAGGTGTCCACCATGATCGAGCCGTAGGCCCATAATGCTTCCTCCTTCAGGTACCAGTGCCGCATAGACAGCGAGATTGGCAGGTGATCCGGACAATGCCTGAACGTTAACTGACCATTCATCAGGAGAAAGGCTAAAGAGTTTCAATGCCCGCTGCTGCGCCAAGACTTCCAACGTATCCATGTGCTCATTACCGCCATAGTATCGCGCACCAGGATAGCCTTCCGCATATTTGTTGGTCAACGTACTTCCCAGTGCCGTCATGACATCCTCCGAAACGTAATTCTCAGACGCAATCAAATTGACGTCTTGTTCCTGACGCTTGGCTTCGTACTGTAGCAATAGTTGTACGTCTGTATCCTTCATTGGAGTAATGATTTATCGAGGGAAAATATCGAGCAATTCGTTTGACTGGTAGAACAATGTACCAAGCTCGCCAAAGGCATATTGCTGACCACCGAGCGTAATGGTAGAACCCGCAACCTTAGGATTGGCATTTGGGTGTGAGGCACCAAATCCAATATTAAAGAGCGTTACCACGACATCCGGACGAGCGGTAACGTCATATCCAGACGCAGCCCATTGCGCTTCAATTTCCTTGATGAAGACCGCCGTATACAAATATGAGTAATAGTGGTTGTGTGCATCAGTAAGACGGTTGTACAAGGTACTGTCATGATCTGCACCTGCAGGATATGCCAAGAGCGGTGCAATATTTGGACCAGGATAAAACGGTGAGCTTGGATCGTTGGCATAGTTTTCGATCTGCGTAGCAGTATCCTGCTTGATGCCGGACACTCCCAATGAGAACTTGGACAATGAGGAAAGAATCTTTAACGGTTCAAAATATTTCTTGAAACTTTCGCGGTTGGAAGTGAAATATCGCAATTGCTCCGGTATGACTGCAGCGGCAATCATGCGCTCTGGCACGCCCGTCTGACTTGAAACCTGCTCCAAGACACTGCCGTCTTTTGTGAGCGCATTCTGCAAGACATTCCATTCCTCGGTCTGATCCCAGTCACATGTCTTTGGCGTCTTGCCATTCACTGCCTGACAGGTGCTCGTCACTGTTGTGTTGGGCACAGCACCAAGAGAAACATTACGAACAGCGCTGGAGCCACGAACATTAAAGAGTCCGTACTGCATTGCCACAAAGACACCGGCAAAGACCAAACCGATGAACGCGAATAGCAGGATGATGATAAATACATAGCGGCGGATGCCAAACTTAGTATTGAGCCAGGAGAATGGGCGGAATTTTTTCATGCAGACACTATACCAAAGATACCCGTATAAAAAAAGAAAAGCCTTTCCAAAGGAAAGGCTTTTTAATATAACTATATAGTGAAGGTATTCAATCCGAAGAGTGAATACCGTGATTGCGAAAAGAACAGATTAAAGAACTTTTATATCTATAATGTATCAGATAGAATGCAATTTGTCAAGGGCATTTTTAGGCAAAGGAAATGGCCCGGTTACTACGTAACCGGGCCGTGCTCACGACAACACTTCCCACACGCCGAAGATCGTGGAGAGCTTGTTTAGAATTGTCAGGTGGTGTTTTTGAACAAACCGTTTTATGTGTGGTTCCGCTTGGGCCACATACACAATGAACTTGCCGCGGTAGGTCTTATGAATTTCTGCATAGAATTCTTCCAAAGAAGGATTGCTATCATCAAATTCTACTTCAAACATGACAGACGTAACGTTCACGGCGGACAACACTGCCTCCGCTTCCCTAACTGTAGAAACGACGTGAATGTCATCGTTTGGCATGTACCTACGCAGGTCAGCTACAAACTTTTCAAACGGGGTCTTGCTAAAAAACAGGACAACTTTTTTCTTTTGCATAATATAAAAACTTTTCTTTAGTATATATCAGATTTATTGACAAGTCAATATAGTGTGTTAAAGTAAGAAAAACATTCAAATGATGAAAAAGAAAGATCTGTTGCTCGAGCAAATTCTTGGTCAGTGTTACATGGGATCCAGTACAAACTACTGGGTACCGTTGACAATCTATAACCCTGAGGCTCACTCGTACCAAACTCGTTATTTCAACGCCACGGATGTCTACCGCATGCGACAGGCGGGCATAGAGTGGCTGGTGCAAATGTGCAATCACGCTTTAGCGGAAAGATCCGAGCCATGGTGGCACCATGCATGGAACATTCGAGAACACCTTGAAGTTGACCCTGCAAAGTATATCTTTCCTGAGACGGACAAAATTGGAAGTGACGTCGAGAAAGAAAAAATTCTGCAGGCACTGTTTTGGTTTGCTAAGCAACTGTACGTTTGCAAGCGCTACAAATGGCGCCAGCCCCTCCTTTGGGAGGACATGAGAAAAGATTATCTCTCTTCAAGAAAATTTTTTGGCGCAGCTTCACCGTTCCACATACGCCTTCTGATGCTTCATATTGCCGCACAGATCGGCTACAACGAACTAGGAAATGTTGCGGGTGACTAAATGACCTAAGTCCTTCTTTAATACGGAGGGACTTTTTTATTTGTGAACTTGCGGCTTGCAGGAAATAACACCCAGTTGACTACCGCTTTTACTTCCCTCTCCAAAAATCTCTTGGGAACAAAGGAGTTTTGGGAAAAAATCAGACATGATCTGGTAAACCTTAAATCTATATCAAACGAAATACTGCGACAATAAACAATATCAGACCAAGAATAAACGAGGAGATGAAGGCGTAATAAATTATATTCAAAAAAAGTGCAGAGGAAGGCTTCATATTATTAGCAAACCTTTTGTTCTCCTCAATACTGTCTTCATTATACTGATCTATTTCTTCCGTAGTGAGAGTATTATCGTTCGCACTCATTAGTATCGGCTTTATTAAGTCCAGTTGTTTCCCAAGCGACTTCATTTGTATGTCAGCGATCTTATTTAAATCCTTCCTGTCTTTTATTGGAGCATAAATACTTAGAATAAATCCAAGTATGAACGTCAGTATAAATACATACATATCTGATCGAAGAATGATGTGGCTGAAATGTAGTGAAGACTGAAGAGCTAATGGGATTACCACACCAACCACAACTATGCTGGCACTGATCAAAGCTAAATTTAGATTGTATTGTTTATCAGAAGTATTACGAAGTCCCTCTTGAATAAATTCAACTTGAGAGTGATAAATGTCAGTTATTCTGTCTCTTGACCGTGAATATTCTTGCTTCGCGAGTTCCATTTGTTTTACAGAAAGTTGTGACATTAATGTATTATATCATTTTTGAGTTCGATTCCCCGTAACGTCTTAGGTTATTTTCAGAGAAATGAATTTGAAAACGGCCTTATAAATCAATGTTTATAAGTGTTTGAGGCTGTGAGCCGCGAGTGACCCTACGGGGAATCGAACCCCGATTAACGGCTTGAAAAGCCGGCGTCCTAACCGTTAGACGATAGGGCCAAATGAGCATTAGAATAATGCCAACGTATTATAAATAAAAATAGAAAAAAGTAAACCGCGCTTATGCTTCCATAAGCGCGGTCTTGCAAAGTAAGGGTGCGGTCTCATACCTAAATGAATACAATTCGGCAAATACACATCCTTGATTGCTAAAAGAGACATAATAGACTTCATCCGCACGCGGTGGGTTTAGAGGAAACACCGTGCAGATAATAGGTCGTGGAGGGATACATAATGATGATTCGTCCTTCCTTGTACCGCTAAACTCAGGCTCAATTGCCTCAATGACATCACCGGAAGCAAAAACGATAAGCTTTTTCCCAGTTTCCTTCAGGAGCTTTAGAAAATGAAGCTTGCACATTTTGGGAAAACTCCTTGGCGGTAAGTGCCCGTACGTTTCCTCAATTTGTGGAGCGTCGAGATACAGGGTCCTGTGCGGATCGTTATCGTCCTCAATCATTTCCATCAGTCGTCCGGGAATTGAAATCTTGCAGATTTCAGGTTCGATACTGCTGTTCATTGGGCTCTTACACCTGGGTAATAAGCTCTTGCCATACTCAATGAATATGATCTCTGTTTCTTTAAGAAATCGCATAGTTAGTAAATTAAGGTATTTCTTCCAGTTTGCCTAAAATGCATTTTTTTGTCAAACTAGTCCGGTACCACTTCCCAACCCCGCGCGGTTAGCTCATATGGTTAGAGCGCAGCATTGACATTGCTGAGGTGACAGGTTCGATCCCTGTATCGCGCACAGTATTAGACTGTAATTCGAAAAAGTAAAAAGCCTTATAACGTAAGGCTTTTTACTTTTCAAAAAGATTAACAATTTATAAAATATGCCTACACCTTGTAATGGCTGGAACCCCTGCGGAACAGCCTGTCCAGGAACCTCTTCTCAACCCTGGACTGCAGCTCCTCCCGTGACAGTGGCCTGCTGAGGTACACAAGCCGGTACAGCTGCGCCAGCCTAAAGAGCTCGTCGCGCGCCTGCTCGTCGCTCAGCACCCTTCCGTACGCCTTCTCGTACAGCCCTTGGAACGTTTTCAAATTTTCTGGTGTCATGTCCATGCCCGCATGATGACACGCGGTGCCAGCCTTGGCCAGGGCTGAGTCGGCGGGCAATTTACCTTACATAACTTTATTATTACTTTAAGATACAGATGCTATGATCTATTGATGAAAGAAAGTATTCCATTAATAGACCCAATTTGGTATTCCCCCGTTGTGGTGTTAAACCATGTTACAAGACTGACAAATTCACTATCTGAAAAAGACAGGAAGAGTAAGGAGTTTAGGAAGGTTGTTGAGGCACGAGCAGCCGCAATTACGCTTTTGGGTTTGATGAAGATTAACGGTACTCAATATTGGATGCAGATTGTGGATGATAAAGAGAGAAGCCCCGACATAAGAACTATTTCCTATGCGACGGAGCAGCCGGAAAAATTTGACAACATGGAGCAGCAAGATGTCGAGGTAGTTGAATATGAGCAACATTCAGAAGGGGCCATTCCGGAGTTCTTAGCCTCGACCAAGTTTGGGCCCGGAAAGAGTTACGACGAGCAAACCCATATTCTTTGCCACCTGGGAGAAGGGACTGTCATAAATTTACCTGATATTACTGAGATGAAAAACCAAATGGCCATAATCAATACAAAATCACCGATAGTATTATTAGGGGCAACTTCTCAGGAAGCCACTGACTATCAAATTATTCAATTGAATCCCGGTGTTGGTATTTTGGTTGAATTCAACGTTGAGGATGAGGAGCGCATTTTATTCGGAAGGCCCGACTATAAAGGTATCATGTATTTTAAAAGGGGCTCAAGAAAACCCAGTGTGCATGATCCTAACGATAAGCATTATCCATTTGAAAATATAGGATATGTTCCTGATAAAAATGGCAATTATTGATATTATGTTCTCCCCCACTTATTAACAATAGAGAAGTATTGTTTATCAGAATTTCTCACAAAGAAGTTCCTGACTTCGTACAATAGAGAGCACCAAGACGATATTGACGATGTTTTTTGAAATAAAAAAGCCTGCAATATTTAAATAACAGGCTTCGGTAGTTGAATTGGTTTACATCTTATGTTCCCATCCAGCTTTGGTTAATATTTCAATTATTTGATCTTCTTTTAATTCACAGACATCTTTTTGCTGTGCATCAAAGTATTTTGCTTGACCACTTGCATAAAATGACCATGCCGGCACACCTACTATGGTTGCGGCACTCGGACTAAAACCTATGCATGCAGAAAAGGTATCTCCTGGAGAAAATCCGAGCTCTCCTTCGAAAGTCATTCTGAACATGAGTATGTTCTCAGAATTATTTTTATCCGGAAAAACCTTTAGGTCAATTATTGTCATGACATTAACTTTATTCATCGCTATATAAGTTTAATTGTTTACCGCAAATTCCATAAGAATTTCTGGTAAACACTTAAACCATTACAAAGAACTTTACGTTAATATAATATCACGTTTTATATTAAAAGTCAATAGATCCGTATCGGTTCAATGTCCTTAAATACCCTATTCCACTTCAAAATAATACCTTGCACCGTGTTCCATTACTAACTCGTGACCGAACCTTTATCGCTCACAAATTGAAAAGGCTTCTATAAAATAGAAGCCTTTTTAAGGAATTTAAACAAAATGGAGTTCTCTGGCAGTAGTAACTTGACTGTACTCAAACAAGTCGAGCGTATGGTCGTTTAGTCGAACAGAATGGTGGAACCAAAAATTTATTCCTTTCTGAACTTCGTGGCCAGTAACCTCACAATATGCAGGGTACTGAATTGCATTAATAAAGTTTTCGATAGTCTCTTTAATGGTCGTACCACGTATCTTATCTTCAAGGGTTTTTCCATTAACATCCTTGAAGACAATGTAGCCCTCGCCAACAACGTTTATGTAATATCCATCACCAGTAGTGGAAACGCACAATATGTTGTGGTCTTTTAAATGATAGTAACCACTTTTCCCATACGTAAATTTAAAAATTTCTTGCATGCCTTTTAGGTATGCAAGCGGCTCCTTTTCTGTTGGAAGCAGTATTTGTTTTCTATAGTCCATTTTTTTAAAGTTTTACTCATATTGCCTTATGCAGAGAATAAGTCAACCCTCTTTGTTTAAAGACCTTATTCCATTTGATAACAATATTCTGCACGGTGTCCCATTCCAGGCCGCTAACGCGCACAAATTTGACATTTCTTCCACGTAAGGTAAGGTAAAGAAAATTCAAACTTTAAAAAAATACTCATTATGGACCTTAAAGAAAAAACCATAAAAGACTGGCGAGAAGAGTACTTGAATGACTTCCTTCCTTCAAAGAAAAGAATGCTCCAACAAATTAACCTTCAGGAAGTGGAAATAATGACAGGGCTCATTAAGGCTATTAAAGAAGCCATCCCTGCAGGAAAATGGAAAACATATTTTGACGAACATCTTGATTACTCACTTCCGTGGGAAAGAACGGTTATTTCAAACAGCGAAGGTGCTAAGGGTCATCTTTATAGAATGCTCGATGATCGCATGCCCCGCGGCGTAGGTATCTGTCTTTTCAGCGTTGAAAAAGAAGAAATGTTAGAAGCCGGATTTAATTCCTGGAAGGATTTTATTGAATCACTGACAGAATTGAATGAGGCCTTAGGTGACTTCTGCGTGTTTAGATACCTCGATTTGAAGCAGGATCTTTCAACTGCCTCACATATCAAGCTGGCATTTGATACTACTTTGGAATAACTAAGTTAAATTTACGAGGACTTTAAAGCCTAATAACTAAAAATTATTAGGCTTTTTTACTTACACACCCTGACGACAATAACGATGTTTTTTGCAAATAAAAAACCAGCCGGAGAATCCAGCTGGGTAATATGCGTTTTAATATACCTTTAGAGCGAGTTTGAGTAGGGATAATAGGTTCATTACTGCTAACCATGAAAGAATCACCGATCTCTTTTCTATACATAAAAATGTATTCATTTGGTTTGTTTTTGTTGATACGATACATTTCATAATATTGGAAAGTATAAGTACCACTTTTGGTTTCAAATCTGAGAGATAAATCTCCTTCATTTTTCTCAAGAATGGTGGCCTTCTCTCCAAACCAATCACTAAGGAAATCAAGCTCACTACCTGTCATCAGCCAGAAACCGCTGTGAGATGCTTGAAACTGACGATTTGTCACCAGTATGAATTCTTCCTTACCTGTTAGTGAAGGATTAAACTGCCTGAGAGTTTCCTGAGCTTCCTTGAAACTCAGTACTTTTAAGTCTTTCCATTCACTTGTATTCCAAAGCCGTAAGCTTGTTATTGTGAAGTTAAAAAGACCTGATCTTTCTATATTGTTCATGATAATTTTATTTTTTATAACTCTACATTACCTGCTTTTAAAGTCAAACCTAAATCTCTAAACACTTTATTCAATTTCAATATTATCCCCTGCACTGTGTTCCATCCCAGACCGCTAACGCGCACCAAAAAAATATTGACTATATTCAATAAAAGTATAAAGTGATTTTAAATTTCACCTTATAAAACTTAAAAGATATGTCAGACGGAATTCACCATAGCCAGAAAGCTTCTGAAGAAGCAAAAGAGCAATCGGCCATTGCTCAAGAAATTTTATCCTATCTTGAAGACCCGACCCCAACATCTATGACTGTCTTGAAAGAGATTGTTACGGGAATGCAGGGTAATGTGGGATGGTTACCTATATACAAAATTGTACTAAGGTTAGACGGGAACGACGCTGAAGAATGGCAAAGATTTCATAACAGCAGTGCTTTTGCATCACAAAATGATGACTTTAAAAACAGGTTTTTGCTTAATGCAAAGAAAAGAATCATTACTGGTTTTTAATCAGCAAAAGAACCAATACCCGACTGTATGAATCGGGTATTTTTTATTTTTTTGAAAATATTGTCCCACTTCAAACCGATGCCTCGCATAAGAAAAAGCAGCTATACGCTGCTTTGATTTTTACCCATGGAATTTTTGGAGGGTGGTGCTGAGGCAGACGGTTATTCTGTCATGCTCAATGCAGAAGTCTACTCCTAGCTCTTGCAGATATGAGCAAAGAAAGTATCCTACAGTATCCTCACGAAAGCATTCGCAAAGATCTTTTCCGGACTTCTTCATGCCAGCCTGCTTGATCTCACTTCTCCAAAACTTGTATAGGTACAGGTTGTGAGGATTCATGATATTCTCAGCATATCTCCTATTCTCATAAAAGAGCCTGAGCTGATGAGGAAGAACGCTGATCATGGCTTGGGCGATCTTGCGAGCCTCTGTCTCATCTGGCTTGTCCATCTTATCCAAACTCCTTATCTTTTTTTGTATAAGCCTAAAAAAGTTCGGCCGTTCACTTAATAACGTCTTTTCCATATTGTTTTTTGAGTTTTAAGTATTTTCCCTTATTTTGCGTTTTTTGTTAACAAGATCAATGGTAAAAACCCCTCTTTCGAGGGGTTTCAGTGGGCTTAGCCATACATTACTTCCATTAATGCCGGCAAATCCTTGAGGATTTTTTCTTGCCCGAATTGACGAAGGGCTTGAGGCGAAATCCATACAAGGTGGCCTGCGCGCGGACCAAAGATTGGCATAAAAACCTGCTCCTGGTGTAGCCATGCCGAATTGTCGGGGTCAGAAATAAGTCTTAGCTTACCATTATCCATGCCTATCTTTAGTAAAAGACCTTGCTTGAGCATGTGCAATGCCCGAGGATCTGTAACAAGAGATTTCCCGGCGGCTTCCACGGTGTACGGAACATTAAAGCTGATTAATGGACAAGCCGGACAGCGAATTTCATCAATAAAATCATTATTCATTTTTTCTTTTTTTATGTTTCCTCTACCCTACCATCGACTATTGCCAAAGTCAATATTAAGTTGTATGGTGAAAAAACAAAAAAAGCCGAGATATCTCGGCTTTTTACTTTTCAAGAATTAATTTTTAAAAAATGATCGGAAGCGGCCCGTGTGGACAAGGACGTTTTTGGTATTAATTTGAATGATAGACACCCAGGATATGCAGTATTTCACGGGTGATAATTTCTATAGGCTGCATGCCGTTTATAGTGTAAACAGTAGCGCCTGGCATGTCTGCAATTTTTTTAACAGCAAGTACAACGTGCGTATGATAATACGCAATCTTTAAACTCCGGACTTCAACCGTAGCCGTGTCGGGGCGAGGATACTTTTGATGGCGCCTTACCAGCCGTTGTTCCGCCTCCTCATCATTGATGGTAAGCAGAAAGACAATGATGTCCTTACCGACATACTCGCAATATAGATTCAGCATCGCATCTACCTCGTCAACCGAACGAGGCGAACCGTCTACAAAGATTGGGCCGCCTTGATACAAGTTGAAAA
Organism: Candidatus Nomurabacteria bacterium; assembly: GCA_029288805.1. GTDB lineage: Bacteria > Patescibacteriota > Minisyncoccia > Phycocordibacterales > UBA9973 > UBA4124. The sequence goes on from JARIGO010000022.1 coordinate 97,616, forward strand.
ATTTTGTCGCCCATAGCGCCGTCACCATAGTCCATGGCTTTAACTTACCGACATGCTGTCTTTCATCGATAATTGCCTTGTTCCATTTTGACATATGAGGAATGTTATCCCGTAACAGCTGACCGCTCTCAGAACAGAGGTACGGTTTGCCGGGAAACAAATCAGCAAAGACATTAATGATTTGTTCTATCTGTGTGCCCTTGCCGCAGGCAGACTGCCCTATCAATGCAATGACAGGTTCTTTCTCAAAAGCCCGCATAAGCGCTTTTCTTTCAAAGAGATTTTCCATTTTAAAGAGTTTAGTTTTTGAAACTTTATAGTAAACCTGTCTTTTGTCAATCTTCCCTTTTCCCTCAATTGCCCTCAAAATAGACAAAACCAGTAAGCACAATGAAAGACAATGTAATTATTGGAATCAGCGCGTATGCTGGTTCCAACCTCTCCTGGATATTCGAAAAAATCGAATTCCTACTCACCATCGAAGGCCACAAGCCTGCATTCTACTCTCTTGAGAAATGCTCGATAGGCTGCATCGTGTCACGCATCTTTTCGGACAAGAATCATACCGTGCACATTATTGAAGGCATAACCTCAATCCAAGAAATTGAAAAAATCAAAGAAGATATCGGAAAATTGATAGAAGAAGGCAAGCGTGAAGATGTTACATATCTTACGCATGGATACGGTATACAGATCGACTGGGAAGAATGCTTCGCATTTCTTAAAAAGAACGAGCTGATTGATCCATCAATTTCAAGAGCGGAGTGGCGTGAGGCAAACATGAAAGATCCGTACCGAAACAAGGTTCTGGAATGTCACGCGGCCATTAATGCGAGAAGCGGGAACGTTTTCAGGTTTCAGGACAGTAGCGAAGCCGAGCCCGCAGCTGCAATCGTAGACAAGATTCGTCTTGAGTTAAAGGTGAGAGATTAAAAAAAATCCCCGTTTTGCGGGGATTTTACATTAGTCGACTATTTCCAAATATGGTATTTTTAACCATTCGGTATAGCCTCGTTGAATTTTTTCACAGACTTCTTCGATACTTTCATGTGTAGTATCGATAACGAGGTCGTATTTTGACTCGTCATTTATATCAAAACAATACTTTGACATGTATCGTTCATGATTTTCTAAATCTCTTTTTTTAATGGTCTCCATGATTTCCTCTACCGTTGTATCCTTGTACTTTATAGGATCGGCTTTCTGGTAATCATGAAGACGGCGTTTGGCACCAACGTATGGGTCAACAATAAGCAATACCTTGAATGAATTGGGAACAAAACAAACTCCTAATCGGGAATCGATAAGATAAAAGTCTTCTGCCTCACTGATGTCTTTCAGCATGCCATCGATCGTTTCATCAAAACTTTTGCCATTCTTTTTGTTATATTCATTAAATTCTTCAATCGGAATCCCAGCCTCAGCGGCCATGGCTCGTACAGCGTCACCTGTACTGAAATGTTTGTACATCTGATACACCTGATGTAAGCGGCGTACTGTACCACTTTTACCACAACCTGACGTACCGCCAATTGTGATAATACGTTTTTTCTTTATTTCCATTTTATTTGGTTGTGAATGTTTGTAAAACATTACCACATTTTTGAAAATTGGCAATAAAAAAAAATGCCGTCCCGGAAAGGAACGGCATTCGGTTGTTTTAGGCAGCATTTGATACCGGCGGCTTAAGAACACGGTCAAGCATGTCTTGTGCAATGAAGTCAGGATCCTTACGCTGGTGAGGATCGGTATAGTCATATATCGCATCAAGAACATGATCAGGTTTTTTACGGCCTGTTTTTTTGAATTGCTGCTCAAACTCATCGAACAAGGGAAGCTCCGTGAGTCCAAATGCAAGGCGATCTCTAACGGCCTCCTGGGCATACGGCTTGTCCACGAACTTAAAGTACACCAACTCATGCCATACGCTTTCTGAAATTTTCAGATAAGACCCGAAAAGGTCTTCGCCAAAAATTTGGCGTAATGCCTGAGCACCCCGGGCGCTGCTGTTAATCAAGCAGAACATAGGACTTTCTTTCAATGCGTCAACAATATCCTGTATCGAGGTACCGTAACGATACTTACCGATAGAATAAACGCTGTCAGTCAGCAATTCAAGTTTATCGAACTGCTCCTTGGTGACGAAACGATAATCCTTACCGTCCACTTCATGTGGACGCATTCGGCGGTCGGTTACAGTAACAATTTTTTTAATGGCCTTTTCACCATAGGTGTTTTCCGCTACCCGTATCAGGGCATTGTTGAGGGAATTCTTACCAGCTGCGGGTAAGGCCAAGAGGTCAATAAGCTTTGCATGCTTCAGTGATACTCCGTTGTCAAAAAGCGCCTTAATGCGCTGCGCTGCGTCTTCTGTTGTGATGTGCATAACGATTATTTCTTTATTTTTCTATATAATACCACAATTCCCAAAATAATCAATCGGTGCTATAGTTACCCCATGAAAATTCTCAGTATTGAAACAAGCTGTGATGAGACCGGTATTTCCGTGCTCCAAAAAGAAAATAGCTCTGAAACTATAACGCTTTTGGGTAATGCCTTGGCTTCACAAATAGCGCTGCACGCTCAGTATGGTGGTGTCTTCCCCGCTATGGCAAAACGAGCGCATGCGGAGAAGATTGTGCCGCTTTTGAAGGCCGCCCTCTTGGAGGCTCAACCTCTACATACTAAAGAAAGCAGTCTTGGAACAGATAATAAAGAATTAATCCTTTCTATCTGCAAGCGTGAGGACGAAATGGTCAGTGACTTTGTGGATCTTTTTAATACATATGAAAAACCTGACATAGACTATATCGCCGTTACTGTTGGACCTGGTTTGGAGCCGGCATTGTGGGTCGGCATTAATGCTGCCAAGGTATTGTCTACAGTATGGAACATTCCGGTTATTCCGGTAAACCATATGGAAGGACATGTGGTGACAGCGGCAGTGACAGAAGAAAGTGGCGATAAGAAATCATACACATTTCAAGAATTACAATTCCCTCTTTTGGCATTGCTGGTTTCTGGCGGACACACTGAGCTCGTACTGACAAAAAATTACGGGGATTATGAAAAGATTGGACAGACTCGCGATGACGCTGTCGGCGAAGCATTTGATAAAGTAGCGCGCATGCTTGGACTTCCATATCCAGGAGGACCAGCGATTTCGAAAATGGCAAAAGAGTTTCGTGCCAGCGGTAAAGCACAACCATTTGAACTGCCAAGACCAATGATCCATTCTCAGGATTATGATTTTTCTTATTCTGGTATTAAGACAGCAACACTTTATACCATTCGAGATTTGGGTCATGAGCTTACCGATGAAGAAAAAATGGCTCTCGCCGCTGCATTCGAGGACGCTGCCATTGAAGTACTCGTAAAGAAAACGATCAAGGCCATCGAGGAATTCAACATTCAAACAGTAGTAGTCGGTGGTGGTGTTGCTGGCAATACCTATCTTCGTGAGCAGCTTATGCAAACGGTACAAAAGAAGTTTCCTCAGACAACAGTTCTCTTCCCAGAACCATGGCTTGCGACTGATAATGCCGTCATGATCGGCCTGGCCGCTTTTGCAAGAGTTCTCAATAATACTATGGCCACTCAGGACGCTCTCACCCTCAAGGCAAACGGCAATCTTTCAATAGAAAGATAAATAATAAAAACTCTCGATTAAGAGAGTTTTTTAATTTTGGAATAATCCTACCAATGAATTCTGAAGCTAAGGGAGTTTGAATGCTCGGCACTAGGAACCATGCGGGCTGCTGTAAATGTACGGATATTACCGGTTCCATTACTTACACTATCAGATGCGCCACTACCTTCCTGAAAGCCTTGATCAACATACGGCACACCATTTTTGTACAGAGAATCAATGTGGTTGATTTCGTTCTGATACATGATGCAATCTTTTGATTGTTCTTTTACAATCCTTTTTAAATAGTTGATTTCATCAGTTTGAGCTACTGCGTTATTAGCAGTTTTAGTAATTCGTGTCCAAAGAAAAAAGACGATTACGAGCAGAACGATACTGACAGCGGCTAACATTGATGCAATTTCAGTAGACTGATTATTTTCCTTGATTTTTTCCTGAGATTCCATGATTTCTATAATTTAGTTGTGTAAGATCAATTTGTTAATTTTTATATTAACATAAATTTTATGAAAAGTCAATATCTATGAAAAAGCCTTTAGAATTGGTATTATTTTTGTATGAATCTATCAACTTCAGGGCAAATTCCTGAGAAGCTTTTGAAGCCATACGATCCTGTTACGGAGGAACCAGGTATTTATACAAAATGGGAGCAGTCTGGCTACTTCACGCCAGAAAACATGATTAAGGATGGTTTGACTGCGCCTGATGCGGAAAGCTTCAGTATCGTCCTTCCCCCACCAAATGTGACCGGTGTATTGCACATGGGACACGCCATGATGATCACCGTTGAGGATATTCTCATTCGCTACAAGCGCATGCGCGGTTTTCGTACATTATGGTTACCAGGTACAGACCATGCCGCTATTGCAACGCAGTCAAAAGTTGAGAAGGAAATTCAAAAGAAAGAAGGCAAGAGTCGTTATGACCTCGGCCGTGACGAACTGCTTCGTCGCGTTAATGAATTTGCGCAAGACAGTCACGATACTATCGTAAACCAGATGAAAGTGATGGGTGCATCATGCGACTGGTCTCGCGAAGCGTTTACGCTGGATGAAGTTCGCACCAAGGCTGTTCGTACTGTCTTTAAGAAAATGTATGACGATGGTTTAATCTATCGCGGCCACAAGATCGTGAACTGGGATCCAAAAGGTCAGACTACTATTTCTGATGATGAAATCGTATACGAAGCTCGCAAGGCTACGCTGTACACATTTAAATACTCAAAGGATTTCCCTATCGCTATCTCCACTACTCGCCCTGAAACAAAGGTTGGTGATGTAGCTGTAGCCGTGCATCCAAGCGATGAACGCTATGCGCAATATGTCGGCAAGGAATACGACATCGTATTTTGTGGCACACCAATCCACATCAAGGTTATTGCTGATGATGCTGTAGAAAAAGATTTTGGTACCGGAGCGCTTGGCGTTACTCCTGCCCATTCTGTTATCGACTGGGAAATCGCAGACCGCCACGACCTCCCTCGCCCACAGGTTATCAATGAATACGCAAAGATGACTGTTGGGGATGAGCGACTGCTTGGTAAAAAAGTTCTTGAGGCACGAGACGTAATCGTAAACTATCTCAAGGAAGAAGGACTGATCGAAAAGGAAGAGGTTATTGATCAGAATGTGGCTACTGCGGAACGCACGGGCGGCATTATTGAACCGTTGCCAAAATTGCAGTGGTTCATTGATGTGAACAAGCCATTTACATTGGAACACTCAGACATCGATACTATTGCGAGCGGCTCACAAACAACTCTGAAGGAAATTATGCGCGCTACCGTTGGTACTGGTCAGATCAATATCATTCCTGACTATTTCACCAAGACATACTTCCACTGGATCGACAATCTTCGTGACTGGTGCATCAGTCGACAGATTTGGTACGGCCACCGTGTGCCTGTGTGGTACAAGGGCGATGAAATTTATACTGGCATCGAAGCGCCTGAAGGTGAAGGCTGGGCACAGGACGAAGACACGCTTGATACCTGGTTCTCATCTGGCATGTGGACGTTTTCTACGCTTGGCTGGCCGGAGCAAACTGAGGATTTCAAAATCTATCACCCAACGAGCGTGCTTGAGACTGGATACGACATCCTTTTCCCATGGGTAGCGCGCATGATCCTCATGACTGGATACAACCTTGGAACTATTCCGTTCAAAGATGTCTTTTTGCACGGCTTGGTGCGCGACGCACAGGGTAAAAAGATGTCCAAGTCACTTGGTAACGCCATGGATCCTTTGGAAATCGCCGCAAAGTATGGTGCTGATGCCGGACGTATGGCATTGATCATCGGTACAGCTCCTGGTACGGACAGCAAGATCTCTGAAGACAAGATCAAGGGGCAGAAACACTTTGCCAATAAGATCTGGAACATCACTCGCTTTGTCTTGAGTAATTACTCTGATGAAAGCGCTGGTGCTTCATTGACTGCAGATGACCAAACACTGCTTGACCAGTGGCATGAGACTGCTACAAAGATTACTGCTGATATCGACAATTACCGATTGCACATTGCAGCTGAAGAAATCTATCAGTACATCTGGACTACATTCGCTGACAAAATTTTGGAGGAAAGTAAGCCATTGCTTGCAAGTGAGGATGCTGCCGTCAAACAATCTCGTCAGAGATTACTGCTGACATTATTGTCTGAAACAATTACCGTATTGCATCCATTCATGCCATTCGTGACTGAAACATTGTGGGACATGCTACCTCGCCCGACTACGTCATTCGGGCAGGCTCCTACTAATCTGCTAATGACTCAGCCATGGCCGATCAAGTCGTAACATCTGCGTCACTGATACCGCTCATTGTCGGCTTTATTCCTTCAGTGATATGGCTGATCATTTGGGTGGGCACGGACAGACAGCACCGTGAACCGTTTGGACTGCTAACAATGTGCTTTATCTTGGGAGGAATTAGCGTATTGGTTGCAACCTTTATCCAGCAAAGCCTCAAGGGTGTTGTGACTGATCCTCATAGTCAGGTTATCGCATGGGCGGCTGTTGAAGAAGTGGTTAAGTTCCTCGTTTTTTATCTCGTAGCATACAAAAGTGCGTATGATAACTATGCCATTGAACCGCCAATATACATGATCGTGGTAGCGCTTGGTTTTGCTGCGGTAGAAAATATTTTTTATGTACTACAGCCAGGCATCAGTACTAGCTTGCACTCAATTGTCCTCACTGGTACCTTGCGTTTCTTTGGCTCAACCCTTCTTCACAGCATTGCAAGCTGCGTGGTCGGCATCAGTATTGCCATGGCGCCAAAAATGCTTCGAGGGCTTGGCATTATCATCGGAATTGGCGGCGCAATTTTCTTGCATGCAACCTTTAACTTCTTTATACTTAAGAACGATACTGCAAGTCTGCTACAGATTTATGGATACTTGTGGATCGCTGCTATTATCAGTCACATAATTCTTGAGAAACTTAGTCGTATTCCCTTGCGACAAGAAACTCAAGCTCAGATACAATCATGAAAAAGCGCTCATTTTTTGAACGACTCGCGGGTAACCTTCGTTTTAACGAAGACGAAGTTGAAGACTTTGAGGACGTTGCACCAATAGTAGCACCCAAAAAAGATCTCTCACATCGCGCAGCCCCAGCTCCTAAAGTCCAACCTGTGCCGATGCCTGAACAGCACCGCGAACTCCCTATCAGTAATGCCTTCATGCAGGATGATGAAGAAGATGCTGGTCCATTGCTGCACCAACAGCACCACATTATTGAGGAAGAAGTTGGACAGCTTCCTGTGGATGTCTACGAAACTCCAAAGGAAGTTATCATCCAGACACTTATCGCCGGAGTGCTTCCTGAACATTTGAATATCAATATCACTCGCGACGTTGTTTCCATCTCTGGAAAGCGCGAAGAAAACAAAGCCATCTCACAAGACAGCTACCATATTCAGGAACTGTACTGGGGCGCATTTGAACGCATCATTGACCTTCCGGTTGAAGTCGAAATCGACAATGCCGAGGCTATCGAACGCCACGGCCTGCTCATGATCAAGCTTCCAAAGCTCGACAAGGGCCGCAAGGCATCGCTGAAGATTAAGTCTATATAAATAAAAAAAATCCGTACCATGTGGCACGGATT
>JARIGO010000002.1 GCA_029288805.1 Candidatus Nomurabacteria bacterium
CGCCATTACCGTACCAACTAGCTGATATCGTACAGGCTGTTCCCCGAGCGAAAAACTTTACCTCGGAAGGACTATCGTGTATTAGCACACCTTTCGGTGCGTTATTCACGACTCGGGGGTACATACCTATATATTACTACCTCGTCTGCCACTAACCAGCGTCCTTCATCAAAATATCGCTTTGCTTTGTATTGCTACTCAGCTCTACTTTATCGATCAGAAGAACAAGGTTCGTTCGACTTGCATGCCTTATCCACGCCGCCAGCGTTCATCCTGAGCTAGGATCAAACTCTTCTTAAAAGTCTCCAATATAAATATTGTGAGACCTAGACTGAGACAAAAGAAAAATGATTTCTTTTGTCTCGTTGGGTCAATTGTGTTCATGTTTTATAGATTTTGCATTCACTATGCAATTTTCAAATAACCCACTCACAATCTCCGTGAGCGACCCATAGTATATACGGCTCAAATATAAAGTCAAGTAAATAAAAAGCCCCGTTTTAGGGGCATTTAAAGGACCAAATCCTCAATAAAAGCAGGCTCAAAATGAGCGTCAATAACCGTCTTCAGGTCACTGGTTCTCCTCATCCAACCCTTGGTTAAATCTTCGGCTAAAAGCTTGAATAAAAACTCTTCATCCCCTCTTACTAATTCCTCAACAGGAATTGAGTCAAACAAGTAAAACCACGGATCTTTCATCTCATCCGTACTGACAGCAGTACCGGTAAATGTATAACAATTATAAAAAAGTACTCGAAACGAAGGGCTTCCAAAAGGAACTTCCTCTTCGGTACCATTATAAAAATCTATGATTCCAACAGGTACGAGATCTTTTGGATCAAAGACAATACCTCCGGTTTCCACAGGAATTTCTCTCACCGTAGAATCTATTGCCGACTCGCCATCTTCAAGTTTTCCGCCATATCCCTTGAGGCCGATAATTTTTCTTTGCTGGTGTGCCAAAAGGACTGAGTTAGTGGCTTTGTTAATAAAATGTACGCAAGTAGCTTTTTTCATATGTTTATTTTTTCTTTATCCTATGCTTTTTGTGGAAAAGCGCAACAAAAAAACCTCCGTGTTTATAAAAGGAGGTTTAAAGGGATGAATTGTTCTAAAGGGATGTATCGCGCAGCTATAGCAGCATGCAAGGAAGCCATAATAGTTTCCTCTATCTGGCTGTTTCGGCAGTATAGACCGATGATTGACTGAGCGCCTGGAATGTATGGCTCTCTAATGACGGTAACAAAGCCATCTGCCATGCATGCTATCTCCACAAGCCGATTGGTAAGCTTATACTCTATTTCCTTATTGCAGTCAGCAACGACAGACATAGAATACGGATAAAGCACATCTGCTTGTTTTTTTATATCAGGATTGTTGGCAATGCGAGCTGCAAGCAACGCAAATAGATGGTTAAGTCCTTTATCAGACTGCTCTCTACATATGATTTCCCCATTAAAAACAAAGTCCGCCTTGAATAGGAGTCCCATTGAGCACATAGCTATGGTTCCGCCCTTAAGATATTGTTCTATTTCTCTCATAACGTACGGTTTTACAGCATACTACCGTAGTTGAGGTTATTTCGCTACCTTTACAGCTTCGTCAAATTTGATGGAAAGGAGTTTGGAGCCGCCGTCGGTGCCGAGAGTCACACCGTAGAGTACAGATGCACGAGACATGGTTTCGCGGTTGTGAGTCACAACGATAAGCTGAGAGTATTCAGCAAGGAGTTCGATCATGTCACCGTAGCGGCGAGAGTTGGCTTCGTCGAGGGCAGCGTCAGTTTCATCAAGCACGAGGAATGGTGGTGGATTGACTTGAGAAATGGCGAAGAGCAAGGCAATAGAAACCAATGATCGTTCCCCGCCAGACAGCATATTGAGTTCCTTCACTTTCTTTTCAGGAAGATTGACGTGCACTTCGATACCGCGCTCAAACTGATCTTCATCCTGTTCAGGGTCTTCACCCGCAGCTTCAATCTCCTCTTCTTCTGTCATGCGACGGCGACGCTTCTTTTCCAAGGTAATAGAAAGGAAGGCATTTCCCCCACCAAACATGGTCTTAAAGAAGTCTCCAAATCGTTCATTGATGACTTTCACACCACTCGTGAACTGCTCATCAAGCACGCGCTTCAAATCAATAATCAGCGTCTCGAGATTGCGGATACTTGCCTCGATATCGGTCACTTCTCGAGCCAAGAATGCGTCACGCTCAACGGTAGACTCATATTCGGTAACGACTTCATTACCAATGCCGGCATGCTCATCCAAGCGAATTTTCAAACGATCGATGTTGCGCTTTTGAGTATGAATATCAAATTGTGGTACAGGCTGCGTTGATTCTAATGTATGTAAAAATGATGGGCCAAAGAGAAAACCTGATTCTTTGAGCTCAGTGTCCACAGCGGCTTTGCGTTCCATAAAGGCACTCTTGGAAACGGCAAGAATTTGTAGTTCTGCTTCACACTGTTTAATCTCACCAATGATTTCATAGCGCTTACGAGTGGCTTCCTGTGTTGCAAGCATAGCGGACTCACGCTGCTGTTCAGCTGCTTGCAGTTGTCTCTGCACTGATTCTTCCTGCCCAATCAATGCCTTAAGTTCTCGTTCCAAATCTTCGAGCTCCAATGCAGTATCGTGAATACCGGTATCAATAACCGGTGCAGCCTGTACTGGGATTTTTTCCTCACGATTTTTCAATTGTGTAAGGATGTGCTCAATTTTTTGAACAAAGGTCTTTGTTGTCTCAAGTGACTGCGCTTCACGAATATTGCGAAGCAATACTTCCAAATCATTGAGCAATGTGTGGTATTCATCAGCTTCAAAGGTAATAGCTTTGGCCACATGCTGCTGTTGCTTAGTTTGTGCAATAAGCATTTGTCGCTGCGCTTCTACCATTCCTTCCAGGCGACTGATACGCGCTTCAACGCCACGTCGCTTTTCGCGGATGACCTGGAGCTGGCTGGCAAATGCGGAGCGTTCACCAGCTGTACTATCGTGCGATGTCTCTTCTGGTAGTGTTTCCAGCACTGCTTCGAGCTGGGACTTTTTATTAGCAATGAGACTGTGCGCTTGTGCCAAGCGATTGTCTTCGTCGCGAAGGTTTGCTCGTTCTGTTGCCAGGTATTGTACGAGCAAACCTTCCAATTCTTCTCGTATCGCCCTGCCCTTCTCTACCTTTTCAACCTGCTTCTTCAGGAAGTTCAAATGCGGAGCAAGCTCGCGACGCAATGACTGCACTTCCTTCAATGTCTCCGTAGACTTTGCCAACTTATTTTCACTTTCCTTGATACGGAAGTGATAGACCTTCAAACCAAGCGCATCTTCCAGCATTTCACGGCGGTCACGCGCAGAAGCACGCAAGATACCGTCAGCCTCACCTTGGGAAATAATATGGTGACTGGACGTACCGATGTTAACTGACGAAAGCAGTTCCACCATTTGTTTCAATCGGATTTCCGTACCATTCATCAAGTACCGACTAGTGCCGTCAGCAAACAGTTCTCGGGTAAACGTTACTTCATCAAACAGTACAGGGGCATTACTTGTTCCTTCAGTATTAAAACTAAATACTTTGTCAGTATTATCAAAGGTAATAGATACAGCGGCGCGAGAAAGCTTTGGTGCGTTGTTTCCTCCACGGAAGATCAGGTCAGCACCGCTTTTACCACGCATGCTTTTCATGGATTGTTCACCAAGCACAAAGCGAAATGACTCTACGACATTACTCTTACCGGAACCGTTGGGACCAACGACACATGTTACGGGTGCAGTAAAAGTCAGCGTTGCCTTTTTTGCAAAAGACTTGAAGCCAGAAATCTCTATGTGCTTGAGACGCATATACTATAAGTATATTAGATCCAGCCTTTTTTCTCTAGTGCATTCTGCGCTGCAGTCTGTTGTGCTTCCTGCTTGCTCTTGCCTTTGCCTTCCGCGATCTTTTGTTCGCCAAAGAAAATACCGATATTGAAATACTTATCGTGATCAGGACCTGATTCAGACAACACTTTGTAAGCTGGTGTCAGACCGAGACGTTCCTGTGCTTCTTCTTGCACCTGACTCTTGGCATCTTTCCATGATTTCATTTTGATAATGTCTTCAAGACGAGGAATCAATGTATCAATGATGAACTTCTTGCATGGTTCATACCCTTGATCAAGATACAGTCCACCGACGAATGACTCGTACGTGTTAGCCAAGATAGTTTGTCGGGCACGGCCAGTATCCTTTGCCTCGCCTTTTGAGAGCAGCAAGTAGTCATTCATGTTCAATACTGTCGCTACTTCTCCCATGATGATGGCATTCACCAACGCAGAACGGTATGCAGTAAGCTCACCTTCTGTAGAGTTTGGAAAATTACGAAAGAGATAGTCAGTAACGATCAATTCAATCACAGCGTCACCGAGAAATTCAAAGCGCTCGTTGTGCTCGAGTCCTGACTTAGGGTTTTCGTTGATAAAGGAACGGTGCGTAAATGCCCGCTGAATAAGAGTTCTATCCTTGAATACGAGACCTAAGGATTGTTCAAATGGAGTAAAGTCTTTCATTGTATGTAAATATGCCTATTGTTTTGGCGCTGTAATAAGTTCGATGGCTTTTGCTATCAGAGGCAATATATCATCATAAATGGTGAGGTCAACCACTTCATGAAGTTGGAACCATGCAGCGCGATCAAGCCCACCATTGGTGTGGAGGTCGAGTTCCTGGTATGCGGCTTCTGCCAAATAGAATGTTACAACCTTGCGGATCTTTCCCTTTTCAGGATGAGAAGCCACATAATCAATAGCCCCAATCTCTGGACCGAGCTCTACTTCGATACCAAGCTTTTCTTCAATCTCACGCTTACCGCCCTGTTCATTATTTTCCCCTTCCTCAAGTCCGCCTTTTGGCAATGTCCAATACCCAAAGACATCGTGTACAAGTGCGACATAGTCCACACCGTCATGACGAGCATGCACGATACCACCAGCTTTAGCTTCTATAACAAGCTTGGAAATATCAATCGGTTCTTCAGGCGCTTTTGGAGCACGGGGCTTGCTGAGCTGTTCTTTGCCGGGCTCACCGATTTCCTTGTACACAGCACCGAGCACACCATTAACGAATTTACCGCTGTTTTCTCCACCGAAATTCTTTGCCAATTCGATAGACTCGTTAATAGCCACTTTTGGAGGCACCTGATCACGGTCACCAAACAAAAGCTCTGCCAAGCCCATACGCAAAATGTTGCGATCAACGTTTGAGATTTTTTCCAGCGGCCATTCTGGAGCGGCCTTTTGGATAATGTCATCAATGATAGTCTGCTTGCGCTGTACCGTTTCGGCAAGCTCATACATAAAAGCCGCATCAGTGTGACCTGGTGCGAACTCTGCCATGTCACGATCAATAATAGCCTTCAGTTCCTCAGGCTTGCCTGAGAAATCCCACTCGAAGAGTGCCTGGAGGACAATTGATCGTGAAAGGTGCCGATTAGCCATACTGACTATTATTTTGACTTACGTTGCTTCTTTTGTACAGCCTTTACTGGATCACCGATAACCTGACGTCCCTTGTATACTCCGTCAATACTTGCGCGATGACGAAGGTGGACTGTACCAGTTGAATCAGTTGAAAGTGCTGGGCTTTTTAATGCGTGATGCGAACGACGATTTGCCGTATGCGCACGCGTATGTCTCATGCGTACTACCATATCCGACCATAGTACCCTACTTTGTAAAAAAAGTAAAATAAAAGCCCCGACAGCGTCATGCTGCACGGGGCTCAGGCTTTTTTTTAGAATCGTAAAAAATTTTCTTTTTCCGAGGAATAGGAATACAGGAAAGATACCGTCTAACTTCCTGAATCATCCATAAGTGTTCGATAGCAATTTCCCTTTCAAGCTCATCGCTAAGGTCAGCCCAAAAAGGTACTTCGATATTTGGCTGAGAAGGTGATGGTTTACGGCGCCAGTTACTTGAATCAAAATATCTGCTGAAATAAAGATGTTGCAAGTGATATTCTTCTTCGTGACCAGGTCGTTTATCTTTTATCTCTCGCTTTGCTAGCTCTTTATAATCGATAAGCAGACATCCTGTTTCTTCCCCTACCTCGCGGGCAACGGTCTGTTCAGGGGTTTCTGGATATTTTTTCTCACGCTTATTTCGTTCTTCCTCTTCAGTACGAGGTCTCCACGGTATAAGCACAATCTGCCATGAGGCATGAAAAAAGTTATATCTAACCAGGGCGCAAAATGCCGCAAACGTATCATTCCTTTCATTACCACCCGGAATTTTTATCCTAAATCCCCCTCTTTTATAGAAGGAGATCAGATTTCTTATTGTGGTTTCCATATTATTATGTTTTTCAATTTTCTATAAAATAGAAGATTTTTTAACTTTTGTCAATAGCTGGCAAAAAGCCTTAGAAATGCTATAGTTTTGAGATGTCAGCCAATAATCAACAGCACAATATGGAACATCAACGTCATTCTTTAGCGCACCTTTTGGGGGCCGCAGTCATGGAACTCTACCCTGATGCAAAGTTGACGCTCGGTCCGGCTGTAGATGATGGATTCTATTACGATATCAAGTTTACGGGTTCAGTCAGTGAGAGTGAGCTCGCATCAATTGAAAACAAGATGCGCGAGCTCCTCCCTACTTGGACTACGGTGACTCACAAGGAAGTTTCAAAGGAAGAAGCGTTGGGGCATTTCAAGGGAAATGAATTCAAGGAAGAATTGATCAATGAGATCGCTGATCGCAACGAAGTCATTACTTTGTACACTATGGGCAACTTTACTGACCTCTGTCGTGGCGGTCACATTGATGACCTCAGCGTTATCGATCCAGCATCATTCAAGCTTGATCGCATTGCCGGCGCATACTGGAGAGGAAAAGAAACCAACCCAATGCTTACACGTATTTATGGTTTGGCGTTTGAATCAAAAGAAGCACTAGCTCACTATGAATGGCAGCAGGAAGAAGGCCGCAAGCGTGACCACCGCAAACTAGGTCGTGAACTAAAGCTTTTTACGCTTTCTGACCTTGTAGGATCAGGACTACCGCTCTTTCAGCCAAATGGCATGATTGTCCGCAAGGCAATTGAAGACTATTTGTGGACTTTGCATAGCAAGAAGGGATACAGCCGCGTTTGGACTCCTCACGTTGCAAAAGAGGCATTGTACGAAACATCAGGCCATGCTGGTCACTACATGGAAGACATGTTTTCTGTTTTTGGCGGAACATCAAAAGAGAAGTTTTATGTAAAACCAATGAACTGCCCTCACCACATGCAGATCTTTGCTGATAACCAATTTTCTTACCGAGACATGCCTGTGCGTTATTTTGAACCAGCAACGGTCTATCGTGATGAAAAAACTGGCCAATTAAGCGGACTTACCCGTGTGCGCTCTATAACCCAAGATGATGGGCACCTTTTCTGCCGACCTTCACAAATCGGTGAAGAAATTACCACGATCGTTGGTATCATCAAGGAATTCTATACAACAATGGGAATGATTGACGGATATTGGGTACGTCTATCGCTTCGAGGCGATGACCATTCTAAATATCTTGGTTCAGACGAAGTATGGCACACTGCTGAAAAGGCGTTGACTGATATTTGTATTGCCCAAAATCTTCCCTATACTCCCGCAAAAGATGAGGCTGCATTTTATGGCCCTAAGCTAGACTTCATGTTTAAGGATGCAATCGGACGTGAATGGCAGCTCGCTACTATTCAGTGTGACTTTAATCTTCCTGAACGATTTGACCTGTCATATGTAAACGAACAAAGTGAAAAGGAGCGTCCAGTGGTGATCCATCGCGCAATTTCAGGTTCATTGGAACGCTTTATGGGTGTAATGATTGAACACTTTGCTGGAGCGTTTCCTGTATGGCTTGCACCGATGCAGGTAAGCATTTTGCCTGTCAGTGAAAAGTTTGCTGACTATGGTGAAAAGGTACGCCAAGCATTGGAAGCTTCCGATATTCGCGTAACACTTTCTCTTGGTGATAGTTTGGGTAAGCGTATCCGAACTGCAAAGACTGAAAAGATTCCGTATCAAATTGTTATTGGTGAAAAGGAGCAGACTTCTAACACTCTGACTGTTGAAGGGCGTAACGATCTTAAACTAGAGAATATCTCCGTCGATGATTTCATTGCCCGCATCACAGACGAAATCAAAAACCGAACACTAAACTAGCAAAAAGCCCTTCCGCATGCGGAAGGGCTTTTTGCTTTTGCCTTACCAAGCGCAGGCGCCAGCACTATAGACAGCATATATAGTTTGTCCAACGGCAGGGTTCCACCACGCTGGTTGTGTAGGACAGTCCAGTGGGATACGCGTAAACGGCTGACTAGCCTTTACATTACCTTCTTCAACAGAACCTAGTGCTATGATCTTGTAATTAGTACCATTTGACGCATATGCATACCCTCTACATGAAGATGGGTTGGTAAAAGAAGGATCTGCCGGTAAGACAGGAATATAAGTCGGCGCAAGGCCTGGTATCCAGTTTGCAGTCTGAGTTCCTATGGTAGAACCGCAACCAGCGTTTAAAGTACTAAAATACGATCCTCCAGTGTTAGGATATGAGCCATAGTCTGCATAATACACTTCTACTGCTTTTTGCAGTTCGGTTAACTCTTGCTGCCTCATACTATCTCGAGATTTCACTCGAGCAGTGTTCAAAGATGCAAGAATGACAGACGCAAGGATACCAATGATGGCAATAACCACAAGAAGCTCAATTAATGTAAATCCCATCTGTGTGTTTTTCATATCAATTTATTCTACCATACAAAAATCCCTCCATTGAGATTCAACAGAGGGATTTTTTCTTTTGTTAGATATCCAGATTTGCCATCTTGGCATTTGATTGGATGAAGGACTTTCGAGGAGCGACTTCGGAACCCATGAGGATGTCGAAGACCTTGCTTGCTTCCTCACCATCTTCGATCACAACCTGCTTCATGACACGCTGCTCAGGATTCATGGTTGTCTCCCAAAGCTCATCCGCATTCATTTCACCGAGACCTTTGTAACGCTGCACGGAAACCTTTGTATTCTTCTTTGTCTTTGGATTTTCATCCTCCTCAGATTCCTCTTCAGTCTCTCCTTCTTCCTCAGGATTGATTTCCTGCACTTCAGACGCACCCATGCCTTTCAGGATGACTTCCTTCTCGGCATCAGTATATGCATAGGCAATTTCACGCCCCTTTTTGATTTTATACAGTGGAGGCAATGCGATATAGACATACCCAGCATCAATGACAGCGCGGAAGTATCGGTAGAACAATGTCAGGATCAATGTCGTAATGTGAGAACCGTCAACGTCGGCATCTGTTGCGATCACGATCTTGTGGTAGCGCATCTTGTCGAGATCGAAAGTATCACCAATAGAAGTACCCATGGCAATCACAAGATTTTTGATTTCCTGTGATGCAAGCATGCGATCAAGACGAGCACGTTCAACGTTTAGGATCTTTCCGCGCAATGGCAAAATCGCCTGAGTGCGACGGTCACGCCCCATTTTTGCAGTACCGCCCGCAGAGTCTCCCTCCACAATGAAGAGTTCTGACTCGGAAGCGTCTTTGGTCTGACAGTCAGCGAGCTTACCTGGCAAAGTCATGCCTTCAAGCGCACCCTTACGCAAAATAGAATCCTTTGCAGCCTTTGCAGCCTTACGCGCACGCAATGCAAGCAACACCTTCATGACAATAGCCTTAGCTTCATCAGGATGCTCTTCAAGGAATACTCCGAATGATTCACCAAATGCAGTAGCAGTAGCACCCATAGCTTCAGTAGAACCAAGCTTGGCTTTGGTTTGTCCTTCGAATTGGATTTCTGCAAGCTTTACAGAGATCACAACGGTAAGACCTTCCAAAACGTCATCTCCGGAAAACGTTCCATCTGCTTCCTTTACCAAATTGTTTTTCTTGGCATAGGTATTGATCAAGCGAGTGAGTGCAGTCTTGAAACCAGTGACATGCATACCTCCTTCCGGTGTATAAATATTGTTTGCAAAAGCTACAATACGAGGACTAATGTCATCAACATACTGCAGTGCAATTTCTACACCAACATTGTCTTGTTCTTTATCAACATAAAAAATAGTAGGGTTGATCAGCTTCTGTCGGTCGTTGTAGTGACGTACCAATGACTGCAATCCCCCTTCGAAGTAGAATGTTGTTGAAGGTGCCTCAAGGTTTAATTCCTTAAACCAGAATACCTTGTCCGCATCAAATTTCTCATCAATGTTTCGAGCGTCAATGACAGTCACGCGCAAACGCTTCACGAGATATGCTTGCTGACGAAGACGATCAATAACAGTCTTCCAGTCAAAATCAGTAGTGTCTTTGAAAATACTTGCATCTGGTTCAAAGGTAATAATCGTACCTTTGTTTTTTGTAGCACCGATTTTCTTTACTGCTGCTTTTTTATTACCTTGAGAATATTCCTGGACCCATACTGCACCATCCTTGTGCACTTCTGCGCGAGTAAAAATAGAAAGCGCATTCACTACAGACGCGCCCACACCGTGCAGACCTCCAGACACCTTGTAACCACTGGCATCACCTCCGAACTTACCTCCGGCGTGCAATGTGGTCATTACAGTTTCCAATGCAGACACTTTTGTCTTTGGGTGAATATCAACTGGAATACCTCGACCGTTATCAACGACGCGAACACGATTGCCTGGGAGCAATGTCACTTCGATACGATCAGCATGACCAGCCATGGCCTCATCACGTGAGTTATCAAAAATTTCCCACACAAGGTGGTGAAGACCGTCTACACCAGTTGAACCGATGTACATACCCGGACGACGACGTACCGGTTCAAGACCTTCAAGAACCGAGATTTGCTCTGCTCCATAACTTGGTGTTTTTTTGTCTGCTTTCTCTGCTTTTGCCATAATATAAATGAGATTTAACGTTGAAATTATAGCATTTTTTAGACCTTTGGGCGAGTTGACTGCTATATAATGTGCTGCTTAATACGCAAATTTACCCAGTAATAGCAACACCAAAACGCTTTGCCATGGCGCAGTATTCACATTCTTCATTGGAACCGTATGTTTTTGCATGGCAGGTGCGTGTCACCCATGAACCGTCTTGTACAAACTGATCGTAGTCGCTGATATCTTTGCGAAGCAGTGCCAGCTCTTCTGCAGTAATGTGCCGAGTCTGTACGGCATTCTTGTCGCCGTTTTTTGCTTCCAGAAATACCAATCGTGATTCGCTGACCGTATTGTTGCCGTGCGATACGCCGTTTATAAGATAGGTGTACATAGTGAGCTGTCGTAACAATCCTGACATCCTTCCCTCTTCATCACGTTTTTCTATTTCACTATTTGTCTTTGTACTACCAGTCTTCCAGTCAGTAACACGAACTTCATCGCTAATGATTTCTTCCACTAAATCGATCTTTCCATAGAACGACAAGTGTGCAAATTCTGGATCATGGTATGGCAACGATCGCTCTGTTGAGAATGGACGAATGATAGTTGGTACATACCGTGCAATCCAGTTCGTAACGATACCGGTGGCTTGTCGTGCCAGGTCACGAGCATGCTCTTCAATATGACGCGCTTCAGACAATGCGATATCGGCAATAACACTTTTTAGAATAGTTTCGTCAGTAGTGATAATGCCTTTCAAAATACCATCAATGACTTTGTGCACGATATTTCCCACCTGCAGCGAATCATTCATTGGTTCAGGCAACTGCAATAGGTTTCTGAAATACCATTTCCATGGACATTCAAAGAAGTTGTTAAGCATGGTTACGGAAATAGTACGCTTGGCATATTCATTACTCACAATAGCGGCAACATCATGAACTTCTGTTTGCGGCTGAGCGGTGCTGTAGAGTGTAGCGTCAGCATTCAATATCGCTAGTTCGCTTTCACTAACGCTCTGTCGTACAAACAATGGCTCCGGCAATTCTGCCACAATGCTACTGAGCGTCTGATCAATGCCACTATAGCTGTGACGACTGTATGAAATAGTACAAAAATACTTGGCACGAGTAATGGCAACATACAGCTCTCGCTTCTTGGCTTGCTCATCTTGTTCCATTACTTTTTCTTCGATACTCAATGGCAACGTAAACGCCTGTCGTTTGGTCGACATGAATGATCGCTCGTCCATATGAGCAATCCACACCGCATCGAATTCCAACCCTTTTGAAGCGTGCAGTGTTAATACCTTGATGCCGGTTTCTGCGCCAAATACAGCCAGAGAAATGTCCTCATTGTATTCTTGCAATCGCTCTACAAAAGCCACAAAGGTTTGTATGTCGACTCGCTCACCCTTCTCAGCATGCATCAATGCCAGGTGAAGTAATGTGCGAATAATCTCCACCCGGCGACGCACGACTTCATCATCAGCGGCTGTAGCCAAAAAACATTCTGTACCAATATTTTGGATCAAGCCATACGCATCGGCATGCTGTGAAAGATCCAGCCATGCAGCAAGCTTGTCTCCCCATTCTTTGATAGAAGGCTCCTTTTCTTTTTGCAACGCTGCGATAGTAATCTTCTTGGCATCTTTATGTAATAAAAACTCATGCGCTACCAATGGTGGTATAGCGGCAAGAGGATCAAGCAATGACCGTGACAAAACGTGTGCATCGAACGGTGCGGCTATGACTTTCAAGATAGTAAGAAAAGCTTGGGTTTCAGTAAGCTCAAACAGCTGCAATGCTGTAGCCGTAGCAACAGGCAAGCCCATGTCACGCAAGACCTGCATAGCGGCTTTGACCTGGCGGTTTTTAGGAACAAGAATGGCGCAGTTATCGAGCGAAATGCCGTCGGCATTTCGCTCCTTAAACCACAACCCAGCACTAATGATTTCATCTCTCGGATAGTCACTTTCAACAAGCTTCACCGGATGGGCCACCTCAGTATTCCCTACCAACTTTCCTTCTGCCAAAGTACTTTGCAGCAACGCTTCAGCGGTATCAAGAATAGTTTGTGTAGAGCGATAGTTTTGTGTCAGAGTAATGAGAATAGCCTTACCAAAGGTATGTTTGAATTGCTCAAAGTATGCGAGTGACGCGCCGCCAAAACCGTAGATCAATTGTCTGTCATCTCCAACGACAAAAATCTCCGGCTTTTCCGTGTCCTGCCATACCTTTGAAAGAAATTCATTTTGTATGCCACTGGAGTCTTGGTGCTCATCAACAAGCACATACAGGTATCGTTCGCGAATAGTATCGCGTGCATTGTCGGACACTTCTACCAACTGGACGAGCAACGTCAACGCATCATTATAATCAATGGCGTTGCGCTCTCTCTTCAACGCTTCATACGCTTCGTAAAAATCCGCAACTTCTGCGCTGCGTTCCAAGCTTTCAATTTTCTTTTCTATCTCCTTCTTCAGCTGACCTTTGGATTCACCGCGAGAAGAAATACTGTCAGGATCATTTTTTAATCGCTCAATATCTTCCGTCACCGTAACTCGAAACGCATCTGCAGTAATGCGCTCGCGTTTTAGTATAGAGATCAATGACTGAATGTCTCTAACGTACATGGCTTTGTTCGCTCGAGGTCGAAGGTATTTCCATTCTCGCGCGTGAAGCAATTCATCAAACAATACAACGGTACTTGTTGTATCAAGCAGTGTCGGTACTGTTTCCAAGCCAAGATCATCGTGAAATTCCTCGAGGCAATTCAATGCGAAGCTGTGAAAGGTGCTGATGCGCACTCGTGAAGCTGCAGCACCGACATATCGCATGAGACGTTCGCGCATGGCTTTGACGCCGGCATTGGTAAATGTCAGACACAAAACACCGTCTGGAGCAGTGTCAGTTTTGTCCAAAATGTTGGCAATGCGAAGCGACAAGACCTGAGTCTTACCTGTACCAGGTCCTGCAATGACCATGACAGGCCCTTGCCCAATAGTGTCTACTGCCCTTTTTTGCTCAGTATTTAGGCCGTTGTAGGCGGCACGAAATGAATCCATGGACATATTGTACTATACTGAAAGCATGAATCCACGAATATACTTTGTCATAGTTGCCATTATCCTTGTCCTCATTATTTCCTTCTTTACAGCCCGAGTTTTTGTCCTAGGACTGAACCTTGGCAGCCATCCAGCAAAGAGTGTTACCGCTATCATGTTCCTCGTGCCGGTACTCTACATCGCCAGTTTCTTTAGCGCACGCAATGCCAATAAGCTTGGAAAGTACTATTACACGGTCATAAATATTATCGCCGGTATTGTATTTTATCTATTCCTTGGAGCAATACTGCTTGGCCTTATCAGTGTCGGATATCTTATCGCTGGAACAATCGTACCTATAGCCCTCGCTTGGGGCGTAGTGGCGCTTTCACTGCTTGCAGCTGGGGTGGCATTTATCCAAGCAAGACATATTGTCGTTACTCGATATACGGTGACCTTGCCTCATGCTCCGGAGGAATGGAATGGCAAAACTGCCGCTATGATTTCTGACACGCATTTTGGTCTCATAAACTATACAAAGTTTGCAGACAAAGTAGTTACTAAAATCTTATCGTTGAAACCTGACTTCGTACTACACGCTGGAGATTTTTATGACGGACCAATCGTCGACACAAAGCCTATCACTGCTATTTGGAAAAAACTGACAGCACAGGTTCCACTCTTTTATACACCGGGTAACCACGAAGCATATGGAGACTATGCAATGTTCGTACAGTCAGTACGCGATGCGGGTGCTACAGTACTTGATAACAAAATGACTGAATACAAAGGCGTGCAGATTGCCGGCACGCTGTATCATCCAGGCAAGGAGCCGCATGATATCAGTGATACATTACAGACACTTTCTTTGGATAAGACCAAGGCAACCATTCTTATCAACCACCCACCGACAGCATTTGAAGCTCCGCAGCAATACGGCGTGAATCTTATCGTTTCCGGTCATACCCACCAAGGACAAACCTGGCCATTCCGCTACATCACCCACAAGGTCTATGGTGCCTATGACTACGGCATGCATCCGTACAAAGACCTTACCTCTATCACCAGCGACGGTATCGGCACATACGGCCCACCAATCCGACTATTCAACAGTCCAGAAGTGGTACTGATTACGTTTAAAACTGAATAATAAAAAATGTGCAACATTCGATGTTGCACATTTTTATTTGCGGAGGATGGGAGATTCGAACTCCCGAGGGGATTGCTCCCCTGCCACCTTTCCAAGATGGTGCACTAGACCGCTATGCGAATCCTCCAATATGCTTACTCCATATCACGCAATGCGGCAATGCGCTTTGCTGTTGGAGGGTGGGTCATGAAAAGCTGGGAAATACCCTGTGAGACACGGGAGCCGAATGGATTACTGATGTACATGTGCGCAGTGGCATTATTGGCAGTTCTCATAGGGCGGCCATAGGCTTCGATTTTTTCCAATGCACTCGCAAGTCCTTCAGGATAGCGAGTAAGCAGTGCACCAGACGCATCAGCGAGATACTCGCGCTTGCGAGAGATGGCAAGCTGGATCAATGTGGCAACGATTGGCGAAAGAATGATAAAGATAATACCGACGATGGCAAGGATATTTCCTCCTTCCCCGTCCTCACGGCTGCGACCACCACCAAACCACAAACTGCGTGTGAAGATATTTCCTACGATAGAAACAAATCCTACCAATACTGCCACCATGCTTTGCAGCAAGATGTCTCTGTTACCGATGTGGCTCATTTCGTGCGCAAGCACTCCTTCAAGCTCTGTCTGGGTCATCATGTTGAGCAAGCCTTGCGTCACGGCAATAGAGGCATGCTTGGCATCACGGCCGGTAGCAAAGGCGTTTGGCGCAGCATCAGGAATGATGTACACCTTTGGCTTCGGAAGGCCTGCGGTGATAGCGAGGTTTTCGACAGTGTGTTCCAGTACCGGATATTGTGCAGGATCAGCAGGTACGGCACGCGCCATGGAAAGCGCGATCTTGTCTGAATACCAGTACCCTGTAATATTCATCACGACAGCAAAAATAATGGCGATGGTAAGAATGCCTGGAGACTGATACATGTACGCAAGGAAATATCCCAATCCAACAATGACCGCCAAAAAGACCGCGACCAAGAGCCACGTCTTATTAATATTTTCAGAACGGTGTGTATAGAGTGTTGCCATTAGAGATTAAAATTGTACTTGAACAGGCTGCTGCGCAGCGTCATTGTCAGGAAGATCAAAGTAGTTCTTCTTTTGGAAACCGAACATACCCGCTACGATGTTTGAAGGAGACATGTCGATCTTTGTGTTGTAGTCACGAACATTGCCGTTATAGAAACGACGAGCCGCTTGGATCTTGTTTTCTGTATCAGAAAGTTCTGTCTGAAGAGACAAGAAGTTGGTGTTGGCCTTAAGTTCTGGATAAGCCTCACTGATAGCGAAGAGTGACTTCAATGTGCCACTAAGTTCCCCTTCTGCCTTTCCTGCATCAGGAGTGCCTTGTGCACTGATAGCCTTGGCACGTGCTTCTGTGACTTTTTCAAATGCAGTGCTTTCGTGCGTAGCATAGCCTTTCACAGTATTTACCAAATTAGGAATAAGGTCATAACGACGCTTGAGCTGAACCTCTATATCAGCC
This sequence comes from Candidatus Nomurabacteria bacterium, assembly GCA_029288805.1. Lineage (GTDB taxonomy): Bacteria > Patescibacteriota > Minisyncoccia > Phycocordibacterales > UBA9973 > UBA4124. The sequence continues at coordinate 16,561 of JARIGO010000002.1, forward strand.
CAGGCTTCCTCGGAACGGTTACGGCCGGTCACTAAACCATTGTAGGTAAAGAAGAACCAGAGAACGATTATTACGATAATTGCAATTAAAATCCATGTCATATGCCCCCATTATACCACTGAAATAAACATTTACAAATAGGCGTATATATGGTTAAATAAAGAAAAATTAAATATTAACAAAAGAAAATGGTTATGCAGAATTTAGTAAAATTGAACACTTGGTTAATGAGGGTCTTGGCAGTTACTTTTATATCAGGTGTAGCCCTTGCCTTGCTTCACAAAACAGTTCCCACAAAATGGGTAGCAGGAATCGCTTTTATTGAAATAGTATTATTTTATGTTGTCTCAAAAAAGATAGAAAAGAAACTAAAGGCTGCTTAAACAAAAAACCGCACATTGTGCGGTATTTTTTATGCCTATTTTTTCTTCTGAGACTGCTCCATTACTACGAGCAACGGTGATGCCAGGAAGATTGATGAGTAGGTTCCGAAGAACATACCGACAGCCAACACACTAGCGAAGAGCTTGGTACTTGCAGGACCAAAGACTGCCAATGAAAGCACCATGATCAATACCACCGCAGAAGTGTTGATGGAACGAACGAATGTTTCAGACAAACTTTCCCCTACCAACTCTGGAAATGGCTTTCCAGCTTTTGCACCTTTCAAGTGTTCACGGATACGGTCGAATACCACGATAGTGTCAGCGACAGAGAGACCGAGCGTGGTTAGCAAAGCCACGATAAACAATGTGTCTACTTGTGCGCCGGCAAAGTGTCCGAGCAATGCAAATACTCCCGTTGGGATAATAAGATCGTGTATGAGCGCAATGATCACAGCGAAACCGTACTTCCAAGAAGATACTGGTTTTGAAACCTGGCGGAATGCGTATGCAACGAACAGAATGATGGCGATCAACACAAGAATGATTGAAGCAATGGCCTTGTGTTTCAATTCACTACCAACTGATGGTCCGATAGAAGTAAAGCTCGTTTGCGTTACGGTTTGGTCTGGAGCAACGCTCTGTGCCGCAGCAACTGCCTGGGCACGCTGTGCGTCAGTTAGTTCCTGAGTTTCAATACTGAACCCTTGTGTGCCGACTGGCTGTACCAATGCATTCTTGAAGCCTGCAGCAGTGATAGCAGTAGTAACCGCGCCAGTAGTAGGACGAACCCCACTGTACTGTACTTCCAAAGCGGAACCACCCTTGAAATCAATACCCAATGGCAATCCAAAAGCGATAAGTGAAGCCAACGCAACAGCTACGAAAAATACTGAGAGACCGATGAATAATTTTTTATAACGAATGACAAACATATATTATTTCTTAAAACCGCTACTAAAGAAGAACTTCCCTGCCTGACTGGTTGGAGTTGGCAATGCACGGAGGAACAAACGAGTGATAGTGATGGCAGACAGAAGACTGATAACCACACCGAGACCGAATGTTAATGCAAATCCTTGGATCAATGAGCTACCGAAGAAGAACAGGATAAACGCAATGATGATACTTGAGATGTTGGCATCACGGATAGAAGTCCATGCGCGCTCAAAACCGATACTTAACGCTTCACCGACTGGACGACCGCGGCGACGCTCTTCCTTGGCGCGTTCAAAGATCAGGATGTTGGCATCAACGGCCATACCGATGGAAATAATAAATCCGGCAATACCTGCGGCAGAAAGCGTTACAGGAATGAGCTTGTAGAGTGTAAGCGTGATAACAGTGTAGAGAGCAAGTGCGATCACGGCTACCAATCCTGGTAAGCGGTACCACATGATCAAGAAGAATGCCACGATAATGAAACCGATCAATGCCGCCATGATACCTGCGTGTACTGCCTGTGCACCAAGTGTAGGGCCGACAGTTTCTGTAGAGATGAGATGGATCGGTACAGGCAATGCTCCAGAGTTCAAGCTGTTTACCAAGTCACGTGCAGTATCAGGAGTGAAGTTTCCTGAGATAACCGCAGTACCGTCAGTAATAGGCTCACGGACTACTGGTGCAGAAATAACCTGACCATCAAGATAGATTGCCACTACCTTGCCAACATTGTCCTTGGTAATTTGTGAAAAGAGTTTTGTGCCGGCAGCATCGAACTGCAAACTAACAGTCGGTTCGTTTGTACCTTGTGCAAAGACAAGCTGTGCACGCTGCAAGTATTTTCCGTTCAAGCCAGTTGAGACGAAGTTACCGTCAACGTTTATTGGTGACAATGTGCCATCCTTACCAACAGTAACTTGCTGCGGTGTGTCAGACTGAACTTTGAATTCAAGAAATGGAGTCTGACCGATCAATGCTTCAGCTTTCGTAATGTCAGTAACACCTGGAAGCTCGATAGAGAGACGGTGACTGTTCGCTGCGCCGAAGCCACCAGTTTGCACCTGGACCACTGGCTCAGAAACACCAAAGGCGTTCACGCGACGTTCAATAACATCACGAACAGAGTCCATTGAAGTGTCGATATCTGAAGGAGCGATCTGGCTGACATCAGCTTCATAAATAAGGTGACTACCTCCTGACAAGTCTAGTCCAAGGTGGAATGGGTATCGAGCGAGGAAATGTGGAGGATTTGGCTCTTGTGAGCGAAATACTGTCCATCCCAAAGCGATTCCGATTACGAGTACAATGAGTGCGATAATTCTTCGTTTCAGCATAAATATAAATGTTATGGAGCGTATTCTAGCCTGTTTTAGCCCTAAAAACAAGCTTATTTTATTGGAGTTTCAATGATTCTCTTTTTACAAAATAGTGGTGTAATAACTTAGGAATAGCAAAGCCTATGAGGAAACCGACGCCGACGTCGAGCGGATAGTGCACCCCGACATAAATACGCGCCATGCCGACAGCAAAAGCAAATGCGAAGAGCAGCTCCCCCAGTCTCTTGTGGTATCCATACACTGCAGTGGCAAGCGCCATGGTTAGTGCGGCATGACCGGAAGGAAATGAATAGCTATCAGGCAGTGTAACGAGTACATGGATATGCTTCAATGCTTCAAATGGCCGCGGAAATGCCACCAGAACCTTGGTAACGGTAACAATAATGTACGTAATGAAAACTGCTACAGCCATCATGAATGCATCTTTCAGTTTTCGGAGCCGTCCCATACCCCGCTCTTTCAAGGGAATATATACGACAAGATATCCTGTCACCACCAAGGCAACCATCCAGATCAGGATGTATGAAGTAACGATAACAAAAAATATGTCGAGTGGACGGTAATACCCCACTGCCCCATTCACGAATTCAAACAAGCGCACATTGATGGAATTATTCAAACTGAGCATAGCCAAGAAATTCATTATTGATATCGTCCGGATGCATAGCGCGTTCATACTTTGCCATTGAAAGTATGATACCAAGTCCGATACATTCCGCTAACAAGTGAGAGCCACCGTAGCTCATGAACGGCAACGGAATACCGGTCACCGGCATAATACCGATGTTCATGCCGATATTCACCATCATGTGTCCAAAAATCAGCAGTGCAAAGCCGGCGCAAAACAGTGTTTCAAAGTTTGAAGCTCCGCGTTGGGCATGAACAATGAGACGCCACAAGACAATAATAAAGCACGCAATAATAATGAGCGCTCCTATGAAGCCCCATTCTTCTGCAAAAGCCGCAAAGACAAAGTCCGTCTGGTATTCAGGCAAATAGTTCAATCGAGACTGCGTGCCATAGCCCAATCCTTTACCGATGATACCGCCACTTCCTACTGCAATCACTGACTGATAGGCATTGTATCCAGTACCCCGAATGTCTGCGGTCGGATTTATGAAGTTATCAATACGGGCTTTTTGATATGGCTTAAAGACAAAGATCCACATTAGTACAAAGCCGACAATGATAGCACCAAAGATGATGATGATCTGCTTCTTGGAAATGCCGGCAATCAATGACATGCCGAGCCATAGCCCCGCAACGACAAGCGCTGAACCGAAGTCCGGCTGCATCATGATAAGCGCAATGGGAATAAAGGCATACAGCGCGGAGATCAATAAGTGTTTGACTCGGGCAATCTCGACATGACGCCGTGAAAAATATTTCGCCAATACCATGATCACCAGAAGCTTTACGATATCAGAAGGTTGGAACGAAAAGAATCCTCCAAAACTAAACCAGCTTTTTGCACCCTTGATAGTTTTCCCAAAAAACAATACCAGCAACAGCAAGAACAGTGAGGCGATATAAAAAATAATGATGTAGCGTGAATCTCGAAGAAAGCGCATGTCACTACGCGCGATCAAGAGTGTTACGCTTGTCCCGATTATCACCCAGATCAATTGTCGGGTAAAAAATCCTGCCTGAGCGGTAAAGGAAGTCATGGTGGCTAATCCTCCGAGCACAATAGGAACAATGGCCGCAATGAGAATCCAGTCAAATTGTTGTTTGGCAAAAAGTTTTTTCATTATAGAGACTGTGCTGTAAAGAGATTATAGCGAGGTATAACTTCCACCTTGGCAACGTTGTTTATCTGATACGGCCAGGTGAAGTATACGGTTTGACTTTGCAACGCTGGCAATGATGGTAGCAAAACCTTTGATGCAGTAATAGCGTTACCGTTATCATCGTACAAAATTGCCACAACATCGAGATTGGAGAAGCTAATGCGTGATTCATTTTTGATTGTAGCAGTCAGACGAGTGTTAACCTGATTGTTGGCTCCGGCAGCAAATGTGTCGATATGGTTTTGAGTAGTATCAATGACAACCTGAGCAAAACTTGGAGAAACTTTTTGCCATGGAATGATATTAGTAAATGAGAAGCGCGCCAATGCAACAGGATCGTTAGGGCTGACATGGATCAGCGTTTCAACAATAGCAGTCTTTCCTGCCGTACCAAGATATGTTGAACCAGTGCGATCTGCCAATACTACGTTTTGTGCATCGTACAATTTGAAGTCATAGCTTACCGTTTGAGCGGCAGATGTTGGATAGCCATGTTCAATATATGCCACAGCATCAACAATGCCTGGTGTCACGGGAAATACTCTCACCCACTCCACCGTAGGATTATTCAATTCGTTGGCACAATAGCTCACGCAACTGCCACCACAGTCCACGCCGGTTTCGTCACCATTTTGCTTGTGGTCAAAACAGGTTGGCGCCACGTCCGTAGCCTTATGATAAATAGTAAAACCCACTATGCCAAAAAAGGCTAGCACAATAAGGACATACGTTAATTTGCGGCGCTGAGCCCAATTCATGTAGCTGTAGTATAGCAAAAATTACCGTGCTGTGTTTGGAACGAATGTTGCTGTGGTACCGTAGTTTGTTACTTGAGGCTGTTGATTTGTATTAGAATGCGTCACTACTGCCGTAATTAGACCGAATAGGATTCCAAAAAATATTCCTGTAAACAATGCCTGGACAAGTGATAGCAGAAAACTCTTGAGAAGACTCGTCTTGTATACCTCCGTTAAGATGAAAAGGTCCAGTCCGTATATCACAATAGTCATGAGTATTAATAACAGTACAGGGAGTTTTACCAATGATTCAATCATAGTAAATGCCATCCCGATAGCAATCATGCTACTCGTAGCAAACAATGCTTTCGGCCAAGAAGACTGCACGGATTTAAATACTTTTGTTGCCAGATGCAATAGTAATGCACTAACAAGAATAATGATTGCTATAAGTACTATGACTATCGGTATGATAAATTGTAGGCCGACTGCAAAGGAAATAAGGGCGAATGCAATTTTGTTAAGAGCAAGCGTTGCAAGTGCAATTACCACCGAAACAATGCCGAGCAGAAATGTTCGAAAATAATATCTTACATGTTTTTCAGGAGCAGGCTCCATAACTACTGGAACAACAGGCTGTGGCTGAACTGGCTGCTGCATTACCATTGGCTGCTCAATAGGAAGACCCTGTGGTATTTCTGGCATCTGTAACGGCTGTGGCTGTTGCGGTGCCTGAGGAACAGGTGGAACAACTGGCTGAGGGGGCGGTGGAAGCACTTCCCTGAAGGCTTCTTCCAAATCCTCGTCTTTCCATCCCCCGCCATGTATAAGCGTAGTGTGTATTTCTTCTCTTGTTTTTCCTTTTGCTAATTCTGAGCGAATATAACCGAGCAATTCTGGTGTGATCATGAGTATATGGTAGCGAATACACCCATAAATATCAATAACAAAAAGCCGATCGTATATACGATCGGCTTTTTGTCATATCTTAAATGCTTAGTCCTGGCAGCTACCTACTTTTGCCCTGAAAGGACTATCATCGGTTCTACGAGGCTTAACTTCTCTGTTCGAAATGGGAAAAGGTGTGACCCTCGCGACAAACCACCAAGACAAAGCATTCAAGCTATTGTGTTTTTTGACATCCGCATTGCAATTGCAATGCGGGAAATTGAATTGTGTGTTTCTGGCCCCAATGGGGTGATTTCCAGATTTCCTAATAGGAGTCGGGCAATTAGTACATCTCAGCTCAACATATTACTACGCTTCCACTTAATGCCTATCAACGTGATCATCTCTCACGGCCCTCAAATGATGACTAATCTTGGAACTGGCTTCCCACTTAGATGCTTTCAGTGGTTATCCATTCCGAACATAGCTACCGGACAGTCCAGCTGGCGC
>JARIGO010000013.1 GCA_029288805.1 Candidatus Nomurabacteria bacterium
GCCCTCACCTGTAAGGTGAGGGCTTTTCCTTTTGGAGCCGGATGTCAGACTTGAACTGACGACCTTCGCTTTACAAAAGCGTTGCTCTACCAACTGAGCTAATCCGGCATTTCCTAAACGCAGTTTAGTACGAATAGGATAGCAAACTTTTATTCTTCTGACAACTGTTCTGTTGGTTCAGAAACAGCTTCCTGCTCAGGAGATCCGACCTCCTGAGTTGGTACAATATCCGCCTTTTTGCGTCTTGTATACGTGCGCTTTTTAGCAGGAGTAGGAGAGGGGGTCTTGGTAAGATTTGCCAAGAAGTATGATGACGGGCCGTGTTCAAGGCCGGTGAGCGGATCCTTTTTTATGAACGCTGGCTTTGACTTAGGAAAGACCGTAACGAATGCTACGCGGGCTTTTTTATTGCCCCAAGCGGTTACTCGCTTACTGTAGCGCAAGCTTGTATACCAGCTTTTACGTCCAGCACGAACTGCCTTGTTTACGGTACGAACAACGTCGCGACGCTTAATGGTTTTCACCGGCTTTTCCTGCTCACTGCGCCACCACAAAAGCATGACACTGATCCATAGTGCGAGTATCAAGACAATGATAACAATGACTAAGGTTCGTATCATGTACTACTTAGATAGTGTAAAGAGTGAATTTCTGAACTGTCGCGCCGTTCTCCTTTGCGTACTGTTCGATAGTCTTTTCAGGAGCCTTAAAGAATGACTGGTTAAGCAATGTCTGTTCTGCAAAGAAACCGTTGATCTTACCTTCAAGCATCTTGTCCTTGATTTCCTGAGGCTTGCCTTCACTTTGTGCGGCAACTTCCGCTTCCATCACAGCCTTTACGGTAGCCTTGTTTTCTTCAGAGATTTCATCCTTACTCAAGAATGATGGCTTCATGGCAGCAACGTGCATTGCAATGTCCTTTGCAACCTGTGCATTTCCACCAACGAGACTTACTACGGCAGCAGACTTGTTGTCGAAGTGCGTGTAGCCACTGACTACTTCACCCTTAAGGTCTTCTACAGCGCCAAGCTGAATGTTTTCTCCTGTCTTGAGGACAACGGCACTGATAAGCTCAGCAGAAGCTTCCTGCATTTTTTCCACGCCTTCGTTCCAAGCCATGTCAGCAAGCGTGTTTGCAAGCGCGATGAAATCCTCGTTCTTTGCAACGAAGTCAGTCTCACAGTTCAAAACGAGTGTCAGAGCACGTGTGCCGTCAGTTCGCATTACAACGATACCGTCACCAGCAGAACGGTCAGCTTTCTTTTGAGCAGCCTCACCGCCTTTCTTTTGCAGGATAACAAATGCCTTTTCCATATCGCCATTTGCTTCCTCAAGGGCCTTGCGGCATTGCATAACAGAAATGCCAGTTTTCTCACGAAGTTCTTTTACTTGTTCTGTAGTGATCATATTTTTTTAAGATTATTTTTTAATAAAGAATTACTGCTGAAACGCGTCCTTTAGTATACCAAGAATTGCGGCAATAGAAGAGGCTGAACCGTCATTTGCAACGATAGGGTAGTCGATACCGCGAGTTGAACAGTCAGTGTTACCGATAGCGATAACAGGAATGTTACTCTTGCGAGCTTCCGCGATGGCAATGTGTTCCTTCTTTGAGTCGATAACAACAACTGCGTCAGGAAGCTTTGTTACGCCAACAAGACCGCCGAAGTACTTTGTAAGGCGTTCCTGTTCACGAGCCATAAGAAGCTGTTCCTTCTTTGTAAACTTCTGAAGTTCACCAGAAGCCATCTTTTCGCGCATGTCTTCAAGCTTGTTGATACGGCGCTTGATTTCACCGAAGTTAGTCAAGATACCACCGATCCAACGTTCTGAAACAGAAGGCTGGTGAAGCAATGAGGCGATTTCCTGTACGACAGCACGTGATTCTGGCTTAACACCAACGAACAATACTGTCTTACCAGATGCGCCAAGTCCCTTGAGGAAGTTAGCGGCAGCTTCAATCTGGGGGATAGTCTTATCGATGTCGATAATGTCTACCTTGTCCTTTGTTCCGTAGATGAACGGAGTTGCTGTCGGGTGACGGCGAGTACGTGAGTATCCATAGTGGACACCTGCCTCCATGAGGTCTTTTGAGTTTATAGTTTTCATAACAATCTGTACGAGGCTTGTATTGCGTTTCGAGTGCACAAGCCTTACTTTTCTGAATAATTTCGTCCATTTGACGAGCCGTAAATATACCATTTAAACCTTATTTTGACAATGTGAGAGCTGCCGGACAGCTCTCAGATGTAATATTGACTTTTTATACAAATTGTGCTATTATTTAAACAGTTAAACCACATAGTACAAACCTTAAAAAATCAATATATTCATGAAGAATCTTAGCTTTTACGTAGCTTCAATTACTTTGGCTTTAGTATCAATAGCCTTTGCAATGCTAAAAGAAAATTCAGCGGCAAAAATATGTATCATATCAGCCCTAGTGATCTCTGTGGGAGGTGCTCTGTTTTCCGTCTTGGAATCTCCGGAGGATTCGTCAAAAAAGAACTATGGGGGTTAGTAAAACCCTTAATAAGCCTTTGAATTAAAAATTCAGGGCTTTTTTTATTTGCCTTTTTGTGCCAATATATAAATGATTTATGCGTCAGACACAGCTTTTCACGAAAACCAAGAAAGAAAGCCCTGCAGATGAGGTTGCAAAGAATGCCCAGCTGCTTATTCGCGGAGGATACATCCATAAGGAAATGGCCGGTGTCTATACTATTTTGCCATTGGGATACCGAGTAATGGAAAAAATCGTCAGTATCATCAAGGAAGAAATGAATGCCATTGGAGGTATTCAGATGAAAACGTCAGCTATTCAGACTAAAGACGTATGGGAAAAGACCAACCGCTGGAGTGATGATGTCGTTGACGTGTGGTTCAAGACTCAGCTCAAGAACGGAACTGAAGTGGGTCTTTCATTTACAAATGAAGAAGCGTATTCAAATATCGTAAAAAACTTTGTGAGCTCATACAAAGACCTTCCGTTGTATCCATATGATTTCAAAACTATTTTCCGAAACGAAACTCGCAGTAAGTCAGGCATGATGCGCGGTCGCGAATTTTACTGGAAGGCATTGTATTCATTTTCTGCAGACAAGGAGCAGCACGATGAATTTTATGAAAAATCAAAACAGGCATATCGCAATGTCTACGACCGTGTCGGTCTCGGAGACTATACATACATGACATTCGCTTCAGGCGGAACATTTTCAAAATACTCGCATGAGTTCCAAACTGTTTCTGAGGCAGGTGAAGATCTTATCTATATTGATGAAGCAAAAGGCATTGCTATCAATGAAGAAGTTATGACTGATGAAGTGCTTACTGATCTTGGCATTGAACGAGCAAATCTCGTAGAGAAGAAGGCAATTGAAGTAGGAAATATTTTTTCACTCGGTTTTAAATTCTCTGAACCGTTTGGTCTGACATACAAAAACAGCGAAGGCGCCGACGTTCCTGTATACATGGGTTCATACGGTATCGGTGTTACTCGTCTAATGGGAACTATCGTTGAAGTGCTTTCTGATGAAAAGGGTATCGTGTGGCCGGAAAGTGTCGCACCATTTAAGGTTCATTTGCTTGCATTGGGGGAAAATATTGAACAAGCGCAGAATGTTTATAATGAATTACTGAAGCATAACATAGAGGTTTTATTTGATGATCGTACCGGGGTAAGTGCTGGAGAAAAATTCGCAGACAGTGACTTGCTTGGCATACCTCATCGTATCGTAGTTTCAGAACGCAGTCTTGCTCAGGGTGGCGTAGAGTACAAACGTCGTAACAGCAGTGAATCAACTATCCTTTCTATAGAAAGTCTCATTCAGCAATTCGCCGCATAATTATGTTTAAGAAACTTTACGAACGCTTTTCAAATGATATCGGTATCGATTTGGGTACCGCTAATACGCTCGTGTACGTCAAAGGTCACGGTATTGTTATCAATGAACCAAGTATCGTTGCCGTAAACCAAAAGACCGGACAGATCGTGGCTATCGGTCGTCAGGCCAAGGAAATGTGGGGCAAGACACCGGAGCACATTCGCATCGTGCGACCGCTTTCCGAAGGAGTGGTGTCTGATTTTGAAATGGCGGAGGAAATGCTCGCGTACTTTATTCGCCAGGTGGAAAAAATTTCAAAGAAGTTTTTCCGACCACGTGTCGTTATCGGCGTACCGTCAGGCATTACCAATGTTGAGCTTCGCGCTGTCTATGATGCAGGCATTGATGCCGGTGCGCGTGAAGTCTATCTCGTGGAAGAAGCCATGGCTGCAGCTATCGGTGTGAGACTGCCGGTGCTTTCTGCAAATGCTTCATTCATTGTTGATATTGGCGGAGGAACGACGGACATCGCATTGATTGCGCTTGGTGGTATTGTTCGCTCAATGAACTTGCGCGTGGCAGGAGATCACTTCGACGCACGAGTGGTGGATTACTTGCGTGATGAGTTCAAACTATTGGTGGGTGAGCGCACCGCAGAGTCAGTGAAGCTTGCGCTTGGTTCTGCCATTGAAACAGACTACATGGAGATTGAAGTGCGTGGCCGTGACTTGGTGACTGGCTTGCCAAAGGCACTGATGATCACTGATGGTGATGTGCGCGAAGCATTTGCTCGTACAGTGGCATTACTCATTTCAGGCATTCGAGAAGTGCTTGAAACTGCACCGCCAGAAATGGTTTCTGATATTTTACAAACCGGCATTATCCTTTCCGGAGGAGGCGCAAACCTGCGAGGGCTTGCAATGCTCCTGCAAACGGAACTAAAATTACCAGTACTGATTGCCGAAGATCCGCTTTCTGCTGTTGCTCGTGGCACAGGAATTATTTTGGAAGATTTTGATACATACAAACCAACATTACTCTCACTAGAAGATCATGCCTCGTTATAAGAAACAACTGAAAAAGAACAGCCCATGGCGCAGTGTCCCTACATGGCTTCGTGTGGTCATTGTTGTGGCCAGCGTGCTTATTGTTATCGCTATCGCAACGGCAATAGTGAAGAAAATTGCGGCTCGTACTGTACCTGTGTACGGAGGAGTGATAAAAGATGAATTTCTTTCTCGGAGCGCATTGATCAAAAAGGTAACAGCACAGGAAAGCACGCTTGTGTCATATGATGCTGAACTTACAACTTTACAGCAATTACAAAATGAAAACACTGCATTGAAAGCAGAGCTCGGAAGAGACGCAGGACAAAAAGGCGTACTGGCTGACGTTATGACATTACCGAATCGCAGTTTTTATGACACGATGTTGATCGACGCAGGAAGTGCTGAAGGTATAAAGGTTGGACAAGTGGTGTATGCATTTAACAGTGTGGCGCTCGGTACCATCTCAAGTGTTGATGCACATGATGCTACGGTTTCTTTATACAGTGCTCCCGGTAGACAGACTTCCGGTAATGCTGTTGGCAGTGACGTGGCGGTGACATTGATCGGTCGGGGGTCAGGGGAGTATGAAGTGCAGCTTCCACGTGACGTGCCATTTACCACTGGTTCCATGATTGCCGCACAATCCATCACGCCGGCTTCTCTTGCTGAGATAGAAAGAATCATCACTGACCCTCGCGATCCGTTCCAACGTTTGCTTGCAAAAGTTCCAGTAAACCTTCAGGCACTGAAGTGGGTGATAGTGAGATAATGCTTAAATTTTCTATACATAAAAAACTAGACGGTACGCTTGCGCGAGCGGGGGAAATTGAAACCAAGAACGGTAAGATTTTGACGCCGGCATTTGTGACGGTGGGAACAAAAGCAACGGTGAAGTCACTGACATCTGAACAAATCAGAAGCCTGAATGCGCAAGTAGTGTTGGCGAATACCTACCATTTATATTTGCAGCCAGGGGAAGATATCGTTGCCAAGGCTGGAGGCTTTGGTCCATTTATGGATTGGCATGGTCCGACTATGACAGACTCGGGAGGGTTTCAAGCATTTTCACTTGGCGCGGCATTTGGTACTGCGGTAAGCAAGATTTCAACATCTGACGTTGAAGTCAGCGACACGTCAGTCAATCCAGGACAACTCGCAAAAGTAACCGACGAAGGCGTGACATTCAAGTCACATCTTGATGGTAGCAAGCACTTGTTCACACCAGAGTCTTCAATGGAAATACAATGGAAACTTGGTGCTGACATGATTTTTGCATTTGATGAATGTACCAGTCCAACAGCTCCATATGACTACCAAAAGAAATCCCTGGCACGTACGTATGAATGGGCCAAGCGTAGTCTAGAACGACATGAAGCGTTGGATACAGAAAAACAGCAATCGTTGTTTGGTGTAGTGCAAGGTGGACGATATCAAGAGCTCCGTGAAGAAGCCGCTCGCACTATCGGTGCGCTGCCTTTTGATGGTTTTGGTATTGGAGGATCATTTACCAAAGAAGATATTGGCACTGCCGTAGGGTGGGTTAATGCGTTGCTGCCAGAAGACAAGCCTCGCCACTTGCTTGGTATTGGTGAACCGCTTGATCTTTTTAATGCCGTTGAAGCTGGCTGTGATTTGTTTGATTGTATTGCGCCAACACGCATGGCACGTCACGGTACATTGCATACCAAGGATGGGCGCATCAACATCAAGAATGCAAAATTCGTTGACCAGTTTGTGCCACTCGATGAAGATTGCACCTGTTATACCTGCACGCATCACACTCGTGCGTATCTTGCACACCTCTTTCGCGGGGAAGAAATGACTGCCGCATCGCTTGCTTCAATTCACAATCTTCACTTCATCTTGCGTTTGGTGGAAAACATCCGTGCGTCCATCTTGGATGATAGCTTTCATCAGTATAAAAAAGAATTTTTGGAACGGTACTACAAAAAGTAAAAGACCCCTCTCAGGTGAAAGGGGTCTTATTTGTTATGGGATTGCTATGCTTGCCATGATTACAAAGGCCGTTGCAACTACTATTGCTAAGACAAAGAGAAAATTTTTCATAACAGTGGGTTTTTTAAATCATATAACCCTAAATTATTTTGTCAATAATATGAATGGTAAGTAATCAAATATTTATATATACTAATGAGTATGAGGTTTCGACATTTTTTATTTTTATCAGTTCTCTTGGTCGGTGTTCTTTTTATCAACAACACGCAGGTTGCGCATGCTGCCATAACTGATACCGTCTCCGGTGCAACAAACGGATATAGCCTTCGTTTGGTTAAGGCATCGTATAACGGGGCGCTTGTAAAGATTCGTCGTACTGATGGCGGAGAAGCCAATGTCTTTCCCGATACCTCGGGCAACTTTTCGCTAAGCTCACCGGTAACTGTCTTGTCTGGTTCAAGTACCGCAACGACACTCAGTGCCTTTGTGAGTGGCACCGATGCATATGTTGAGGCATGGTATGACCAGGTTGGGGGAAACAATCTCAATCAGGCTACGCAGTCTGCTCAGCCTAAGATTGTGTCTGCGGGTGCCATCCTTACAAACGGTATTACTGGCAAGCCAGCGCTGAGTTTCAATGGTACGAACAATACGCTCACCAGTGCTTCAACATTTTCAATTACCCAACCGTTTACGGCAACAATGATAAGTGCTGGAAATACGCAGTCTCCAGCTGCGCGCGTGTTTGATATTGGTAGTAACACTGCATTATACCAGGTTGGTTCAAGTGGTGGTATGTATGCCGGTTCGTATCTGAGCGGTAGTGTACAGTCTGCCCCGTATGTCGCCCGCCAGATGACCATGGTCTATAATACGACCTCTTCCCAGTTCTACACCAATGGTACATTGGTTACTTCCGGAACCACGGGGTCCAACAATCCAAGCGGTACGCTTTCGCTTGGAGGTGTTTCCAGTTACTACTTTAATGGAGAGATTTCCGAATTCATTCTCTTCACTGGAAACTTAAATGCCACTCCTGCAAACCGCCAGGCTGTTGAAACGGATGAATTGAATGCGTATGTTATCCAACCCTCTGCCACCGCTCTCGGTGTTGCCGGTGCTACCAACGTCTACAGTTTGCGCAAGCTTGTAACCTCGTACTCCGGCCCGCTGGTGCGCATCCGCCGGACCGACGGCGGGGAGGCGGACGTGTATCCGGATGCCGGTAATGGCTTTTCCCTCAGTTCTCCTGTCACTATAATTTCAGGTGGTTCGCAGGCAACGGTACTTAATGATTTCATTACTGGAACCAATGCATATGTCGAGACATGGTATGACCAAACAGGAAACGTTAATGTCACTCAGTCTACTCAGGCCAATCAACCTCAGATTGTCTCTTCTGGTTCGGTTATAACCAATGGTGCTACCAACAGACCAGCCGTATCGTTCAACGGTACTAGTGATACGCTTAATAGCGCATCTTCAGCAGTATTCCTTCAGCCTATAACCGTCACTTCTGTTTCGTCCGTTACCAATCAAACTACCGGTACGTCCCGCATGTTCTCATTGGGTAGCTCTGGGGCCAATATCCTGTATCAGGCTGGATCAAGTGGTGGTATGTATGCCGGTTCATTTTTGGCAAGCACGGTGCAGTCATTGCCGTATGCCACTGAACAGGCATCGATGGTCTTCAACACTACGGCCTCACAGATGTATGTTGATGGTACAAGCATAGGAAGCGGCACTACGGGTAGCAATTATGCAAGTGGGGGAATATATCTAGGCTCAAGTCTTGGAGCAGGTCCGTATTTCAACGGTACCATTTCTGAATTCATCATTTATAACACTGCGCTTGGATCGACCAATAGACAGTCAGTCGAAAACAACCAGATAATGACATTCGTTACTCAGCAGACTGCCACTGCGCTTGGGGTCACGGGAAGTGTTGGTTCGTACGGTCTTCGCCAACTTGTAACCTCGTACTCCGGCCCGCTGGTGCGCATCCGCCGGACCGACGGCGGGGAGGCTGATGTCTATCCGGACACATCTGGAAATTTTTCAACAACTTCTTCCATTACTGTTATATCAGGTTCTAGTGGCGCTACAACGCTCAGCGCATTCATTGCTAGCACCGATGCATTTGTAGAAATATGGTATGACCAGACCGGTAATCAGAATGTCAGTCAGGCAACTCAGGCAGATCAGCCGAAAATAGTCTCTGCGGGTACTATCCTTACCGGCAGCTCGTCCAACAGGGCAGGTGCGTTATTTGATGGTAATCAGGATATGTTGGAAAGCTCAAGCTCGCTGTCACTTTCACAACCGGTTAGCATATTCATGGTTTCCGAAGGCAATACGCAGTCACCAACGTCTGGTCGACCGTTTTCTCTCGGTGCTACTCCAAATAATATAACGTATCAGGATGGTTCAAGCGGAGGCATGTACGGAGGAACTTTTCTTGCCAATACCCAGCAATCTGTGCCGTATACAGTACAAACTACAACATTGCTTTTTAATGGATCCTCATCCCAAATGTATGTTAATGGCAGTCTTATAGGAAGCGGCAATGCGGGCAGTAACAGCGTTAACGGTCCTTTGGTATTGGGTTCCAATGTTGCCAATGCGAATAGCCTGCTCTACTTCAACGGGACGATCTATGAATTCATTTTGTACAACAAACTTGTTTCTGGGACTGAACAGCAGACTGTCCAGAACAGTGAAGGCTCTTTCTTTATTAATAACACCACCGAGCCGATGACCATTACCAGTCCTTCACGTCTGGTTTCAAGCGCACCGCTTGAGGCGACTACTTCCTATATCGATCAAAAAGGTCTCAACGTGTCCATTCCATTCATCCAGACAAGTACTACACTTAATGTTAGCGCCTCAGTTGGTTCCAATCTTGTTCCAAACGGCGGAGGGGTGAAGTTTGTACTTACCAATAACAGTTCCTCTCAGCAGGTTGCCATATATGACATGTCTGCTCCTTATACGGCATCATTCACGAATCTTTCGAAAGGAACATATACCTTGGATACATATGTTGTCGATAGCAATCACGTTGTGCAGAGTGGCACGACCCTTCACGACCAGGCTACCAACATTGGTATTGGTGACATCTACGTAGCTATTGGTGACTCGATTACAAAAGGAGCAAACGGTATTTCGGATACGCAGTGCGTTACTTCTGGCGGCACCATTACCGACTGGACACAGTCCTTGCCGGGTACGGTCTCCAATGACGACAGAAACTTTTGTCAGTGGTCTTCGCAAGAGCCAAAATATTTCAAGAGCTGGATGCCTGAGCTTAACAATAAGCTTGAGTCATACAATGGATATCCGGTATTCATTCTTAATGAAGGGTATGGGGGATATACTGCCGCTGGATACATTACCGATCCAATGGGTACCACTGCATGGCAAAACCGGGTAGCTAGCCTTTCGCCAAATAAGTTTTTGGTTATGCTTGGTACTAATGATACAAGCTCCGCCTCCGTATACTCATCAAACATGAATACTATTATCAGCACGCTCGAATCCAATTATGCTGCAAACCCTTCAAGTATTTATGTTGCCAAAATGCCATACGCGGCTCCTCGCCCGGTCGTGCAGCCTTATCTCGCATCTATCGATAGTTTGATAAGCAGTGATCATTTGAATTATGGTCCTAACTTGTGGACATTCTTCTACAATCATCAGGACCAGCTCAGTCAGGTTGATAACATTCACCCAACCGTAGCTGGGTATCTGAACATTGCGCGTCTCTGGGCGCTGTCTATCATCAGTCCAACGGGGGTAGCTGCCGCATCGACATCAAACGGCATTGCCATTAATTGGAGTGGGCTTTCCTCATATGATGCCATTCCAAATGGCACCTCGGTCATCAGTGGCTATAGAGTGAAGTATGGCACTTCTCCAGGCAACTATACCTCAACCTTTGATGCTGGAAACGCTACGTCTGCCACCATCACGGGTATTACATCCGGTATGACATATTATTTTGCCATCGATGCCTATAGTCTGCTGCCAGATAATACTGCAGGAAGTACCTATACTGCACCAGCAGGATACACGGGCGACAACTATTCGTTCCAATCGCCGGAGATTTCACTGGTATATTCACCGACAGCGGCCCAGTCGCAGGGTGGATACCTTTCGGGGGGAGGAAGACCAGTAACTGTTCCTGTGGCCAATCCTCAGGCAATAGTTTCAGGCGGTGTGGTTGCAGCCATAACTAAGGTATTAAAATTCGGCATGATTGACAGTCAGGTTCGATTGTTACAGCAATACCTCAATACGCACGGATTTATTGTTGCAAAAAATGGCGCAGGATCTGTAGGTCATGAGACCACTACATTTGGTCGTGCAACTAAAATTGCAGTCATGACCTTACAAAAAAAGGCAAAATTAACACCGGACGGTGTCGTAGGAAGCAAAACCTTGGCTTATATACATTTGACAGCTTCTATATAATATAAGTATGCAGTTTGAATTATCAGATCATTACAAACCCGCAGGAGACCAGCCAAAAGCCATAAAAAGCTTAGTTGAAGGGCTAAAAAAAGGTGAGCGGTTTCAGACATTGTTGGGTGGAACGGCGACTGGTAAGACCTTTACCATGGCTAATGTCATTGCTGAGGTGCAAAAGCCAACATTGGTTATCGCGCATAACAAGACTCTTGCAGCACAGCTGGCGTCTGAGTTCAAGGAATTCTTTCCAAACAATGCGGTGCACTATTTCGTATCGTATTACGACTATTACCAACCTGAAGCGTACATGCCGGTCACGGATACTTTCATCGAAAAGGATGCACAGATCAACAAGGAGATTGATCGTCTTCGCCATGCTACGACACAGTCATTGCTGACCCGTAAGGACGTGATCATTGTGGCATCCGTATCATGTATTTACGGTTTGGGTTCTCCCGTTGAATACGAGAAGGAAAATTTCAAAATTGAGAAAGGCATGACCATGTCTCGTACCGCCATGATGGAACGATTGATCAGTATTCACTTCAGTCGTACCAATGCAGACCTTGAGTCAGGACAGTTTCGAGCCTTAGGAAATAAAGTTGAGATTATGCCAGTGTCTGAAACATTTCAGTACATGATTGAATTTTCTGGCACTACCGTTAGTAGTATTTTGAAAATTGATCCAGTGTCAGCGCGTATTCTTAATGAAGAAGAAACGGTATATATCTTTCCGACAAAGCACTTCATCACTAATGATGACGAGCGAGATCGCGCGACTGCTGATATTAAGCATGAACTTGAACAACAGCTGAAACACTTTGAGCTGGAAGGGAAGTTGCTTGAAGCAGAACGCATTAAGCGTCGTACCAACTACGATCTCGCCATGATTCGTGAGATTGGCTACTGTTCCGGTATTGAAAACTATTCTCGTCATATGTCAGGTAAGGCTCCAGGTGAACCACCAGAAACACTACTTTCATATTTCCCACACAAAAAAGACGGTTCTCCAGACTTCATGCTTTTTATCGATGAGTCACACGTAACATTGCCGCAGCTGCATGGCATGTATGCCGGTGATGCGTCACGTAAGTCTACGCTGGTAGAATTCGGTTTTCGCTTGCCGAGTGCCAAGGACAACAGACCGTTGAAGTTCGAGGAATTCAAAGAACGTATCGGTCAGACTATTTTCGTATCAGCAACGCCAGGTAAGTTTGAAGCGGAACATGCAACCAAGATCGTGGAACAAATCATTAGACCAACTGGTCTTGTTGATCCTATCGTGGAAGTAAAACCGATTTTGGAAAATGGTGAGTATCATGGACAGGTCAGTGACTTTATCAATGAGGCAGAGAAGGAAATTGCCAAAGGTGGACGTGTCTTGGCAACAACGCTGACGAAGCGCATGGCAGAAGACCTTACGGATTATTTAAAGGAAAAGAAAATCAGAGCGGCATACTTGCACAGTGACATCAAGACTATTGATCGTATCAAGATCATTACGCAGTTCCGCAAGGGAGAATTTGATATTTTGATCGGTGTGAACCTGCTTCGTGAAGGTCTTGATATGCCCGAAGTGACATTGATCGGTATTTTGGATGCTGACAAGGAAGGCTTCTTGCGCAGTGAAGTGTCATTGATCCAGACTATCGGTCGTGCTGCACGTAATGCCAACGGTCGCGTCATTCTCTATGCTGACAACATGACGGGTTCCATGGAGCGCGCCATTGCAGAGACACAGCGTCGTCGTGACATTCAGCTTGCATACAATAAGGAACATGGCATCACCCCAAAGACTATTGAAAAGAAGATTTTGGATATTACCCAAGGTATGGAAAGCAGTCACGCCAAGGCAGTGAATGCAGAGCTCGCACTTGATATCGAACTCTTTGCTCAGCTTGAAAAAGACATGAAGGGTAAGAAAGGGAAGCGCAATCCAATCGAAAAACTTATTGCCATGAAGGAAGTGGAAATGAAAGAGTCCGTTAAGCTGCTCGACTTCGAAACCGCCGCGATCTTGCGTGACGAGATCAAGGTCTTGCGAGAGAGGACATATATAAATCCGTAAGCAAAAGCTTGACTTTTGTGCTATAATGTATTGATGGAAAAAGGAAAGAGAGTAGCACAAACAGCCGCGGAGACTATTGTGGTTAAAGGGGCGAGAACCCATAACTTAAAGAACATATCAGTGGAAATGCCGCGTAATGCCATGGTGGCTATTACCGGTATGTCAGGGTCAGGGAAAAGTTCGTTGGCCTTCGATACTATTTTTGCGGAAGGCCAACGTCGCTACGTTGAGTCTCTGTCTTCATATGCGCGACAGTTCTTGAATCAAATGCCAAAGCCGGACGTTGATGAAATCACCGGTCTTTCACCTGCTATCTCTATTGACCAAAAGTCTCGATCAAACAACCCTCGTTCAACGGTTGCAACCATTACTGAAATCTACGACTATCTTCGCGTGCTCTATGCTCGTGTTGGTAAGGCGTACTGTCCGGTTTGTGGCACACTTATTCAGAAGCTTTCAATGGAAGAAATCAACGGCTTTATTTTGAGCAAGATCAAAGACCTTTCGAAGGCAAAGAACAAAGAGGTCATGGGTGTGGCATGGAACGATACTCGCATCCAGATCTTTGCGCCGATTGTTCGCGGACGAAAGGGTGAATACTATCAGTTGCTCTACGATATGCTTGGTCGCGGTTTTTCAACCGTGCGCGTGGATGGGCAGATTAAGTCACTTCGTGAAAAGATAGAGATGAATAAGAATACCGTGCACAACATTGAAGTGCTTGTTGACGAACTGGCAGTGCATGAATTCAAAGATACTCCTCGTGATGCTGAGCTTCGTTTGTCTGAAGCGGTAGAGCGCGCATTGCTTGAAGCGGATGGTCTAGTGCAAATAACATTCGGTACTTCACCTGATTTTTCAATGGAGACGGACTTGTTGCAGGAATTCTTACTTTCAAGTAAGTTTGCCTGTCCAAATGATGGCTTCTCATTCCCAGAAATTGAGCCACGTCTATTTTCATTCAACAGCCCGTACGGTGCCTGTCCTACCTGTAACGGTATCGGTACAAAGTTCTTTGGCGGTACAGAACCATGTGATACCTGTCACGGTAAGCGTCTTCGCCCTGAAGCCTTAAACGTTTTTCTTGGAGAAAAGAATACCAATATCGTAGACGTAACTTCAATGTCCGTTGAGGATGCATTTGAATTTTTTGGATCATTGAAACTTTCCCCAAAGGATAAGGAAGTGGCCGTACCCGTACTCAAGGAAGTGGAAGACCGTTTGAACTTCTTGTTAAACGTTGGTCTCGAATATTTGGCGTTAAATCGTACCGCCAATACCTTGTCCGGTGGAGAAGCACAGCGTATTCGTTTGGCTTCACAGCTTGGCTCACGATTGGTTGGTGCCATGTATGTTCTGGATGAACCAACCATCGGTCTGCACCAGCGTGACAATGAGCGCTTGATTCGCACATTGGAAGATCTCCGTGATATCGGTAACACCATTATCGTGGTGGAGCACGATGAGGATACTATTTATGCATCTGACTATATCGTTGATATTGGTCCAAAAGCCGGAGTGCACGGTGGACAGGTAGTGGTGTCAGGATATTTGGATAAGCTGCTTGCGGCAAAGACCAATCCTTCAGGTTCACGAACACTGGCGTACCTTCGCAAGGAAGAAGAAATAGAAGTGCCTGAAAAGCGTCGTGGTGAAGACCGAGGCTCCATCAAAGTCGTTGGTGCCAACCTGCACAATATTCATAATCAAAACATAGAAGTGCCGCTCGGCCGCATGGTTGCTATTACTGGTGTGTCGGGCTCTGGTAAAAGTACATTCTTGTATGATGTGCTGTACAGTAACTTGCAGGCACGACTGGAACGAAAGATGCGCAGTGCCAAGACATTCAACTGTGCCTCGTTCACCGGGTCAGAATATATTTCACGCGCCATCATGATTGACCAGTCTCCGATTGGCCGTACACCTCGCTCCAACATTGCAACATATACCGGAGCATTCACGCATATTCGTGAACTCTTTGCTGCCAGCGAGGAAGCCCGTCTTCGTGGATGGAAAGTGAACCGTTTCTCATTCAACGTTAAAGGTGGTCGCTGTGAGGCTTGTGAAGGTAATGGAGAAATTGCAGTTGAAATGCACTTCCTGCCGACAGTGTATGTGACGTGTGATGTCTGTGGTGGTAAGCGTTTCGACAAGGAAACATTGGTAGTGAAATACAAAAAGAAGAGCATTTACGATGTGTTGCAGCTTACCGTTGAAGAAGCTCTAGAATTCTTCGCCGATATTCCTGCCATTTCTGATCGTTTGCAAACGCTCGCTGACGTTGGTCTTGGGTATGTGAAGCTCGGACAAAGCGCCACAACACTTTCCGGCGGAGAAGCACAGCGTGTCAAAATTGCTTCCGAACTCTATCGTCCATACCTGGAAAAGACTATCTATCTGCTCGATGAACCGACCGTTGGTTTGCACTATGATGACGTGAAGAATCTTATTGGCGTGCTCAATCGCTTGGTGGCAAAAGGCAACACTGTCGTTGTCATCGAACACAACTTGGATCTTATCAAGGCCGCCGACTGGCTGATCGACTTCGGTCCTGAAGGTGGAGTGCGTGGTGGTAAGGTTGTCGCCAAGGGAACACCGGAAGACATTGCCAATAACAAGCATTCTCACACCGGAACGTATCTAAAGAAAATCTTATAACACCCACAGAAATTCTTGAGCATCATTTTTCTATTATGGAACCATGATGACATTAAAAGAATTTCAAAAGTATTTTGAGGGAAGGTTTTTAGCAATAATAGAGGAAAAGAGCAATGGCTTTGTAACATATAGCAACGATGCTGCTATTAGAGAAGCATTGGCATACGTGCCCACATTTTCACAGGGAGGAAAGTATCTTCGCCCGTATTTGCTGTACGTAGGATATTGTTCCGAAGGTGGCGACAATGACATCTTCTCTATATTGGCAGGCATGGAGCTGTTTCATTTGTTCTGCCTGGTCCATGACGATCTTATTGATCATGAAATCGTTCGTCGCGGCAATCCTACCATGCACGCTCATCTTGAAAAGGTATACAACAATGCCGATATCAGCCGAGCAGTAGCAATGCTTGTAGGAGACTTGCTACTGGCATGGTCCGTTGAGTCCTTTGAGGAAACTGAGCAAGTCGAGCCCTATACTGTCGATGATGCTATGACGGAATACCGCACGCTCATATCAGAAGTCATTCACGGGGAAATGCTCGATGTGTTGTTATCCGCACAGGACAATGTCTCAAAAGAAACTATCGAAAAGAAAATGATGCTAAAGAGTGCACACTATTCTTTTTTCCGACCGCTCTACATTGGCATGGTCTTGGCAGGCGCTGATAGCGACACTAAGGATTTTGCCGAGGAATACGCGGTCGGACTTGGTATGGCATTTCAGTTGCAAGATGATATTGCAGACTATGTCACTGACACTCAAGAAGGGCAGCAGACCTTGTTGTCCTGGTATATACGCAATGAAGCATCGGAAGAGTACCGAAGTCAGTTTGCAGGCTGTATTGCGACAGACGACTGGTCTGAGGAAGATGAGAAAAAGCTTGTGAAAATTTTGAAAGAATCAGGGGCGTTATCATTTGCGGAGGAGAAAGTTGAGGAATATTTTTTGCAGGCCGAAGATGCCATTTTCAATCATGACAAAAACGGAGAGGAAATCTGGCAGGAAATCATTGAGGAAATACGACATGTGCATTAGCACGGTATTTGGTATACTGGGGGCATGAACGAAAACCCTCCAGAGCTACACCCAGAAGAACAGGAAAATATCCCTAACAATTCACATCAAGAAAATCTTGAGAATATTAATGACGTATATGCTGAAGCCCGAGAGCATTTTTATGACCAAAGAAAGGATGATGAACAGAAGCAGCGGGAGCTTTTTGAGCATACAAAATCAATCCTAGAAGATACTAAACATAGGGCTTCTGATGCTAGCCCGGAAACAGTCGGAACGGAATATGCTCCTACTAAAGAGTCGAGAAAGGGGGCGGGGATGCTCAAGCAGTTTGCTATTGCTGCAGGCATTGCTCTTGCTGGGCTGCTTCCGGCAAAGGAGGCGAAAGGTAGTCAAAAAGTGCAAGACAAGGTCGGATCTAAGACTGAAGCATCTGCGCCGTCTCCGGAACATAACGAACATTTTGTTAGCAATCATTTGCGGCAGGATTGGAATGACTATGTTGACTGGCTTGACGCTCATCATCTCAAAGGCAGTGACACCCTAGACTCCCGTGCTGTAGCAAATAAAATGATTAATCAATTTATTGCTGAACGACAAGCTGCTGGTAAACCAGTAGTGCTTACAGTTGAATCTGTCAGCGACATTCAGAAAGAGCTTATTCGATACAGAAATTGGTATATTGAGCAAGTAGAAGAGACGCAAGAGGAGCTTAAAAAAGGAGAACATCCAAAACATTTGTACTACTTCGCAAATCCTGACGGCTCATCATTCAGTAAAGATCAATACCTTGTTCAATTGAAAAAAGAAAAGGCAGATGGCGATGGCATTGCTGGTGAAAATACAACAAGAACAAAATTTTCAGAAGCTTATATGCAATATGTCGTTGAACAGAAAACTCATTTTGATGGCATGGGGGATGTAAGATTTGCTTCAAACAAAGAGCCTTTGAAATACGAAGGGTTCAGTAAGATTGAAGGGGAATAAAAAATAAAAAGGGCATGTGCCCTTTTTTTTGTTACTCAGAATCCTCATCGCTTTCGGAATTGTCAGCCGCTTCACGTGCTTCATCTGCATTTTGCTCTGCAAGTTCTGCTTTAGCTTCGGCTGCATCAGCATCTGCTTCTTTTGCTGCCTGGTCTTTTTCGTTTACTTCTTCTTCATCGATAGACATGGTATGTAATTTAAGGTAAATAAATGAACAATTATATGTTATAGTACCCTTGTATTATGATTCGTCAAGAGTTGGACAAGTTGGAATTACCGGCAGAGCCAGGAGTGTATTTTTGGAAAGATGCTGAAGGAAAGATCCTCTATATCGGAAAGGCAACGTCGCTGAGAGACCGCGTGCGCTCTTATTTTGCGCCTGATGTTATCAAGACTCGTGGGGCACATATCGTTGATATGGTTTTTAAGGCTACGATCGTCACGTACGAAGTGACGCATACGGTACTTGAAGCATTGATTCTTGAGGCCAATCTCATCAAGAAATACAAGCCGTACTACAACACCAAGGAAAAAGACGATAAGAGTTTTAATGTTGTAGTCATTACCAAGGAAGATTTTCCTCGCATTATTTTGGTACGACAAAAAGATTTGGACACTCGCAACAAGACCGTAACGTTGCCCCGGTTAGGATTGCAGAACTGTAAATACGATGCTGTCTTCGGACCGTTTCCGAGCGGGCCAAGTGTGCGTGAGGCATTAAAAATCATTCGTCATATCTTTCCATTTCGTGACCGTGCCAGCGCCCAAAAAGACAAGGAGGCATTTTATCGTCAGATCGCATTGGCTCCCGATGTTTCAAACAGTGAAGCCGCAAAAGAATATCGTAAGAACATTGGTCGCATCAAACTGATCCTGCAAGGCAAGATGCAGTCATTGATCAAAGGGCTGAAAAAAGAAATGACTGAAGCTGCCAAGCGTGAAGCCTTTGAAGAGGCGAATGTGTTGAAGCAAAAAGTTTTTGCGTTGGAACACATTCAGGACATTTCATTGATCAAGCGTGATTTGGAGCGCAGCAGTGGGGAAGAGGTCTTTCGGCTGGAAGCGTATGACATTGCGCACCTGTCCGGCAAGCAAATGGTCGGTGTCATGACGGTAGTCGAAAATTCCAACCCTAATAAAAATGAGTATCGCAAATTCATCATTCGCGGTTTTGACAAGGCCAATGATGCGGGAGCATTGCGCGAAGTGTTGGTGCGTCGCCTTGCTCATACTGAATGGCCGTATCCAAATGCCATTGTTGTGGATGGAAACATTATTCAAATCAACGTTGCTACTGAAGCCTTGAAAGAATTGCAACTAGACATTCCTATCATTGCCGTGACCAAGGATGAGCGACACCGCCCAAAGGCTATCAGCGGTAATGCCGAGCTAGTCGAAGCGCATAAGTTTGCCATTCTGCTTGCAAACAACGAAGCTCACCGCTTTGCTATTACATTCCACAAGCTAAAAAGACAGAAAGCGCAGTTTGGCAACACGCTCAAAAAACAATAGTATACTGATTGCATGAAGAAAAAAATCATCGCTATCGTCATCATCATTTTAATTTGTATTGGTACTGCATTGTATATGCATCATAAGCAATCGGCCCGTTCTCAATCAGCGTCTACTGCAATCATTCATTATGTAGCGACTGTGGATCAGGGTAGTGAACCAAATGAAAAAGGAACATGCTGGACTGGCTCTATTGCCGCACCGTTTCGTACGGATGCATGGCGCTGCACGACAGGTAACCAAATCGCTGATCCGTGTTTTGAAATTGCTGGTACCAACAAACTCTTGTGCAGTCCTACTGGTAACGATGATGACAATTTTATTTTGACGCTCACTCAGTCAGTGCCAAAAGCTATTCCTGCTTCTGAGCCAGCTCCTGCAAACTGGGCGTGGAAGATGCAGCTTGCTGACGGTACTATTTGTACACCATTTACTGGAACAGGAACACTAACTGCTGACCATCAAGAAGGATATTATGGCTGTAGCGACGGTACTACATTGCTTGGCAGTATCAACAACGCTGCTCCGTTATGGACAGTAAGCAAGGCAACGCTTTCATCTGCTGCGAACGATCTTCCAGCCGTGCTTTCTCAAAAGACTGTTCCAGTCAAAACTATCTGGCAGTAATAAACAAAAAATAAATGGGGTCTGACCTCATTTATTTGC
Organism: Candidatus Nomurabacteria bacterium; assembly: GCA_029288805.1. Lineage (GTDB taxonomy): Bacteria > Patescibacteriota > Minisyncoccia > Phycocordibacterales > UBA9973 > UBA4124. The sequence continues at coordinate 20,209 of JARIGO010000013.1, forward strand.
TATACTATTATTCATGAAACGAGTCGGTATACTTCGCGGAGGCGTTAGTCCTGAATATGATATTTCTCTGAAGACGGGAGCGAATGTTCAGCGCGCATTGCACGATGCGGGACTAGAAGCAGTAGACATGCTGCTTGATAAAGATGGCGTACTTCACATCAAGGGCATTCCAACGGATTTGGAAAGTGCTCGAGAACAGGTCGATACGGTATGGAATGCATTGCATGGAACATTTGGAGAAGATGGTCAGGTACAAGCGCTGCTTGATCAATACGGTATTCCGTATACTGGTGCAACATCCGATGTTGCGCAGCTAGCATTTAACAAGCAGTCCGCAAAAGAACATGCCAAGGCGCTCGGCATAGACACGCCTCCCTCTATCATGGTCATTCCTGACGGTACTGAGTCTGTGTCAGAAGTGACGCAGCGTATTTATCGAAGCTTTGCTCCGCCATGGGTGTTGAAGCCATTGTCTGGAGGAGGTTCGGTGCGAACATATTTTGCGATGACTCCATTGGAGCTCTCTCAGTTTATTGATGAGCACGTTTCTCAGCAGGAACCGTTTATCGTTGAGCAATATATTTATGGTAGAGAAGCGGCTGTTGGGGTAATCGATAATTTTCGCCACCAGTCAGAATACGTCTTGCCTGTAGTGGAAGTGCAAAGTCCAAACAACGGCATACTGACTAATGAAACTCGCAAGAATGAAAAGCCAAACAAGCTGTTTGGAGGATTCAATACTGAAGAAAAATCCATGCTTTCAAAGTTGGCGCAAAAACTGCACAAGCATTTTGGCGCGAAGGATTATTCACAGAGTGAATTCATTATCGACAAGCGCGGCAAGCCATGGTTCATCGAGCTCGACACCCATCCACACCTTACCAATGACTCACCATTTCTCATCGCCCTCGAAGCCGTCGGCGCCAGCCTTCAAGAGTTTGTGAAGTCAGTAATAGGAGAGGAATAATTACTGCTATACTTTTTATATGGAGCAAACACATTCACCGCGTCTTGTTAAATGGTCATTGATCGTAGCAATAGTTATCGTTGTTAATCTCTTTTTTAATTACGCGATTTCACTGCTATATCAGGCACCGCAGTACAATGATTACTTTCCACCAGCACAGATAGTGAATACCATTGATACCCAGAATGGTTGTTTGGCGGTTGGTGGGCAATGGACTGCGCCTGTTACCAAAGATGACAAAGGATACTGTAATCCTGATTTTACAAAACAGCAGCAATTTCAAACTGCGCAAAAGCAATATGATGAAGCAGTTTTCGTACTGCTAGTCTTGCTTGGTATCGCCAGTATTATCGTCGGCGCACTGTTTGATCATGAAGTATTGTCACCTGCATTTTCATGGGCGGGAGCACTGTCACTTTTTATCGCTTCGGTACGATATTGGTCTGATGCGAACAATGTGGTGAAGGTACTTATCCTGTTCGCGGCATTGGGCGCCCTCGTGTGGATCGCCATCAAAAAATTTAAATAATCTTTAGCCAACATCCCACGTTGAACGTGGGATGTTGGACTAGTTTGCTGAAAATACAGTTTTGTGGAAAGATGTATATATATGAAGCCCAAAAAAGCTCCGGTATATAACCACCTAAAGATTGAGAAGAAATGGCAAAAAGAATGGGCTGAAAACGGTACCTACAAGACCGAGCCGGCTACAAGCAAGAAAAAGAAAATGTATGTCTTGGATATGTTTCCGTATCCATCGGGAGCGGGATTGCACGTCGGACATCCTCGTGGATATATCGCAAGTGACGTCTATGCTCGCATGAAGCGCATGGAAGGGTTCAATGTCTTGCATCCAATGGGTTTTGACTCGTTTGGTTTGCCAGCAGAACAGTATGCCATTCAGACAAAAAAACATCCTGGGCCGTTCACCGACAAGCTTGTTGCCCAATACAAGAAGCAATTGGAAATCATTGGTTTTTCATACGACTGGTCACGTGAAGTTTCTACGCATCGTCCTGAATACTACAAATGGACACAATGGATTTTCTTGAAACTGTATGACGCCTGGTATGACACAAAGAAAAACAAGGCACTGCCTATCGATGAGCTCGTAGCATTGTTTGAAAAAAACGGAACAAAAAATGTTCATGCTGTCACTGATAGTGCTGAAACATTTTCCGCAAAGGAATGGAAAAGTTTCTCACAGTTGGAGCAACAGGAGATATTGATGCATTACCGTTTGGCATACGAAGGGTTTGCAGAAGTGAACTGGTGTGAAGAGCTCGGTACTGTTCTTGCCAATGATGAAATTGTAGACGGTCCAACTGGTCCGGTTTCTGAACGTGGAGGATTTCCTGTTATCAAGAAGTCCATGCGTCAGTGGTTCATGCGCATTACTGCATATGCCGATCGTTTGGCACAAGATCTCGAGGGACTTGATTGGCCAAATAGCATTAAGGAAATCCAGAAGAATTGGATTGGCAAGAGTGAGGGAAGTGAGATTAGTTTTGAGATAAAAACAGCTGATAGTGACATCGGTGAAGTTTCAGTTTTCACTACTCGTGCAGATACGCTTTTTGGCGTGACCTATATCGTGCTTGCGCCTGAATATCCATTTATAGAAGAATGGCAAAATAGCATTACGAACTGGTCTGAAGTCCAGAAGTATATTAAAAGCGTTTCTCAGAAAGATGAGATGGAACGCACCAGTGCTGACAAGCAAAAAACCGGCGTACAGCTCAAAGGGCTTGTCGCTATTAATCCTGCAAATGGTGAAGAAGTACCGGTGTGGATCGCAGACTATGTATTGGCAAACTATGGAACCGGTGCGGTGATGGGTGTTCCTCAACATGACGAACGAGACTATGCGTTTGCAACACAGTACAAGCTTCCGATCATTGATCGTCCTCTTGTCGACAAAATTGAAATAACAAAAAAAGTTGATGGAAAAATTGTTACTCGATACAAGATGCGTGATGCCATCTTTGCTCGCCAGCGATATTGGGGTGAACCAATTCCATTGCGTCACCTTGCGAATGGCTTGATCAGTGAAGTTCCCGAAAAAAAATTGCCGCTTACATTGCCAAACGTGAAGTCATACGAACCATCAGGTAATGGTGAAAGTCCGCTTGCTCGTGTCGCAGCATGGACAAAGGAAGGATACGAGACAAATACTATGCCGGGATGGGCTGGTTCTTCATGGTACTTCCTGCGCTACATGGATCCGACAAATGCCAAGGCTTTTGCCGGCCAAAAAGCCGTGGACTATTGGAAAGACGTTGATATGTATGTGGGTGGGGCAGAGCATGCTACCGGACATCTCTTGTACAGTCGTTTTTGGCATAAGTTTTTGTACGATATGAATTATGTGCCGGTGAAGGAACCGTTTAAGGCGTTGAGGAATCAGGGTCTTATTGGTGGAGCAGATGGGCGCAAAATGTCTAAGCGATGGGGAAATGTCATCAATCCTGACGATGTGGTGAAGACATACGGTGCGGACTCGCTTCGTCTCTTTGAAATGTTCCTCGGTCCATTCGAATCTCACTTGCCATGGAGTACTGAGGGCATTATTGGTTCACGACGTTTTATAGAACGTGTATGGCGCTTGTCTGGGAGAGTTCGAGAAAATCACTCTGCTCGAGAGTCGAGTGTGATCTTACACAAAACCATCAAAAAAGTTACTGAAGATATTCAAAACTTTGCATTCAACACCGCAGTATCATCAATGATGATTTGTTTGAATGAATTTGAAAAAAGCGGAGTGTCAGAAAAGGACTTCAAAATGTTTCTGCAATTGCTTGCACCATTCGCACCGCACATTACTGATGAGCTTTGGAGTGAGTTGGGCGAAAAGAAAAGCATTCATCTTTCTGGGTGGCCAACATACAATCCAAAACTCTTGATCGAAGATGAGGTCACCATCGGTGTACAGATCAATGGAAAGGTTCGTGCTGAGTTGACTATTGCAGCAGACGCCTCAAAAGAATCAATTGAGTCTGCTGCCTTAGCGCTTCCTCGTGTTCAGGAATACCTCTCCACTATGACCGTTAAGAAGGTCATTGTCGTACCAGGGCGCGTTATCAACATCGTGGCTCAGTAAAGACTTTTTCTAATATTGAAAATAAGGTATTATAAAAGCACTTATGTACCAAAATACCATTCGCAAGTTTAACGTCATTTCATTTAGCATTATTACTGGTCTTTGTGCGCTATTACCAATTTTCTTCCTACCAGCTACCATCAGCGGTCTCGGTGCTACGAAGGCAGTCATTCTTTACATAGCCGTTTTCTTGGCGTTTGCGTTCTGGCTTGTAGCCCAATTTCTTGATGGTTCATTCAAGATTCCTAAACACTGGGCCTTTGCCGCTTTGGGGTTGTGGGTAGTCTTCAGTTTTATCAGTGCATTGACTTCACAAAATACGAGTGTGTCACTATGGGGTCGGGGATTTGCCGTTGATTCCTTTGCTACAGTATTGGTGATCGGTATCTTTACTTTTCTAGTTGCCACCTTTGCTCGTGACCAGCGTCGTTTGGTAAAACTCTTTCTTGCAGCCTTTGCTGGATCAGTGATCACTATTTTCTTGCAAGTGATATTGTATGTGTCACAAAAAACTCATTTTGTTTCTACCTATCTCGCACACGTTACAACACAAGGTACACTTGTCGGTTCATGGGTTGATTTTGCATACTTCGTGATCTTTACATTCCTACTTGGTTTGTTGATGTATGAAGTACTGATGCCAAAAGGATTCTTCAAGATCCTATCGCTCATTGCCATGGTGCTTTCATTGGTCGTGTTGGTATTCCTAAACTTCACAGTGGCATGGATCATTACTGTCGCATCAGCATTGCTCGTCTTCGTGTACAAGCTATCTGTTGAGCGATCACTATCAAAAATGTTCGTAAAAAATGCGGATGAGCTTGATGGTACTGCTGACCAAACCGAAGATGCTTCACAGCGTTTTCCAATAATGTCATTTGTGGCATTGCTCGTAGGACTATTCTTCTTCCTCAGTAGCGCTTCAATTGGTGCAAGCTTGGCTCACTATGCTGGTATTTCATTTACTGACATTCGTCCATCATTCGGCGTTACTACTCATGTTATGCGCGCAGAGCTTTCACATGATCCTATTTTTGGAGCGGGTGCAGGACGTTATGATGCTGTATGGGATTTGTATCACCCAACAAGTATCAACAGTACTATTTTTTGGAATACGTCATTTGATAATGGATACAACTTCTTGGAATCTGTTATCACTACAAACGGTGTCTTGCCGGTAATCTTCCTCATAGCATTGTTATTGATCGCGGTAGTGCATGGCTTCAAGTTGTTTAGCTACCAGTTCCCAGACCGTTTCAGTCGGTTCATTACGGTTACAACAGTGATCCTGACCGTGGCATTCATCTGTTTGATTCTCTTTGCTGCACCAGGCTTGGTATTGCTCACATTTGGCTTCATGTACATTGGTATATTGCTTGGCGTATCAACACTTGTCGGCCGCACACCACTGCTATCATTCAACTACCTTAAGGATCCACGTACCAGTTTCTTTGCCATTCTTCTGATCGTTGTGTTTGCAATGGCAGGATTCTCAGCGGTGTACTTTAGTGGCAATCGTTTTGCTAGTATCATTTATTACAACCGTGCATTGGCGGCCGGTGATGCCGCAACCGCGCAAAGTCGTCTTGATAAGGCGTTGGCATTGTCACAAAACGACATCTACTGGCGTACTCGTACACAGCTTTTCACAACGCAGTTTACTTCAGCTGCAGGCCAGCAAAACCCCGACAAGAACCAATTGCAGAACCTGTTCTCTGGCGCAGAGCAAAGTGCTCAAGGTGCGGTTGCATGGGATTCAACTAGTGCAAGTAACTGGCTCAGTCTTAGTCAGGTCTATCAGCTCGTTGCCAACAGTCAGAACGCTCAGGCATATACGAATGCAAAGGCTGCCGCTGACCAGGCACAGAAGCGCAATCCGAACAATCCAGTCTTTGTCCTAAACCAGGCACAGCTTGCGCTTACGAAACAAGACTATGGCACTGCATTTAATTACATTGCCCAAGCTATGGCGCTGAAGCCTGACTATCTTGATGCATATGTATTGAAGGCACAGATTGAGCAAGCTCAGGGAAATACCGCAGCTCCTGTTACAGAAATTACTGCATATACCCAGGTAGCTCCGTTTGATGACCAGGGATACCTATTACTTGGACAAGCTCAATTGCAGGCAAAAGATTATCCAGACGCTATCGTTGCATATGCTCGAGCTCGTGATCTTGCTCCTACCAATCCAAATGATTACTTACAGTATGTGAGTGCGCTTGAAATTGCAGGGCAAAAGGATCAGGCAATCGTAGCGTTGCAGCAGTTCAAAAAAATGTTTCCAAATGTTACGGGGGTAGACCAACAGATTCAGCGTTTGGAGAATACTCCTGTCACCACTCCTAGTACTACCACTACTACTCCTGTTACTACTACTAGTAACAAATCTACCCCAAAAAAGAAATAATAGGGTAGTGATGCGCTGATAGTATGGTCTCAAAAATCATTAAATTCTTGAATAGAGATCTTTTTAGCATGAACCAGGCCGCCCTGGTTCTTGCTGTTTTTTCCTTCCTATCACAAGTCTTTGGATTGCTGCGTGATCACTTGCTCGCGTCGCTTGTTGGTCCTTCGGCAAACCTGGATACGTACTATGCCGCATTTCGCATACCGGATTTTATTTACAATTCTTTCGGCGTGCTATTTTCCGTTACCGTACTGATTCCGTTTATTGCGCAGTACGTTGAGCAGGAGAAACAGGATGGACATAACGGTGCCTTCAAGCGTTTCCTGAACAGTATCTTCAGCGTGTACATGTTTGGTATGATCATACTGTCGCTGATACTGATCGTCATTATGCCGTGGCTGACGCATGTCGTAGCTCCGGGTTTTCATGGTGCTGAGCATGCCAACCTTGTCTTGTATTCACGCATCATGCTGATCTCGCCGTTACTGTTTGGTTTGGCAAGTCTACTCAGTTCATTTGCTCAGGTACAAAAAAAGTTCTTTGCATTTGCCATAGCACCGCTTCTCTATAACGTCGGTATTTTGGTTGGCGTTATTTTCCTGCGACCATTTCTTGGCATTCTTGGTGTCGTGCTTGGTGTGGCAATTGGCGCAATATTATATTTTGGCATTCAGGTTCCGACATTGGTACGACTTGGCAAGATACCAAGACTCAGTCTGAATATTGATTGGCAAACCATCAAGCGTGTCATGACGCTGTCATTGCCTCGAACGCTGAGCTCGTCACTGAACAACATTACATTTATCATTATTGGCGCGATGGCGTCACTGCTGGCGGCAGGCTCCATTTCCATTTTTCAGTTTTCATACAATATCGAAAACACACCACTGCTTATTATCGGTGTGTCGTATGCCGTTGCAGCCTTTCCAACCATGACCAAGATGTATGCGGCAGGGCAGAAGACTGAATTGATCGAAGTCTTGTATCGTGCCACGCGAAATATGTTTTTCCTTTGCGTGCCGGCATCACTGTTGATGATTGTCTTGCGTGCGCATATTGTGCGATTGCTCTTGGGTGCAGGAGTCTTCTCATGGAATGACACTCGTCTAGTAGCTGCAGCAGTAGCGCTGTTTGCATTGTCCATCGTGGCGCAATGTCTGGAACTGTTGCTCGTCAGAGCATTCTTTGCTGTCGGTGATACGAAAACTCCGCTGATCATCAATAGTTGGTCTACGCTCGTTACTGTCGGTACTGCCGCAGGGTTGGTATGGCTCTATCACATTAGTCCATACTTTAGTTATTTCATAAACAGTCTTATGCGTACTGACGGTACCATTGGCGCAAGTGTCATATTGCTGCCATTAGGATTTTCCATTGGTGAAAGCATCAATGCATATGCGTTATGGAGAGCCTTCAAGAAAAGAATGCCTGCGACTAAAACAGAAGACAAAGCCTTGTCACAAAGCATTTGGCACATGATAGAGGCTGCCATTATCGGAGCGGCTGCATCATACGGAACGCTTGTGGTAACGGGCATTAACGTAGTGCAAACTCGGTTTATTGGAGTACTAATTCAGGCAGCTGTTGCTACTATCGTCGGTATTGCCATCTACGGTATCGTACTCAAGGCGCTTCGCAACGAGGATATCAATCTCTTTATCGAAACCGCTAGGAGTCGTTTCTGGAAACGCCGTCCAATTGTGGTTCAAGGTCAGCAGGATTTGTAGTTTTTATTTCAAAGATGACGCGATTTCTGATATACTTTGTATATCATGACACGCCTCCAGGCCTTCATCTTTAAACACAAGACACTGTTTCTTTCACTCAGTTTTCTCGTGGCGTTTTCTGTTGGCGTGTCCTATGCCGCGCCGCTGGTCTCCCCATACACGCCGGGACAAACCCTTGATCCGCAGTGCGCGCCAGGGGATACAAATTGTAGCGTTACAAATACTCCTGCTGCTGGCTCTACTGACTACATTCAAAATACTACGAGTCCTCAGACAGCTAATTTTAATATTACCGGCAATGGTATAGTCGGGGGTATCCTTTCTGTTGGAGGCAGCTATAACCTTTATCCTGTGAACGGGGAATCAGGAATCCCTCCCGTTATGGATGTGGTAATTGATGAATCAACAAATACTGAGCAAGGACCGCAATTTACAGACTACGGTAATAATGGCGGGCACGCCAACATGCACTTTCGTAAGGCTCGGGGAACGCCAAGTGCTCCCTCTGCAATCCTTGCTGGTGATTACCTATATTCCTTCGGAGCGAGAGGGTACGGTACGACTGGCTTTAACGAATCGTCAGGCGCACTGCAATTCCTTGCCGCGGAAAATTTCAGTGACACCAACGCCGGAACGTACGGACAGATCCAGACTACTTCCATAGGCAGAAATGTTAATACGCAGGGTCGGGATCATACGTTTAAGTTTGGTAGTGACGGCGTGTTCACGGCAGAGCGCTTGAACCTTGGAACTACGAGCACGGTAAGTCCACGGTTGTATGGCGCCGGAGCGCTATCGTCTTCTGCGTGGGGAAGTAGCGGTATTGATTTAAGCCTTCCTCAAGCCACATACACCGATACTACTTCAAGCGGAACCGTATCGAATAACCTCGTCAATGTTTTTGGTCAGCCTACGCTTGTAGCTACTAATCCCACCACGTATACCACTGCCACTAACGTATATATCGGTGGGGCACCAGTTGCTGGAACGAATGTTACGCTAACCAATGACTATGCATTATGGGTTGCCGGAGGGTTGGCTCGATTTTCAGGCGGTATTACTGCCGGAGGGTCTCAGTCACTGCCACAATGGAATACGAGCGGACCTCTCTTAAATGTGTTTGCCACCACGCTTACCAATACAACTAGTTCTGGTACAGTTACAAACCAAGTCGCGAACTCTTTTGCTGCTCCAACATTTGCATCGACGAATGCCACTACCATTACAAATGGGTCAACGGTGTATATTGGAGGCGCGCCTACTGCGGGAACGAATACCACTATTACCAACCAGTACGCTCTTGATGTGGCATCCGGACTTTCTCAATTTGGTTCCAGTTCTGTCACTACCGGCACCACGGTTGCCACGTTCCAGAATGCTGGTGGTACCTGTAACATCATCCCTTCCGTTTCCGGTGGTATCACCTGTAGTTCGGACATGAACCTCAAGAAGAACATTACCAATCTTTCGGACGGTTCAAGCTGGTCATTTAACAGTAATGTCACTCCTGCATCTCAAAGTATTCTTGGTGAGGTCCTGGCACTCAATCCCGTTGACTATAACTGGAACGTAGAGCAGGGCACCGACCCGAAGCACGCCGGCTTCATCGCGCAGGAGGTGCGGCAGGTCTTTCCCGACCTCGTATCGCAAGACCCGCAAACTCACTTGCTTTCCTTGAACTACACCGGCCTCATTCCATATACTGTCGAAGCCATTAAGGAAATGAATCTCAATGTTACAAACATCGATGACCTTACCAGGACCAATACGTGGAGAGACGCCATTACAAGCTGGTTCGCTGACAGTGCCAACGGCATACAGAATTTCTTTAGTAAGAAAATTACCAGTGATGAAGTGGATTCTGAAACTATTTGTCTTGGAAAAGCAGGGCAGCAAACTTGTATTACGAAGGATCAGCTTGATCAGTTACTGCAGAACCAAACTCAGCAGTCCAATCCTAATGCGCCAATGACGACGACGGTTACGAATAGTGATACTGCGACTCAGTCTCCAGAAGTTGATCAGGCTCCTGTTGTTACCGATGATGCAGCTGCTACTCAGAGTCCGGATAGCGGCACTGTGTCACAATAACAAGAATTAGAAAAAATGATATAATATCTGCATGTTTCGGTTTGTGAAAAAGCACAACACTCTTTTTATTTCACTTGGCTTCCTTGTGATTTTTTCATTTGCAGTAGCGCATGCCAATCCGCCAACTTCGGCATATACGGCAGGTAGCACCCTTGATCCACAATGTGCACCCGGTGCGACAAATTGTACGGTGACAGTCGGCGCAAGTTCATTTACGGCACTTACTAATACCCCAACGACTCTGGCAGGCTATGGTATTACTGACACGTACACAAAAACTGCTGCTGATGCGCGATATCCAATTTCCACTGGTGCCGCTGGCGGACAGACTATTATAGGCGGTACAGGCACCACTGACTCACTGTCACTGGTCGGCACTTCTGGAAATGGCAATACTGCTTCAAACGCACTGCAGTTCAAGGTTGGTAACAATGGTGGAACTACCGCTATGTTTATTACCAATGGTGGTAGTGTTGGCATTGGTTCGACAAGTGCAAGCGGTACGCTGACTATCGGTGGTGTGGCACGTTCTTCAACAGCATGGGGTACGGCGGGTATCGGCCTGCAAGTAAGATCAACGGCATACACAGACTCATCTTCATCAGGTACCGTTACTAACGCTGCCATAAACAGCCTTGGAGTCAGTAGTATCTCATCCTCTAATCTTGCCGTCTATTCTAATGCCTCAACCTTGTATATCGCAGGTGCACCATCTGCAGGAACAAACGCTAGCATTACCAATCCGTGGGCGATAAATGTGGCAGGAGGCGATGTGAACTTCGGGGGAAACAGGCTGATAGTTGGAGGCGTCAATGAAAAGGTTGAATTAGTCAGCTCAGGAGGAATCCCAGCGGGTATTTATTTCAACCGTGATCCTACTAACGGATTTATTCTCGATACGAACGGATACGCCTATCAGTTTACTCATACCAAGAGCCTTGTATCTACCACTGACAGATTTTCACTGGGAATTTTTAGCCCATCAGGAACATCTGTCGCTACTCCTTTTACAGCTACTGCTCAAGGCTTTGTTGGTATTAACACCATAACTCCTACTCAGGCTCTTGATATTAACGGCAATGTCCAAATTGATGGCAACGGTCATGGCTTATATTTCCCTGATGGCTCATTCATCAGCACAAATGTTGGTGGAGCGGGAGTTGGTACGTCTAGCACTACTGACCTAAACTTTACGGCAGACAGCGACAATAATGGTAGTGGCGTTATCAACTTTGCCGTCAATGGCAACGGGGCCATGACCATTGCCAATAACGGCTACGTTGGTATCAATACTACGACCCCATCCCAGTCATTGACTGTGAACGGTAACTTACAGATTACAGGGCAGGGAAATGGTATTTATTTTGCCGATGGATCATTCATGGGATCTGCCGCAAACATTGGTACTGGCATTAGTGCTCCTGGAGATATTTCCCTTGTTGCCGATACTGATGATGATGGAGTAGGGGGTATCAGTCTTTCGACTGGTGGAAACCAGCACCTAGCGTTGGCAAACAATGGGAACATTGCCTTGGGAAACAGCCTGACTACCCCTTCAACAACTCTGCAAATTTTCTCATCGACTGGCAACGGTGTCATGATTGGTCCGGGTACCTATCCTTCCTATATGGGCACAAACGGTCTATATATAACAGGACAGCTTCATGCGTCTACAAATGTTTTAAACAGTGGTTCTGGTATAAACTGGGGTGCGAGTCAGGCGCGCATCGTCGGCGTAAACCCAGGCGCAAACTCCAATAGTTATCTTTCGTTTTACACTGGAAGTGTCGCCGCGCAAGGCGAACGTATGCGTATTATCGATAACGGCGACGTGGGTATCGGCACTATTACTCCTGATGCATTGCTTAGTATTGGGTCAACGCTTGTGCCAACTGCGACGATAGTAGCAGACTATCAGAATGCTGGAGGAACCTGTGCCATCGATCCTTCTACCACAGGCGGTATCTCATGCTCATCTGATATGACATTGAAGAAAAACATCACCAACCTGGGCGATGATTCTTCATGGTCTTTTAATACAAATATCACACCAAGTTCACAATCAACGCTTGATAAGGTCTTGGCATTAAATCCCGTGGACTACAACTGGAATATTGAAAGTGATGGTACTACAAAACACGCCGGTCTTATTGCACAGGAAGTGCAGGAAGTATTTCCAGATCTCGTAAGTCGCAATGCAACTACCAATACCTTGTCATTGAATTACACCGGATTGGTCCCATACACTGTTGAAGCTATCAAGGAAATGAATCTCAATGTTACAAACATCGATGACCTTACAAAGACCAATACATGGCGAGATGCCATCACGAATTGGCTGGCTGACGCCGCAAACAATATCACTGACATATGGGCAGGTACGTTCCATGCAAAGAATGAAATCTGTATCAACAGCACCTGTATTAATGAAGACCAGCTTAAGGCAATTTTGCAGCAGCAAAATACCGCTTCGAACCCAAATGCCCCGGTGACAACGACCGTAACTAACGACACTACCGATACCAGCTCTCAATCTCCAGAAGTAGATCAGCCTGCTGTTACCACTCCAGACGCTAGTACGCAAAGCCCGCAAGTCGATGAAAATTCAGGCTAAATATGCTATAGTCAGCCCACATGGAACTCAAAAACATCAGAAATTTCAGCATTATTGCCCATATTGACCACGGTAAATCAACGCTTGCGGACCGCATGCTTGAGGTCACTGGTACCATTGAAGCCCGCAAAATGCGTGACCAGGTACTCGATAATATGGAACTTGAACGTGAGCGCGGCATCACTATCAAGATGCAGCCAGTGCGTATGCAATATCGCCATAACAATGAGGACTACACATTGAACCTGATCGATACCCCCGGTCACATCGACTTCTCATATGAAGTGTCGCGTGCATTGAAAGCGGTGGAAGGATCATTGCTCTTGGTAGACTCTACACAAGGAGTGCAGGCACAAACACTGACAACATTGTCCATGGCTCGTGAGTCAGGCCTGGTTATCATTCCGTGTCTGACAAAAGTGGACTCGCCGTTGGCTCGCATTGAGGAAACCACGTTGGAAATTTGTACGCTGATTGGTTGTGACATTGATGACGTGTTGGAAGTGTCAGGCAAGACAGGTGAAGGCGTGAAGGAATTGTTGGCGGCAATTATTGAACGCATCCCGGCGCCTGCCCGAATGATTCGTTCAGGCGGGCCACAACTAGTCGTAGAGCACAATCGCACGCAGTCATTGGTCTTCGACTTCAGTTATTCCAACCACAAGGGTGTCATTGTCTTTGTGCGCATGTTTGGTGGGCAAATTGCAAAAGGTGACACGCTCGTCTTCGCTGCGAGTGGTCAGCAATTCCAAGCATTGGAAGTCGGTGTCTTTATGCCGGAAGCGACAGCACAGCCAACACTGGCTGAGGGCATGATTGGCTACATCGTGACCGGTATCAAACAGCCAGGTATTGCCTCTGTCGGTGACACTATTGTTTCTGCAAAAAACAGTGCACCGGCATTGCCGGGATACGGATTGCCTCGCCCTGTGGTCTGGGCTTCCATCTATCCTGAAGAAGCTGATGACTTTGATGAATTGCGCATGGCATTGCAGCGATTGCGACTGTCTGACTCAGCATTCTCATTTGAAGAAGAAGTGTCCGGTGCGCTCGGTCGCGGCTATCGTTGCGGCTTTCTTGGCATGCTGCATTTGGAAATTATCACTGAGCGTTTGCGACGAGAGTTCAATTTGGAATTGATTGTGACAATGCCTTCAGTAACCTATGAGGTTGAGACTCGAAACAATCAGCGTTTGATCGTGTATTCGCCGCATCTTTTCCCGGATGATGGTAGTGTGACGAAAGTGTATGAACCATGGGTGAACGTATCCATCATTACTCCCGAAGTATATGTCGGTACGCTCATGCCATTCATGTATGACCATGAGGCCAATGTTGATGAGCTGCAGCAATTTGGTGACGATCGCGTGAAGATGGGTGCCACTATGCCGCTTCGTGAACTGATGCGAGGATTTTTTGATGGACTAAAAAGCATTACGTCTGGGTACGCATCGATTGCCTATGAACAAGGTGAGTTGAAAGTGGCCGATGTGTTGCGCATGGATATATTGATTGGCGATGAAGTGCAGCCTGCATTTACCCGTATCATTTCTCGTCGTCGTTTGCAGGAGGACGCTGAGGAATTCGTAGAGAAGCTCGAGAAGCTCTTGCCTCGTCAGCAAGTGGTTATGAAAATCCAAGCCAAGGCGCTTGGTAAGATTGTAGCGTCACGAACACTGAAGGCCTTTCGCAAGGACGTGACCGGACACTTGTACGGAGGGGACTATTCCCGAAAACTGAAGCTGCTTGATAAGCAGAAGAAAGGTAAAAAGAAAATGCGGGAATACGCAAACGTAAACATCCCGCACGATGTCTTTATAAAAGTAATGAAACAAACTGACTAACGAGTCAGAAGGGGAAGAAGGGTGAAGGCAATCATGGCCACGATCATGATGATGGAAAAGATTTTCCATGCCATATCTACCTTTTTTCTGTTATGATTGAATAGCATACATCACATGCTACCACGCTATGGCAAAAAAGCAATTTCCTCAAAATCACCAACAATCTGTCTCCCCAAAGCGTATTTTGGCTATGCTGGCCTCTTTGGTAGTGTTCTTTTTGCTGCTGACATCGGTCATTGGGTTGGGAGAGAAATACTTTGCATTACGAGCTCGCAGTAAGGAATTGGCGGCGCAGCAGGTACAGCTTGCTGCCAAGCAGAAAGAGCTCGAACAAACCAATGCCTATCTTGATACTCCAGAAGGAACTGAACAGGTATTGCGTGAGCGCTATAATTACATCAAGCCAGGGGAACAAATGATTGTTATTACCCCTGATCCTTCTGCTACGCCTCCTCCACAGCCAACAGGCGTGGCTCATTGGTGGGATGAATTACTGCAAGGCTTGGGATTGAAGAAAGATTGACACTGATGCTATACTATAATTATTAAAGGACTAAGTGGAATTTTATGAAAGACGTAACAATTTATACAACCAATACTTGTCACTACTGTAACCTTGCCAAGGCGTACTTCAAGGAGCACGACATTGCATATACTGAATATAACGTAGGCACAGACGCGCAAAAGCGTCAGGAAATGATCGACATGACTCATCAGCTCGGTGTGCCGGTTATCGTCGTGGGAGATACTGCCATGGTAGGCTTTCAGGAAAGCAAATTTGCGGAATTATTCGCTGCGTAATACAAAAGAGCGGCACACTTCGTG
>JARIGO010000003.1 GCA_029288805.1 Candidatus Nomurabacteria bacterium
GAACGAAGTTCTTTGGCGCGCGCCTACGTTCGTACCATAGCGTTTCTTGAACGCTTTCTTGTAGGTGAGGGAAGTAATGATGATCTCTACAGCCATTTGCGAACTGTGGGTGAGCTTGTACAACAAGATACGCTCGATGCCAAAAAAGTAGACGCATTGTCATTATGGAAAATGCTCGCACTGCTCGGATATGTTGCTGTTGATGAGCAAGACGAAGCACTATTTTCATTACCATTCCCAGAAGCAGTCCTGCTCGTCGACGACAGCAAAATAAAATTCCTCATTAAAACCGCTACCGACTCAATCATTCAGAGTCATCTCTGATATACTGTTGTCATGCCCGAAGAAGAAATAGATCACATTGCAGAGCTTGAGAAACGCCTCTATGCACGTGACCCAGAAAATGTACCGCAACGGACATTCGGTATTCTCCATCCTGAACGACAGAATGTTACTTCTGCGTGGGGACAAACTACTGTTCCCAAGGAAAAAGTAAAACGCAAAAGTACCGTTACGGGGTACAGACGATTCTTTGTTTTCTCACTCGTCTTCTTTCTAATCGCCCTTGCAGTAGCGGCATACAGTATTTATCGCGGAGCTATCACACTTTCCAGTAAAAACGTCGACGTCTCAATTTTGGGAAATGCCTTTGTAGCAGCAGGGGATACATTGCCATTACAGGTAGAGGTGGCAAATAGCAACTCAGCGCAGCTGCTTGATTCCAAGATTACTCTTGATTATCAAAAAGGAGTAAATGATGGCAGCGGGGACAATACCGCTCACGTTGAGCAAGATGTTGGTACTATCAATGCTGGACAAACCAAGAGTCAGGCATTTTCTGTTGTGCTGTACGGACAGCAGGGCACTACCGAAGTTATTACTGCTACATTGTCATACCAGCTCAAGGATTCCAGCGCTATTTTTCAAAAGAAACAAACTTTTTCAGTACTCATTAGTTCCAGCCCGCTTACGCTGACTGTTGCTGGTCCAACATCGATTGCGGCAAACCAATCATTCAACCTCGTACTTCATAATACGTTTAATAGTAGTACGCCATTAAAAGATGTTATCGAACGCGTTGACTATCCGAACGGCTTCGTATTTTCATCAGCAACACCTGCGCCTGTAGGAGGCAATAATGTCTGGTCATTAGGAGACTTGGAAGATGGTTCAGATCAAACTATCACTATTACTGGTAAGCTTGCAGGCCAAGACAACGAACAAAAATCGTTCCGTGTCTATGTCGGTACTCCGGCAAGCGCTACCGACCCAACCATTGCTACAACATATAACTCGGCACTGCAAACTATCACCGTCGCTAGTCCGTTTATTGGTGCGAACATCAGTGTTAATGGAGGTAAGACTGACATTATTCCGGTGCCAGTGGGAAATTCTGTTAACGGTCTTGTATCATGGACCAATAATTCTCCTTCAACGGTTTCCAATGCAGTTTTTGTCTTGTCACTTGATGGAACAAGCTTTGATCCAAACAGCGTATCTGTCACTGATGGATATTATGATGCCACCGCCAACACCATTACTTGGAACAGTGACTCGGATAGTGCATTGTCATCCATAGCTTCAGGGCAAACAGGCTCATTGTCATTCAGCTTTAATCCCAAGACTGACGATACCAGCGATATCGGTTTGCATCTCTCTGTGCAAGGAACAATGCCGGATAATAACTTTGCACAACAATCCGTGAATGATATTGATGTCAAAACTGTACGATTCAGCAGTCATCTGCAATTTGCGTCACAGGCATTGTATTCAACTGGTCCATTAAAGAACACTGGTCCGTTTCCGCCAAAGGCCGGGCAAGTCACCACATACACCGTGACATGGACGGTACAGCCTTCGGAAAACGCACTAACAAATGTCGTAGCCAGTGCAGTGTTGCCTGCGGGGGTAACATGGGCAAACTCATTCTTACCAAGTACTGAGCCGCTTACGTATGACAGCAATACCAATACGGTTACGTGGAATGTTGGCGTATTGCCAAAAGCCGGTGGCGCACAGCAAAAGAAGAGTGTTTCCTTTAAGATCAGCGTTAAGCCTAGTACCAGTCAGGTGGGAACACCATTGCCGCTGCTCGGTGTTGCTACTGTTGTCGGTACTGATGCTACTGCCAATGTGCCGCTTACCGCTACTCGTCCAGCATTGACGACTGTATTGTCTACTGATCCCGCATATAGCCCAGGAAAGGAGCTTGTGGTAAAGTAACTTCTACATATGGAAAACGTCTCAATGGAACAACTTATCAGTCTTTGCAAGCGCCGCGGCTTTATTTTTCAGGGCTCTGAAATCTATGGTGGCTTGGCTGGTACCTGGGATTACGGTCCGTTGGGAAGCGAGCTAAAACGCAATATTCAGAATGCGTGGTGGAAAATGTTCGTCACTGATCGTGAAGACATGTATGGCGTGGATGCGGCAATTTTGATGAATCAAAACGTGTGGAAGGCCAGTGGTCACGTGGCAGGATTTACCGATCCGCTTGTTGAAGACCTTGTTACAAAAAAACGATATCGTGCCGATCATGTTCTTGAGGAAAAAAATATTGATCCAAAAGGTATGGATCTGGAGGCGATGTCTAAGGCTATTGTCGACAATAACATTAAAAGTCCAGACGGGAATGCATTCGGCGAGGTTCGTACCTTCAACATGATGTTCCAGACAAACATTGGCGCTATTCAAGATGAGACTTCAGTAAGTTACCTTCGTCCGGAAACCGCACAGGGTATGTTTGTAAACTTCAAGAATGTTGTAGACAGCATGCATCCAAAGCTGCCATTTGGTCTTGGTCAGATTGGTAAGGCTTTTCGTAATGAAATTGCTCCGCGTGACTTTGTCTTTCGCTCTCGTGAATTTGAACAAATGGAAATCGAGTATTTTGTAAAAGAAGAGGATTGGAAGGGAAGATTCAGTGATTGGATTGGAGCAATGTACGGATGGATGGATTTTGTCGGCATTCCACGCTCAAAGGTTCATGAACTTGAAGTGGCTCCAGAAGACTTGGCACACTATTCAAAACGAACAATGGACTTTGAATTTGATTTTCCATTTGGAAAGAAAGAATTGTATGGTTTGGCGTACCGTACTAACTTTGATTTAAATAATCACGCTGAAGCAAGTAAGGCGGGTTTGTATGTCGTCGATGATGAAAACGGCGGCACAAAAGTTGTTCCTCATTGTATTGAACCTACATTTGGATTGGACAGAACTATTCTTGCAGTATTGGCGAGCGCTTACCACGAAGAAGGAGAAGGGGATGACAAGCGTGTGGTATTGAAGTTGAAGCCAACCATCGCTCCGTACAAAGTGTGCGTGTCACCACTTTTGAAAAATAAGCCGGATCTCGTAGACAAGGCTCGTGTTGTATATAGTGGTCTTAAGAAAGTATTTGGCAATGTGACATGGGACGACAACGGTAACATTGGTAAGCGCTATCGTCGTCAGGATGAAATCGGTACTCCATACTGCATCACGGTGGACTTTGATACATTGGAAAACGATACTGTTACGGTTCGTGATCGCGACACAGCTACTCAGGATCGAGTCGCGATCGCTGACCTCCAACCTTTCCTTGCGGAAAAATTCAGCTAAGCAAGAAAGGTGTACCGACGGCACACCTTTTATTTTTTAATCATTTCTTTTTAGTGAGATGATTTACATAATGCGGGCTTGGAAGAGGTATTCCTCCGCAAATCAGGTAGAAAACAATGACACATAAACCAACTATTCCCATAATGTTCTTTTTTCTTTTACCATACTCTTTCACCCTGGTACTTGTCAATTTTGCATAATATCTCCATTTCCGCTTTAATGAACACATGAAAATCATTCAAAAAATACTCCCTAACGGACTTCGTATTGTCCTTGCACCGCAGGCTGATGCCGCTACCGCAACGGCGTTGGTACTGGTTGGTACCGGTTCAAAATACGAAACAAAAAAGGAAAACGGCCTATCACATTTCCTTGAACACATGTATTTCAAGGGTACGACCCTTCGTCCCACGGCCCAGCACATCGCTGAGGATTTTGACAATCTCGGCGCCATATCAAATGCCTTTACAGGCCATGAATACACGGGCTACTAC
This sequence comes from Candidatus Nomurabacteria bacterium, assembly GCA_029288805.1. Classification (GTDB taxonomy): domain Bacteria; phylum Patescibacteriota; class Minisyncoccia; order Phycocordibacterales; family UBA9973; genus UBA4124. The sequence continues at coordinate 4,098 of JARIGO010000003.1, forward strand.
GCCAAAGGCAATCCTGCTCACGTTGGTACGTTTATCGATATCCTCAGTGATATTTATTTGCACTCCACCTTTCCTGACCAGGAAATAGAGAAGGAGAAAGGCGTCATTATCGAAGAAATAAACATGAATGAAGACAGTCCACAGCACAAGGTCTGGGATATTCTCTTTCAAGAGTTGTATGGTGACCAGCCGGCAGGGTGGCCTATTTCTGGTCTAAAGGAAAACGTCATGGGTTTTTCTCGAAAGGATTTTATTCGCTATCAGAAGGAGCATTACACTGCAGGCAACACGATTGTGGCCGTGGCAGGAGCGTTTGATCCGGTGAAAGTACAAAAACAAATTAAGGCTGCCTTCGCTACTGTAAACATAGCTACGGCACACGGACCAAAAAAAGTTACTGATACCCAAAAGGAACCGCGTCTTGCTGTATTTAAAAAAGATACTGATCAGGCACACATGGCATTATCATTTCGTTCTATTCCACTTGATCACCCAGATGCTCCTGCAGTATCACTACTCTCAGCTATTCTTGGTGGGGGAATGAGTGCCCGACTGTTCATGCTGCTGCGTGAGGAAATGGGTGCGGCATATTACGTTCGTGCCGAACAGGACGGCTTCGTTGACCACGGTGTCTTTAGCATTACTGCCGGTATAGATAAAAACCGGACTGAAGAAATCGTTGTTCGTATTGTACAATCATTACACGATATCAAAAATACGCTTGTTTCCGATAAAGAATTGAAAAAAGTAAAAGAATTTGCCGTTGGCATGATGCGCTTAGGGCTTGAATCCAGTGACAGCGTTGCCGGATTTTATGCGTCTCAGATATTGCTCAAGAAAAAATACAAAACACCCGAGCAATTAACCAAGGAATACATGAAAGTGACAGCAGAAGACATTCAACGAGTCGCCAAAAAATTATTTGTAGCAAAAAATGCCAATCTTGTTTTTGTTGGTCCATTTGAACAGGACATAGTTTCCACAGATTTGCTAAAAAAGCTCTAAAAAAATAATAGGAGATGGTATAATGTGCTCATCATGGTACGCACCCGCGCCTTCATCTTCAAGCACAAGACGCTGTTTCTCTCGCTAAGCTTTCTCGTGGCCTTTTCCGCTGGCGTATCATACGCCGCGCCGCTTGTTTCTCCGTACACTCCGGGCCAGACGCTTGATCCGAACTGTGCGCCAGGCGACACCAACTGTACTGTTGCAGGCGGTTCTCAGTGGACTACTACCGGAAACAACGTGTATTACAATACCGGAAACGTTGGCATTGGTACTACAACGCCAAGCAGTAAGCTCGATGTGAATGGGTCCATTGCTGCATTGAGTTTGAATATTGCGGGCATACCAACAACAATTACTGTCGGCAGTCCAACAAATCTTCAGGCTGCTATCAACTATGGCGAGCAGGGAGCAGGTACTCCCGCAGTTGGTCTAGAGAGCAACTTCCGTGTGTATGCGTACAAAAACGTCGGAAACGGACGAGTATATTCTCCTTCATATGCGACACTAACTTCAAATCTTGTTGACGACAACTCAAGCAATCCGTATGGCATTGATTTGGCGTGGAATGCGGTACCCGGCGCCGATGGATATCGTATCCTTACCTATCTCAACTATCCTACCGTAAGTCAGATTTACAACTATGATGCATACCATGATGTAACTACAAACAGCTTTGATGAACAAAGCTACAATGATTACGCTGCTGGGAACACCGTTACTCCTACGTCTGCGAACAGTTTCACTAATTCTAATACTATAAATGGTGATGTCAGTGCTGGAGGCAACCTCTACGTTTCAGGAAATATCACCTGTGGCGGTACATGTGGTTCGAAGTGGGACGATGTGACTGGAGGCATTAACTATGCGGGTGGAAAGGTTGGTATTGGTACAACGACATTGCACGCTGCACTTGATGTTGAGGGAGATGGCACCATTCTTGCCAAAGGTAGCGGCGTAATTGCCGATCTCGGTGCTGGTACACGTTTAACCTGGAATCCTGCAGTGGTAGCATTCAGGGCAGGAAGTGTTAGCGGTACGCAGTGGGACAGCGCTAATGTAGGTACGGGCTCCGTTGCGTTTGGTCAAAATAACACCGCTTCTGGTTCAGATACATTTGCTGGAGGATATAATGTTACCGCTTCCGGTAATACTTCATTTGCATTCGGTATCAATAATATTTCTTCCAATCAGGAGTCTGTTGCGTTTGGTTTTGGCAATACGGCGTCCGGTAATACAGCTTTTGTTTCTGGGGGTAGTAATACGGGTTCTGGAGATTTTTCATTCGTCGGCGGTGAGAGTAACACTGCTTCCGGAGACAGTGGTTTTGTCGCGGGAAATAGTAATACTATAAGCGGTGATGATGGAGGCGCCGTTGGTTTGTTTAACAATGTTCTAGACGATGACGGTTTTGCGGCCGGGAGTTCTAATACGATACACATCGGAGCTGACCACTCTGCCTTATTTGGAGGAAATAATGCCACCAGCGATCAGTATTCCTTCATTGCCGGAAATGCTAACAATGTAAATGCGGGTGGTGCGTATGCTGCCATATTCGGAGGAAATAACAGCATATCTGATACAGATTCTTTTGCCGCGGGTAACGGTAACAATGTGAACAGTGGAGGCTCGTATTCCGTATTATTCGGAAATGATAACACCACAAATGACACAGCTACCTTTGCTGCTGGTGATGGTAACGTTATAAATACAGGAGGTTCATATTCAGCTTCATTCGGTGCTACTAACACTGTAAGTGACGCATATGCATTTGTGGCTGGTAACAATAACGTCCTTAATGCCGGAGGCACATACTCAGCAATTTTTGGTCAAGGCAACAGTGCCTATAATGTTTACTCTCTCACCGCTGGCGGAGGCATCGTTAATCATGGCGAAGCCTGTGCAGCATTTGGTGAAAATTCCTCTGTGACATCAGGAACCCAAGATTGTTTGGTTGCAGGAAACGGTTCCATCGTATCGGCATTTGGTGCAGTTGCCTTGGGTAATGCAGATATTGCCAGTGGCTCTGACTCATTTGCCGGTGGTGATACGTCAACCGCTTCCCAGTATGCGAGCTTTGCATTTGGTTATCAGGCTACCGCTTCAGGAGGTCAGTCCTTCGCAATTGGTAATCAGACTACTGCTTCTAACTTTGCCGCAGTTGCCTTTGGTGATGGTTCCCAAGCTGAAGGAACAGCGTCGGTTGCGATGGGTGAGAGCAACATAGCCCTTGGTAGCGAGTCCTTCGCTGCCGGTAATAGTTCTCATGCTGAAGCCGATCAGTCTGTTGCCATTGGTAACGGAGTGACTGCTTCTGGAATTGGCGCGACGGCATTCGGAGAAAGTACCATTGCTGCTGCACTTGATTCAACTGTTATTGGTAGATATAACATCGGTGCCGGAAATACTACAGCCTGGAATGACACCGACCCGCTGTTTGAAATCGGTAACGGTACCAATAGCTCAGCTCTTTCCGACGCCCTCATCGTCCTCAAGAACGGCGATACTGGTATCAATCTTGATCCTGCATCTCCAAGCCCTTCATACAATCTTCAGGTAGGAAACAGCTCAGTCGCTGGCGTCGTGGCACGCTTCCAGAACAGCGCGGGAACCTGTGATATCAATCCGCTCACGTCTTCTTTGACCTGTTCATCCGATATGAACCTGAAGAAGAATATTACGAGTCTTGCAGACGGGTCATCTTGGAATTTCAATACGAACATCACCCCGGCAGACCAGTCAGTGCTTTCAGAGGTGCTCGCGCTCAATCCCGTAGACTATAACTGGAAGACGGAAAGTGACACTGCTACCAAGCACCCCGGCTTCATCGCGCAGGAGGTGCAGCAGGTGTTCCCGGACCTTGTGGCCACGGACCCCACAACGCATCTGTTGTCCCTCAACTATACTGGCTTGATTCCATATACCGTTGAGGCGATCAAGGAGATGAACGT
>JARIGO010000004.1 GCA_029288805.1 Candidatus Nomurabacteria bacterium
GGGTAACATTGATAGTATGATTCGAGGAGATGTCATTCATGACTACGATAATATCATATCAGTGGAAAATCTTCTTATTGCTTGGCAGGAATTTAAGAATGGTAAGAGAAACAAGGAAGATGTTGCAGCATTTGAAAGAAACATGATGGACAATATATTCACTCTTCATCATGAGCTAGCTGAAAGGACATATATCCCTGCGGGATATCAGGCATTTAAGATAAGTGATCCCAAGCCTCGGGACATCCACAAGGCACCTGTTCGTGATCGTCTGATTCATCATGCAATCTATCAAAAATTATACTGGCCTTTTGATGCAACGTTTATCTTCGATTCCTATTCCTGCAGGAAGAATAAGGGAACGCATCGTGCAATGGATCAATTCAGAAATTATTTCAGAAAGGTTTCTAAAAACAATACCCGCACCTGTTGGGTGCTAAAGTGCGATATTAAAAAATTTTTCGCCAGTATTGACCATGACACATTACAGCTTATTTTGGCAAAGCATCTCAGGAATCCTGATCTGCTAATGTTAATGAAAAAAATCATTGACAGTTTCCATACTGAAGGCAGGCCGCGTGTTGGGTTACCTCTCGGTAATCTCACAAGTCAATTGTTGGTTAATATCTACATGAATGAGTTTGACCAGTTTGTAAAACATACAATTAAGGCAAAGCACTATATTCGGTACGCTGACGACTTTGTGTTTTTGTCAAAAGATAAAAAATGGTTGGAAACAATTCTTCCTGAAGTTGATGACTTCTTGGAAAATCACCTCAAAATCTCACTCCATCCTGACAAGGTATTTATAAAAACAATAGCATCAGGAGTTGATTTTCTTGGATGGGTACATTTTCCGAATCATCGCGTGTTACGAACTTCTACCAAAAAAAGAATGCTTAAAAATACTCGTAACAATACAAAGCCTGAAAGCTTGTTCTCATACAAGGGTATGCTCAGTCATGGCAATGCTTATAAGCTGGAACTGTTACTTGAAAATCAGAGCTCTAAGAGTTTGGGCCAGTAGAGATCGGAGATGTCATTGTGCAGCTATACTGACTAAGATCATTTGAGTTAAATGTACCCTTATTCCAACTTGTAAGAATAGTGATTAGTTTAGTTGCAGGGATAGCCGCACATATTTGCTCTGCGCCAACAACTGAGGCACCAGCAGGCTTTACGTTATCAAGGCGAGAGACAAATCCGCACGTACCAGGCTTGGTGGTTTTATCAATGCTCAAATTTGAAGTGGCTGTAATGTTCAGCGTGTTAACGTTTACAGTATTTGAAAATTCCACGGTTGCCGGTCCGCACGCTTTTGCTTGAGCAATGAAACAGGTCATGTCAGTACCACAGTCTTTTCCTGTTTCAGTAATGACGCTTGTCGCTGTTACTGCTGGTGTTTGAGTAGCAGTAGTTGTTGCGCTTGGAGCTGAAGCATCAGTACTTGTGGTGGCGGAGGTACTCGGTGTACCAATATTTGTGTTGGTAGGCTGAGGAAATGCTACGGATGTCTGATCTGGGGTAGTGGCCTGTGTTTGCACTGTCGCTGCTGGTGCAGTATTAAAAGCACTAAATATCTTACTGAATTCAGTCTTAATAAGCGTTCCTGCGGTGATCATGCCTGCAATAACAACTGCCAGTGAAAACTGCAGTGCTCCGCGTTGCAAAGAATAACGTTTATTTTTCATGTAAAAAGTATATCATTGTAGCCATGAATACACCCACCATCATTATCCTCATAGGCATAACCGGAGACCTTTCAAGGCGAAAGTTGTTGCCCGCTCTCGAAGGCTTACAAGAAAAGGGGAAACTACCTGAACACTTTAAGCTTGTCGGCATTACTCGTCATGACAATGACCAAGGGTATTTCAAAATGGATTTGGACAATGCTGAGGATTACAAGAGACTGGCAGAGTATTTGGATAGTATCGAGAAGGAATGGAATACAAAAGCTCAGCGACTATTCTACTTATCGGTTGCACCAACCGTGTCTTTGCCGATTATTAAGCATCTTGGAGAAGGCGGCTTGTCTACGGTTGGCGATGCCAAATTATTATTGGAAAAACCGTTCGGTCTTGATGAGGCAAATGCAAAGGAAGTTATTGAGAATATCAAAAATTATTTTAATGATGATCAGGTCTATCGTATTGATCACTATTTGGGAAAAAATACTGTACGCAGTCTGGCCAACGAATCCATTGATCCATCGATAGTTGAACGCATTGAAGTTGTTGCTACTGAAAGTATTGCCATAGAAGGACGCGCACATTTTTATGAACAGACAGGCGCATTGAGAGACTTTATTCAAAGCCATTTGTTACAAGTAGCAGCATTGGCACTGGATCCTAAAAATCGCTTAGCCTTGCTTCAAGAACTTTCTGTACAAGAGCCGATTGCTGGTCATGTAAAACGTGGACAATACAATGGCTATCGCGAAGCGGCGGAAAATCCAACCAGTACTGTTGAGACGTTTGTTTCAGTGGAACTTCAGTCACAAGGGCCATTGTTTACAGGCACGGTAGTTCTCAAAACAGGGAAGGCGCTTGATCGCAAGAGTACTGACCTTACTCTTTTTTACAAAGATGGAGCGAGCAAGGTTATTTCGTTACACGACAGTCAGAATGCCTATGAAAATGTTTTTTACGATGCCATCATCGGAGACAAGACATTTTTCGTAACTCCTGAGGAAGTATTACAAACTTGGCATATTCTTGCTCCTATCCAAGAAGCATGGAAAAAAGACAGTAGTGACCTGTTTTTTTATGAGCCGGGAAGCATCCTATAGGAATAAAGCTTGACGAGAAGCGTATACTATAAGTATGGAAGAAACAAAAAATGAAGTAGCAGTATTCGGAGGAGGGTGCTTTTGGTGTACGGAAGCGGTGTTTAAGATGATGTGCGGTGTCAGGAGTGTCTTGCCGGGATATGCTGGTGGTTCCACAATCAATCCAACATACCAGGAAGTATCTCAGGGAAATACTGGTCATGCTGAAGTAGTACAGATTGTCTATGATCCAAGCCAGGTGAAATACAAGGATTTGCTCACGGTATTTTTTGGCAGTCATGATCCGACAACGAAGAATCAGCAGGGGGCAGACGTGGGAACGCAGTATCGCTCAGTGATCTTTTACACTAACCAAGACCAAAAGGCAGAAGCGGAACAGTTCATTGCAGATATGAATGCTTCCAACAGCGCAGGCGCTCCTGTCGTGACAGAAGTCGAACCGTTAGAGAAATTCTATGAAGCAGAAAACTATCATCATGATTATTTTGCCAATCATCCCAACGCGGGATACTGTCAGATTGTCATCAATCCAAAATTGGAAAAGGTGCAGAAACAATTCGCAGACTTATTAGTTACTATTCAAAAATAATATATGACTGAAAAAATTATAAAAACAGAAGAAGAATGGAAGGAGGAGCTTAGTCCTGAGCAGTATCATGTCTTGCGTGAGAAGGGGACCGAAGCGCGTTTTGAAGGCAAGTACGTCAATGAGCATGCTGATGGTACCTATCACTGCGCTGCGTGTGGCAACCCGTTGTTTTCATCTTCACATAAATATGATTCAAAAAGTGGCTGGCCGTCATTTGATGAGGCATTGCCTGGGGCAGTGGAGTATCACGAAGACACCAGCCATGGCATGAGTAGGGTGGAAGTATTGTGCGCTCGCTGCGGTTCACATCTAGGGCACGTATTTCCAGATGGACCAGAGGAAACAACCGGCCAGCGATTCTGCATGAATTCCGTTTCACTGGAACTGGAAGAAAAATAGAGGATATGCTGTAATAATAAGAGACAACTCGTCCGTTGTCTTAATTGTCAGTAATTTCTTTTTTAATCTATGCTTACTATCGCAATTATCTTACTTATCCTTTGGGCACTTGGTTTCTTTGCCTTTAGTCTGGGATGGTTCATTCACATCCTTCTCGTTGTGGCGATTATCTTGTTTATTATTCGTCTACTCTAGTAAGCAAGTCAGGCTTCCTCATATAAAAGGCCGACCACAAAGTGGTCGGCCTTTTACGATAAAACAATGAATGTTTAGTCTGTATTCTTTGTAGTTGTTGTAGATGTTGTCTTTGCTACAGTAGTCTTTTTAGTCTTTTTTGCGCTTTTGCGGTCTGCTGCTACCTTCTTTGCATCCGCTTTCACTGTTGCTGTATCTGTTTTTACGGTTGCCTTATCAGTTGCAACATTTGCTGCCGCTGTACTAATTGTTGTGGCATTCTTGGTTTTCTTTGCTGCTGCCAATGCCTTAGTATCAGCTGAAAGCTGCACTTTGTCAGCCTTAAGTTTTGCCATGTCAGCCTTGTATGTCTGAAGGTCAGTAGCAAGTGTCGTATTTGTAGAAACAGAAGCCGCAGCTGTTGTTGTCTGTGCAGAGGCAGTAAACACGAACGCACTAAGAGCTAACGGAACAAGACCGGCAGCGAGAAGTACTTTTTTCATATGATAAATAGTAAGCAGGTTTATTAGTAATGAGTTTCTGGCTTACCGAGTTAATACGCGGTCACACTCATTTTCTTTCATTTTTCCACGGAAGTACTTCTGTTGCCGTAAAATTAGAGCCGCTAGTTATTTCCCCGGTTATTTTCAGATGCTTATGGACCGTAATAATAGTCTTAGTTTTTGTATTACCGGTGACAGTAATATCCCATACTTTGGAATTGTCATCCGTTAGGACAAATCCTGTCTGGTCAATGCTGCTGACCTTCCCTGAAAGCAGTCCGCGTTCAGGGTATTTCCAAATGTTTCTATTTCCCGGTACGGTATTTCGATAGGTAGGAATAGCCTGATCAAGATAATTGTCTAAAAACCCTCCAAATCCCGCCAGATAGAATGCGGTGCCGATACTAAGACTAGCCAACAGGCTGACTAACACTATCTTCCATGCCTGTATGCGATAGCCGCGATTGATTTTCTTTACGTTTATGTACATAAGAATAATGACAAATCCTACAATGACCAGCCAGACATAGGGAATGGTTTTTAGTATATGAACCAGAAGATTTTCATTTAGGTACTGTACTGCAAACCAGTCGTGATCGGTAAGGATGAAAAGGGTAGTTGCTACCGCGATGCTTCCAACGAACGTCATGACAGCAATGACCGTAATAAAAAACCAGTGTTCAGTCGTGAATAGCCATCGGGACTTTGGCTTGATGCGTTCCGTGTGTATCTTGTCCAATATTTTATTGTTGAATGATTCATTTTCCATGATTCTTGCTCAAGATCTCTTTTAATTTTTGCTTTGCTCTATTGAGGAGTATGGCGATCGTACCCGGCGGCTTCTGCAGGATGTCGGCCATCTCATCGTAGCTTTTTAACTCAAAATACTTTAGCACAATAACATCCTTATATTTCTGGTCCAGGCTGTTAATGGCTCTAGTTATGTTTTCTGGGTCAAAGACATCCTCTTCATCAACGACATCCTCCTTGAGAAGAAAATCTGGATCGGGGAATGATTCTAACGAGATTGGCATGTTCTTCTTCTTTCGAAAATGGCTCATGACCTCATTGTGAGTAATACGATAAATCCAGGAGGAGAATAGAAATGAGTCATCGTAAGCATTAAGGTTACGATATACCTTTATAAAGACCTCCTGCAGAATATCTTCGTATGAATCGCCTATGCCAAGATGGATAACATACCGCAAAAGCTTTTGGCGGTAGCGATTAATAATATGCCGGTATTGTTCCGGATCATTTAGACTATTCTGTACTAATGTCGCATCAGGCACTTCTTCTTCCATATGATGAAGGTAGTATAGCGCATGGTAAAAGGCCGATCGCTATGCGATCGGCCTTTTACACGAGAACTATTTTGCCAGCGTGTCATCCACTGCATCCTTCACTTTCTTTGCTGCAAATCCACCAGCAATCAAACTGATGATGAACAAGACAATAAAGACAAAGAAGAGAATCTTAGCGATACCCACTGCTACTCCTGCAACGCCCCCGAAACCGAACAATGCTGCAACAAGTGCGATAATTAAAAATATAACTGCCCAACGTAACATATGCTTTATAATCTTATTTCTTATAAATTCGGCCTACTATTAGTATAGCCCAAAAAGAGGATAAGTATTAGGCTGAAGGATCCTGTTTTGGTGGATGCCATTTGTGCATAGGCTTGAAGTCTTCGCTGAATACGCCAAGGTCAATTGCCGCCGTCAGTACTGCACGCATGCACTGGTAGTCTGCGTTGAAGTTGTGTGTTCCTGCCATCCAAGAACCGCTTTCTGCTTCGTCCTCAATTCCTTCAGCATCAAGGGATTGCAAGATGTGTTCCGCTGTGAACCATCCTACTTCGGTGATTTCACTTTCTTGCAAAGTTAGGTCAGAAAGTTCTCCGTCAAAGATAGTAATGAAGTCTCGAACCCAAAGGCGTGCCACGGTCTTCTTACTGGTGCGCCACGGTATCAATTTGTACGGATCAAGTACCAAGCCAATTTCTTCTGACAGCTCTTTCAGTGCGCCCATCTTGAATGATTCGCCTTCAACGATATGGCCGCCGAAATGTGTTGACCATGCCCCAGGAAAGTACTCCTTGTTTTCAGGTCGACGATGACAAAGGATTTCACCTTTTGTGTTCAATATATACACATTGGTAGAACGCCCCCAGAGTTTTTGTTCATGGAACTGTGAACGGGCTACGTGCTCGCCAGTTGGTTCGCCGGTGTTAGGATCTACGATTTGCAATAATTCTTGTTGTGACATAGGGACGGAGTGTAGCACATATTTGAAAATATGGCTTTGAGTGGTAAGCTAAGCCCTATGAGTGACTATCAAATCCTTCTATTTTATAAGTATGTGCATCTTGCCGACCCGGCTGTGGTTCGGGATTGGATCTTTGATTTGTGCCAAAAACACAACCTGAAGGGCCGTCTTATTGTGGCGTCTGAAGGCATCAACTTTACCTTTGAAGGTAAGACTGCTGATACCGAAGCCTTTATTGTAGACATGCAAAAGGATCCACGATTCTTGAACGTTCATTTCAAGCGCAGTCCTGGTACTGGTGACGCTTTTCCAAAACTGTCCGTGAAGTTGCGTGAGGAAATCGTATCAGCGCATCTTGGCGTCTGTGATGTTAATCCCAATGAAGTCACTGGAAAACATTTGCCGCCCGCAGAACTCCATGAATGGATTCATTCCGGCAAAGAGTTCTATATCGTTGACATGCGCAATGCCTACGAACACAAGGTAGGGAAGTTCGCCGGTTCTATCACGCCTCCATTGCAAAATTTTCGTGACCTTCCAAAAATCATCAAGGGGCTTTCGCATCTCAAAAACAAAACAGTCGTAACTGTCTGTACTGGTGGCGTACGTTGTGAAAAGGCCAGTGGCTACCTTATTACCCAAGGCTTCAATGATGTCTATCAGCTTGATGGCGGTATCGTGTCATACATGGAGCAGTTTCCAAATGAAGACTTCGAAGGCAAACTCTATGTCTTTGATCGCCGTATCATGATGGGCTTCTACACAAATGATAATAAACACAAAGTGGTTGGCATGTGTGACAACTGCGGTGCACCAAGCGAGCAGTATCTTAACTGTGAAAATAAGACATGTAACAAGCACATGATTTTGTGCGATGACTGTATTGCCCAGACTGTAGAAAAGCACGGCAAAAAAGTTTGCCCGAATGGTTGCAAGCAAAAAAGTAGTCTTTGGAGTAAGATTAAGAACGTATGGAGCAAATAGAAAAAGGATCATTACATCCACTAACATTGGTACTCGAAGAGATATATAGTATTTTCACCAAACAGGGTTTTTCTATTGCTACTGGTCCAGAACTTGAGGACGAATGGCATAATTTCGATGCATTGAACGTACCAAAGGACCATCCAGCTCGTGACATGCAAGATACGTTTTTCATTAAGGATAAGCCTGGCTTTGTGATGCGAACACATACGTCTCCCGTGCAGATTCGCTTTATGGAAAACCATAAGCCACCGTTTGCTATTGTTGTTCCTGGTAAGGTATTTCGTAATGAGTCAACAGACGCTACGCATGAAATGCAATTTCATCAATTAGAAGGACTAGTTGTGGGTGAGGGCATTACCGTTGAACACATGAAGGCTACACTACTGAACTTTCTTCAGGAATTATTTGGAAAGGAAACAGAGCTACGTCTTCGTCCGAGCTTCTTTCCATTCGTTGAGCCAGGTTTTGAGGTTGATGTAAAAATTGTAAAGGACGGAGAAGAGAAGTGGCTTGAACTTGGAGGTGCCGGCATGGTGCACCCAAATGTTTTTGATGCAGTAAAGTATGACACTCAGAAATACAGTGGCTTCGCATTCGGCTTCGGTGTTGATCGTTTGGCAAATATAAAGTTCGGCATTAATGACGTGCGCTTGGAATACCAAGGCGACCTAAGACTTAATCAATTTTAATATGAAGTATTCCTACAACTGGCTACAATCACATATTGAAGATCCGCTTCCAGCTCCAGAAGTGCTAAAGGAGGCAATTATTTTTCATGCATTTGAAGTAGAAGATGTAGAAGTCGTTGATGGCGATACTATCTTTGATATCAAAGTCCTACCTGACCGAGCGGGAGACTGTCTCAGCCATTACGGCATGGCACGAGAAATTGCAGGATTGCTTGATCTCAATTTCATTACCAGTGTGTACACACTTCCAACAGCATCAGGAGAAGTTTCTATCGATATACAAACTGACAAGTGCATTCGATATGCCGCTACTCGTATTGATAATATAAAGATTAGTGCATCGCCAGACTGGCTCGTGAAGAAAATTGAAGCGGTTGGTCAGCGTTCAATCAATACTATTGTTGATGCTACAAACTTTATCTTGCTCGATCTTGGTCAGCCAACGCATGTTTTTGACGCCACCAAAGTTACAGATGGTATTGTTATTCGTGAAGCAAAGGCAGACGAAAAAATTACGACGCTGAGCGGAGAAGAAAAGGTGCTGAAGGAAGGCATGATGGTTATTGCTGATAGTGAAAAACTTTTGGCTATTGCAGGAGTGAAGGGGGGCAATGCTGCAGAAGTAACTCTGGATACAACATCGGTCATCGTAGAGGTAGCAAACTTTGATGCTACAAGTGTACGCAAGACTTCACGCACGCTTGGACTCATTACTGATGCATCAAAACGATTTGAGAATAACCTTGCGCCAGAAATGGTTGCCATTGCTCAGGCAAAACTTTTGGGACTTATTTATATTCTTGGTGGAGGAAAAGTGACTGCTATGAGCGAAAAGTATCCTCATCCTCACGTAGAGCGTGCTATTTCTTTTACATTGGCAGACATACAACGCTCACTCGGCGACACTATTACTGATGCATCTATGGTGAAGGTAATGGATCAATACGGATACACCTATACAAAAGACGGTGACTTCTACACACTTGATGTGCCATTTTGGAGACAGGATATCACTGGCGCGCATGACATGGTAGAAGAATTCGGTCGCGTGATTGGGTACGATACTATTCCAGCAAAGGCATTGCCATTTACACCAGCTCCAGTAGCAAACGAACAGTATGAAAAAATTCGCGCTATCAAATACGCATTGGCAGAACAAGGATATCAAGAAGTGATGAATTATAGTTTCCGAAAAAAAGGAGACGTGTACATTGCGCATGGTCCAAAAGATAAGAGTGCTTTGCGTACTAATCTCAGCGACGCATTGAAAGAAAGTTACGAAATGAATCGCTTAAATGCACCGTTGTTTGGAAAACAGGAAGTGAAGCTATTTGAAATTGGCACCGTGTTTATAAAAGATGCGGAGTCTATTCATGTTGCCACTGCTGATAAGAGTGGGGTGAAGGAATGGAGTGTGGAGGAGTATGAGTTGCCAGAAGGGGCAGAGGCAGGCGGTGTTT